>CAZDPA010000180.1:0-7763 GCA_964507195.1 uncultured Salinisphaerales bacterium | reverse complement strand
GCAAGATCCTGACCAAGGCCAAGCGCGAAACCGAAGTGATCTACGTCACCGGCAACCACGACGAGTTCCTGCGCAAGTTCGTCGACTACAAGCTGGAGATCGGCAACATCCGCCTCGTCAACGAGGCGATCCACGAGACTGCGGACGGTCGCAGGCTGCTGGTGACGCACGGCGATTTCTTCGACGTGATCACGCGCTATCACAAGTGGATCGCGCTGGCCGGCGACGCGCTGTACGAAGGCACGATGCGCTTCAACTACTGGTTCAACAAGGCGCGTGCGCAATTCGGCCTGGGCTACTGGTCGCTGTCCGCCTTCGCCAAGCAGCACGTCAAGACGGCGGTCAACATTGTCTCGACCTTTGAAGATTCGCTCGCCAGGGAATGTCGCCGGCGTGAACTCGACGGTGTGGTCTGCGGCCACATTCACAACGCCGAAGCACGACGGATCGACGGCGTGATGTACTACAACTGCGGCGACTGGGTCGAATCCTGCACCGCACTGACCGAAGACATGAACGGCCGCATGGAAGTGCTGCGCTGGATCCAGCTCGATCATCTGAACCAGACCGGCACGACCTTGACCAAGGTCACACCCCTGGCTGCGGCACGCAAAGCCGCAGCTTGATGGGAACGCCGCAGGAGAAGCCGGGAAGCTTCATCGGCAAAACAAGCGTCCCGGCTCCGCGATGCGGAACCGGCCTACCGACTTGACGCGAATCAGGCCCAGGTTTCGGACTGACCGTCGGCGTAACGCCACAAGTACCAGCTCGCGACCGACCGGTACGGCGCCCAGACGCTGGTAATCTTCAGCACGCGCGAGTCCGCGAGCTTGCGCCCTTTGCCATAGAGCATGTCGACGCCACGGCGCAGGCCGACGTCATCCATCGCGAACAGATCGAGCCGGTGCAGGGCGAAGATCAGAAACATCTCCGCGGTCCAGCGGCCGATGCCGGGCAGCGCATCCAGCACTTCGATTGCAGCTTCGTCGTCCATCCTGCGCAGGCGCCCGAAGTCCAGCGCACCGCTCGCCGTGACCGCGCCCAGATGCTGCAGCCATCGGGTCTTGGCCTGCGACAGCCCGCAGGCGCGCAAGGTGTCGAAATCGGCCGCCGCGAGCAGCGCCGGACTGATCCTGCCGCGCTCGCCGAAGCCGGCAACGACGCGGGCATGGATCGTATCGGCGGCGCGGCTGGAGATCTGCTGGCTGATGATCGAAGCGCACAGGACCTGGAAAGGCTCGCGGCGCTTAGTAACGAGCCCGCAGGGCCCATACTGCCGGACCAGCCCGGCCATGAGCGGATCGGTCGCCAGCAGATGCCGGTCGGCTGCGCACAGCGCTTCATGGATCGCCGCCATCGTTACCCCATTTTCGAGTCCATCCGGACTGGCCGCACCTCGCTACAATGCAAGCCCATATTGCAGGCTGGCACCAGAGGCCGACCCAGTGCTGTTCACCTTCTTCTTCACCCTGCGAGCCGCTGGCCTCAAAACCAGTCTAAGTGAATTCCTGATGCTGCTGCAGGCGCTGTCGCGCCACGTCGCGATATTTTCTCTGGAGGATTTCTACCACCTCTCGCGCACTACCCTGGTCAAGGACGAATCGCAGTTCGACCGCTTCGACAAGGCCTTCGCCGCCTACTTCAAGGGCGTCGAGACGATCACCGGCGAGCTGTTCGGCGAAATTCCCGAGGAGTGGCTGCGCAAGATGGCCGAGCGCCATTTCACCGAGGAGGAAAAAGCCAAGATCCAGGCCCTCGGTGGTCTCGACGAACTGATGGAAACGCTGCGCCAGCGCCTTGCCGAGCAGAAGGAGCGCCACCAGGGCGGCAACAAGTGGGTCGGCACCGGCGGCACCTCGCCGTTCGGCCATGGCGGCTACAACCCGGAAGGCGTACGCATCGGCGGGCCCGGCGGACAGAAGTCTGCGGTCAAGGTCTGGGACAAGCGTGAATACCGCAATCTCGACGACACGATCGAACTCGGCACACGCAACATCAAGGTCGCGCTGCGGCGCCTGCGCCGCTTCGCGCGCGAGGGCGCGCCGGAAGTGCTCGACATGGACGACACGATCTCGTCGACCGCGCGCAATGCCGGCTATCTCGACATCAAGATGGTGCCGGAACGCCACAACGCGGTGAAGGTGCTGCTGTTCCTCGACGTCGGCGGTTCGATGGACCCGCACGTCAAGGTCTGCGAGGAACTGTTCTCGGCCTGCAAGACCGAGTTCAAGCACCTCGAGTATTTCTACTTCCACAACTTCCTCTACGAGAGCGTGTGGAAAGACAATGCCCGTCGTCATTCGGAGAAGATTCCGGTGTTCGACGTGCTGCACAAGTACACGCCGGACTACAAGGTGATCTTCGTCGGCGACGCGACGATGAGCCCGTACGAGATCGTCCACCCGGGCGGCAGCGTCGAGCACTGGAACGAGGAAGCCGGCGCGGTCTGGTTCAAGCGCGTGATGGACGTGTTCCCGCATCTGGTCTGGCTCAATCCGGAAACCGAATCGCACTGGGAGTACTCGCCGTCGATCCAGGTCACCAACGAGTTGCTCGGCGCGGGCCGCATGTTCCCGATGACGCTGGCTGGGCTCGAGCAGGGCATGCGCCGACTCAGTCGCTAGCGCAGGAAGGCGTAGCCACAGCGCCAATCACAAGAGGAGACTGGCGATGAACAGGACACTGGCGCTCTGCATCACCTTGTCGACATTGCTGCTGGTCGCGTGCAGCGATGATGACAAGCCGGATGGCGGCGGTGGTGCTGCGGCTGGCGGCATCGCCAGATGCGCTGCCATTGCGGCGGACGACTACGTCACCCGCAATGAACTGGCGCCGGGCCAGCGCCGCGACGATGCACGCCTGCTGCTGCGCTTCGTCCAGTTCACCGACGATCACATCCTCGATGACGAGGCCCAGGCGATCAACGGGGCATCGGTGCTCGACCCGCTGCTGCCGACCTTCGAAGCCGCTCAGCGCCTTCAGGAGGAGTACACCGACGAAGTCATGAACGACATGATCGCTCGAACAAACGACTGCCACGCGCAGTTCCCTGCCGAGTTCATGATCGTCACCGGCGACAGCGCCGATCTCACCACGGTCGCGGAAACACGGCGCTTCATCGACAATCTCGACGGCAGCTTCGATCGCGTCAGCGCCTTCGAAACGCAGTGTGTCACCGAACTCGGCGCGGGCGCTTCGGAGTCCGCGATCGCCACGGGCTGCACGCGCTTCACCGGCCGTGGCGTCGCCGACACGCAGACGCCGGATCCCGATACCACCGATCCGACCTTCCAGCTGATCCTGACGCGCAGCGTGCGCCAGCTGCTTGCGACCGAGCAGGCCGCGCTGACCGGTCGCGCTGCCGATGGTTCGACCGACGCGTCGCGACAGACCTTCACCCGCGCGCCGGGCATGCCGGAAGTCCTGCGCTGCAGCCAGGGTCCGGACTGCGCAAACGTCGCGCTCGACATGCCCTGGTATGTCGCCTTCGGCAATCACGACGGCTATCTGCGCGGCACCATCCCGCTGACGACGCCGCTCAACGAGATCTCGCTGCTGACCGGTCGTCACTACATGTTCGACGCCCATGAGTTCATCGACGAGTTCTTCGTCACCAGCGAATCTCCGGGGCCGGTCGGCCATGGTTTCAACCATGCCGACATCGCACGGCGCATGGACGACGACTCGCGCAACGACGGCCATTACGCGCTCGACGCTGCGCAGGGCAAGGTTCGCCTGATCGTCCTCAACACGATCATAGACGGCGTCGACCCGCGCATCCCGATCTCGGTGCTGCGCAATCCGTTCGCGCTGTCGGACGGCAGCATCGATCAGGCCCAGTTCGAGTGGCTGCAGGCGGAACTCGCGGCGTCCGCAAACCGCGGTCAGCTGGCGCTGATCTTCTCGCACCATCCCGACCTGACCTTTGCGGAGTACGGCATGTTCGGCGCATTGGTCAACATCGAAGTCACTGCCGCGCAGCTCAATGCCGAACTGGCCAGCTGGCCGCACGTCATTGCCTGGGTTGCAGGCCACACGCACCAGCATCGCATCCGTGCATTCAAGGTCGAAAATGGCATTGGCAGCAACGGCACGATCGAAACCCCGGTCAGCTGCAAGCAGGAAGGTGCATGCGGCGGCTTCTGGCAGATCGAAAGCGCATCGCTGATCGATCATCCGCAGGAGCAGCGCTTGCTCGAACTGCTCGACAACGGCGATGGCACCGGTACGATCCGGGCATCGGTGCTGCAGCATCAGTTCGCGCCGTCCAAGCCCCTGGCGGAAGCCGATGACCGCTGCGCGCTGTACTTGAGCGATCCAGCTGCTGTTGCCGCGGCAATCAGCGAAGCCAATCTCTCCGCGCTGTGCGCGCAGGGCGGCATCCGTATCGGCACGGCTACGGATCGCAATGTGGATCTGATGTTCAGGATGCCGACGCATTAATTTCGTACAAGCCAAGCAAGACAACAAACCCCTAGAATGTCACTCGCCGCACAACCAAGAACGAAAGGAGAAACCCGATGACCGGAATGACCGCGCTGATCGCCTATACCGCCTGGACCCTGGCCCTGGTCCTGCTTGTGGTGTCGTGGCGCGGCATCGACATGCTGCGCGGCAAGCCGGCAAACAGCTGGGGCCGCGGCGCGGAAGCGGATCGCCCGGGACTGATCCGCCGCGCCGAACATGCGCACCTGAATACCCTGGAAAACCTGCCGATCTTCGCGGTGATCGTCCTCGCCGCCGCGGCACTGGGCAAGTCAGCGGGTGTCGATGCCGTGGCCTGCTGGATCCTGTACGCGCGCATCGCGCAAAGCGTGACTCACCTGATCGGCACGTCGCACTGGCTGGTGCTGATCCGCGCAACCTTCTATTTCGTCCAGCTCGGCCTGTTCGCCTGGCTGCTGTGGGGTCTGTGCGCTTGAGACCTTCGACTCGCCGTCTGCTGCGCCGCTGGGCACTGATGGGTGCCGGCGCTCTGGTGTTCGTCGTGCTGCTGTCCAACCGCTGGGTCATCAACAGCACGGACGCCTACATGTACACGAACTGGGCTCTGCTGCCGTTCAATGACGTTGGGCTGGTGCTGGGCACCAGCAAGTACCTGGAAAGCGGCAAGCCGAGTCCCGAATTCCGCGGCCGGATCACCGCGGCCGCGGAGTTGTACAACAACGGCAAGGTGCGGCACCTGATCGTCAGCGGCGCCAACCCGGACGACAGCTACAACGAGCCACGCCGCATGTACCAGGAACTGGTCAAGCTCGGCGTGCCGGAGACCGCGATCACGATGGACTTCGCCGGCTTCCGCACGCTCGACTCGGTGACGCGCGCGCAGGCCATCTTCGGCCTTACCCGCTACACGCTCGTTACCCAGCGCTACCACAGCTACCGCGCGCTCTTTCTCGGTCGCAAGCTGGGCATGGATGTCGTCGCCTATCTCGCACCGGCAACCAGCGAGGGCGGCATGGGCATACGCAACCCGCCACGTGAAATCTTCGCTCGCACCAAGGCGGTATTCGACCTGTTTCTGCTGCGCACGCAACCGAAGTTCCTCGGCGAGCCGGTGCAGATTCCGCTGGCGCCGGAGGCGGAACCGGCCTGACAAACGAAGCCCGCTCGCATCGAGTGCCACGCGCGAAGCGTGCGGTGTATCGAGATGCCGCTGCTTCAGCTCAGGTGTCTTGATACACCGGCTTCGCCGGCACTCGACACGAACGGCGGCGTTGATCCCGCGAGCGAAAAAGCTAAGCCGCCGCACCCTCGTCGCGCAGCAAGGTTTCCAGCGCTGGTCGCCAGGCCTGATCCCCGATCAGCAGCGACAGCGGCATGCGCCGACGAACGACGTCGTCGATGCTGCCGGCCATTTCCGCGCGCACCGCATGCACGGCTTCGGCCTGGATGAACGGCGCGCGCGCGTCGATGCGCTGTGAGAGTTCCGGTCGCTCCTGGAGCAGCGCCAGGATCGCGCGGATACCGGTGCCGTGACGCAGCGACAGCCAGCGCGCGGCCTCGGTATCGACGCCGGCCTGCGCCAGTTCGGCAATCGCCTCCGACTGCCAGTGCTCGAAGGGCTCGGGGGGCGCACCCGGCAGACACTGCGCGTGCGTCACCGATCGCGGTGCCTTGCGTCCGAGCAAACGAAATACCTGATCGACGATCTCGGTGCTGTCGCTGCGTGAGGTCGTGAACTTGCCGCCGATATGCATCACCAGGCCTGGCTTGGGATTGAGCACATCGAACTCACGGGAAACCGCGGCAAGCGATTCGGTATCCTCGGCCTGCAGCATGCGCGCGCCGGCAAAGCGGCCGATCACGTCCGCCTCGGTCCAGTTGATGCCGGGCAGGCCCTTGCGCACGCCTTCGAGCAGGTAGCGGGTTTCGTCGTCGTTCGGCTGCGCCTGCTCCGGCGTGTCGATCTGCTGCTCGGTCGTACCGACGAGGGTGTGGCCGTACCAGGGGATCACGAAGAACACGCGACCGTCGGCCGCGGTCAGCAGGAAGGCTTCGTTGCAGCCGGCAATCGCCGGCAGCACCAGATGCGTGCCCTTGATCAGCTTGACCCTGGGGGCTGCCGCACCGAGCAGGCCCGGTGCCCATGGCCCCGCGGCGTTGACGACAACCTTGGCGCGGATATCGAACGTGGTGTCCCCGGCCAGGTCGCGAACCCGCGCGCCGCTGACGCGCCCCTGGGTTTCGTTCAAGGTCTCCGCCTGCACGCGGTTGGCGCAGACCGCGCCGCTGGCCTGCGCCGCCGCCGTCACGACGAGCGTCATGCGCGCATCGTCTTCCTGGCAGTCGCCGTAGCGGAAGCCGCCGAGCAGGCGATGCGGATCGACGTAGGGATACCGTGCCAGCAGCTCGCGCGGACGATGGAACTTGTGGCGCGGCACCGGCTGCTTGCCGTAGGCCATCAGGTCGTAGAGCACGAGGCCGGCGGAAATCATCAGCGGACTCGCACGCGGGCCCTTCCACATCGGCAGCACGAAATTCAGCGGACGCACGAGGTGCGGCGCGATGCTGTACAGGGTGCGGCGTTCCTTCAGCGCATGGCGAACCAGGCCGAACTCGTAATGTTCGAGATAGCGCAGACCGCCGTGAATCAGCTTGCTCGACGCCGATGAAGTCCCCGCCGCCCAGTCGCTTTTCTCGATCAGCGCCACCGACAGTCCGCGACTCGCGGCGTCGTAGGCCGTCCATGTGCCGTAGATGCCGCCGCCGATCACCAGCGCATCGAACTCGCGCTCACGCAGCGCGCTGACGTTGCGGATCAGCGGAAAGGCGGGCATGGCGGTCATGGCTGCAACGGACTCCTGAAGCGTTACTTGTAGATCGCCTCGGTCTCGAAATGGCCCTTGGGCTGACGGTGCAGATCGATGTAGCGCTGCGCAATGCGCGTCGGATCGAACTTGGTACCGTGCTGGACGAAGCCGTAGACCGTTACCGTCGCGACGTGGACACCATGCATGCCCATCTCCTGCGCCAGCGTATAGGTCAGCGAACGCAGCGCGGCCTTGTCCATCGACAGCGACGAATAGTCGGCCGCCGGCTCGTAAGCGAAGCCGCCGCCGGTGAACAGGATCGTGCCGCGCTTGCGCTCGATCATCGCCGGCGCCACCGCGCGCGCTGCAATCAGTGCAGAGACCACATTGACCTTGAAGTTCGCAACGACGTCATCCAGCGCGACGCTCAGGGGCCGACCGGGCGCATGCGATGCGACGTTGTAGACCAGCACGTCCGGCGCCCCGAAGGCCGCGCGCGCGGCGTCGATG
>CAZDPA010000179.1:0-7821 GCA_964507195.1 uncultured Salinisphaerales bacterium | reverse complement strand
GCTGGATTTCGAGCGCAAGCGCCAGTTCAACAAGGCCGAGGCGGTGTACCAGTACATCGCCGAACACAATGCCGGCTACCGCGACATCCAGCAGAAGCTCAATCGCGCGAAGAAGCTGTCGGAAACAGTGATTCTCGGGGGCGCCGGAGGGCACTCACACCCAGGCGGCACGATGATGCTCGACAGCGACGGCACGCAGAAGATCGAGAAGCCCATGCTCGGTCGCTACCAGGTCGAAAAAGAGCTCGGCAAGGGCGCGATGGGCGTCGTGTACATGGGCAAGGACCCGAAGATCGGCCGCATCGTCGCGATCAAAACCATGGCGCTGTCACAGGAGTTCGAACCGGACGAACTCGCCGGCGTGAAGGCGCGCTTCTTCCGCGAGGCTGAAACCGCCGGGCGCCTGGCCCATCCGAACATCGTTTCGATCTACGATGCCGGCGAAGAGCATGACCTGGCCTACATCGCAATGGAGTTCATCCGCGGCAGGGACCTGACCAGCCACATCAAACCGAACACCCTGCTGCCGGTGACAGAAGTGGTCCGGCTGATCGCCGAAGCCGCCGATGCCCTGAACTACGCGCATAGCAACAGCATCGTGCACCGCGACATCAAGCCGGCCAACATGATGATCGTCGAGGCGACCGGGACCCTGAAGCTGATGGACTTCGGCATTGCCCGCATCACCGATTCGAGCAAGACCAAGACCGGCATGGTGCTCGGCACGCCGAGCTACATGTCGCCTGAGCAACTCGCGGGCCGTCGCGTGGACGGCCGTTCGGACCTGTTCTCCCTCGGCGTGACGCTGTACCAGCTGCTGACCGGCGCGCTGCCGTTCCAGGCCGAGTCGATGGTCAACCTGATGCTCAAGATCACCAACGAAGCGCATGCGCCGGCGCGGGTGCTGCGCCCCGACCTGCCACCGGCGCTGAGTGCGATCATCGACCGCCTGCTGAACAAGAAAGCTGACGACCGTTACGCCAACGGTGCCGACCTTGCGCGCGACCTGCGCGCATTGGCGGTCGGTTCCTGAGCGACTCCGCACGATGGCACTCAAAGGCAAGGTGCGTACTGCGCTGCTGACCGATACCGGTCGCGTCCGTGGCAATAACGAAGACGCCATCGGCGAGGATCAGGACATCGGCCTGCTGGTACTGGCCGACGGCATGGGCGGCTACAACGCCGGCGAGATCGCCAGCGGGATTTCGGTCAGCACCGTGCTTGATCTGGCGCGTCGGCACTGGCCGACTCTGCATCACGGCGAGGTCGACCCGGTCAGCGGCCACAGCGTCGAGGCCCTGCTGCTGAAGACCGCGGTCGAGGAAGCCCACAAGACGATCTGCTCTGTTGCCGCCAGCCAGCCGCAGTGTGCCGGCATGGGTACGACGATCGTCGCGTGCATCCTGCATGACGATCGCATGTCGATCGCCTATGTCGGCGACTCGCGACTGTATCGCTATCGCGCCCAGCAACTGGAGCCGATCACCCGCGATCACTCGCTGGTCGAGGAATTGATCGCCCGCGGCCACTACAGCCGCGATGAAGCTCAGACCCTGGTCCGCAAGAACATCGTGACCCGCGCCCTCGGCGCCGAGCCGGACGTGCTGGTCGACCTGATGGAAGACACCGTCGATGTCGGCGACATCCTCCTGCTGTGCTCGGATGGCCTGACCGACATGGTCAGCGACGCCGAAATCGCCCGGATTCTCGAACTGCAGGCGGCAAATCTGGATCAGGCCGCAAAAGAGTTGATTGCGCTGGCAAATCAGAACGGCGGCAACGACAATATCTCCGTAGTCCTCGCCAGCGTGAAACACTCGTTTGCACGCGGTCGGCGCTGGTACGAACGCTTAATGGAATGGTTCTAATGGGTAAATTGATTGTCAGCGACAGCAACGGCCAGACCAAGGAGTTCGCGCTCGAAAAGGAGCGCGTCACCATCGGTCGCCATCAGGACAACGATATCCCGCTGAACGACAAGGCCGTCTCCGGACACCACGCAGTGGTGATCACAATCCTGCAGGACTCCTTTCTCGAAGATCTCGATTCCACCAATGGCACCCAGGTCAACGGTCGGCAGATTGCCAAGCACCCGCTGTCGCACGGCGACGTGATCTCGGTGGGCCGCAACACCCTGCGCTATGAAGGCGAAGCCGCAGGCAGTGACGAGTTCGAGCGCACCATGATTCTCAAGCCGGGCCAGTTTGGCGCGGCATTCGATGCGCAGGTCAACAAGGCTACCGCAGCACCCGCTGCCGCAACCCTGCCGCCGGTCGCCGCACCGACCAAGATCCCGATGCTGGCCAAGCTGCGCGTTGCCTCCGGCCCCAATGCCGGCAAGGAACTCGAACTGACGAAAGCGCTGACGACGATCGGCAAGCCCGGCGTCCAGGTTGCCGCGATCACCCGCCGTGCTGATGGCTACTACATCGTGCATGTCGGCGGCGAAAGCGGCGGGCCGCGTCCATTGGTCAATGGCCAGCAGATCGACGCCCAGGCGCGCAAGCTGATCAACAACGATACCGTCGAGCTGGCCGGCACCAAAATGATGTTTCTGCTGACCACCTGAGCGCTTGCCCAGCCCCGGTTTTCCGGCAGAAGTATTGAACGACCGCGCCAATGCGCGGTCTTTCTTTTCAGGCTGCCGAAACCCGGCGGACCGTCTGCAAGTGAATGAGGAGGTCGGTCATGAACTACACGACGCTTGCCAGCGCCGCTGCACTGCTGGCTTTTTCCCTGGTGGCTGGCGCTGCCGAGACTGCTGAAACCGTTGCTGCCACTACTGAGAAAGCGCCGGCTGCCGAACCCCAGCCGAACTGCCTGCAGAACACCGGCAGCCGCATAAAACCCGATGCCGATCAGCCCTGCATCTCGGCTCCGGGGCAGGTCATCACCCGTGACCAGCTCAATCGCACCGGGGCAGCCACGACCGCCGAAGCCCTGCGCAAGGCTTCGCCGGCTGTTCGCTAGCGACCTCAGCCGCCGAGGTAGTTGAACCTGACCCGGCCCGTCAGGCCGCAGAACAGTTCGTAGGCGATGGTGTCGGCACGGGTCGCGACTTCTTCGGCCGGCAGCCCCGCCCCCCACAGCAGGACCGCGTCGCCCACGGCTGCATCGGGCACATCGCGCAGGTCGACCGTGATCATGTCCATCGACACGCGGCCGGCCAGGTAGGCGCGACGGCCGCGAATAAGCACCGGCGTGCCATCCACAAACGCACGGTGCATGCCGTCGGCATAGCCGACTGACACGACCGCAATCCGTGTCGCCTCGACATTGCGATAGCGCAGGCCGTAGCCGATACCGTCGCCGGCCGGATACTCGCGGATTGCGATGATGCGGGCCTCCAGACGCATCGCCGGGCGCAGGCCGAGCGCCTGTGCGCTGACATGCGGCAGGGGCGAACAACCGTACAACGCCAAACCCGGGCGCACCCAGTCGATGCGCGTCTGCGGCCAGCCGAGCAAGCCTGCCGAATTGGCGATCGAACGCGCACCCGGCACACCCTTCAGCGCCGATTCAAAACGGCTCAACTGCAGCGGCGTGAACGGATTCCCAGGCTCGTCGGCGCAGGCCAGGTGAGTGATCCATCCGGCGAAGCTCCAGCCTGGATGGCGGCCCAGGGTTTCGCACAGGCGCGGCACGTCCTCGACCGGAAAACCGAGCCGGTGCATGCCGGTATCGATCTTGAACCACACGGTCAGACGCGCACTTTCCGGCAGCCGTTCGAGCAGAGCGATCTGCCAGTGGTCATGGACCACGACATGCAGACGCTCGTACACCGCCAACGCCGCTTCTTCGGCAGAGATGATGCCTTCGAGCAAGGCAACCGGCGCCTGGATATGCGCCTGTCGCAGAGTCATCGCCTCTTCGAGACAGGCCACCGCCAGCGCGTCGACACCGCCGGCCTCGAGCGCACGCGCCACCGGCACCGCGCCGTGACCGTAGGCATCGGCCTTGACCGCTGCCATCACGCGGGAGCGCGGCGCGAGCCGGCGGATCGCGTGCAGGTTATCGGTGAGCGCCGTCAGATCGACGGTCGCAGTGACGCGCGGGATCATGCGTAATCGTCGTCGGCACCGTGCGCCAGATTGTCGAAGCGCGTGAACTCGCCGAGGAAGGCCGTCTTCACCGTGCCCAGCGGACCGTTACGTTGTTTGGCGATGATGATTTCGGCCGTGCCCTTGTCCGGCGAGTCCTTGTTGTAGACCTCGTCGCGGTAGATGAAGATCACCAGATCGGCGTCCTGCTCGATACCGCCCGACTCACGCAGGTCCGCCATGCGCGGACGCTTGTTGTCGCGCTGCTCGACACCGCGATTGAGCTGCGATAGCGCGATGACCGGGACTTCGAGTTCCTTGGCCAGCGCCTTGAGACTGCGCGAGATTTCGGAAATTTCGTTGGTACGGTTTTCCTTGGTGCCGGCAACCTGCATCAGCTGGATGTAATCCACTACGATCAGGCCGAGACCGTGACGCTGCTTGATGCGCCGCGCACGTGAACGCAGGTCCAGCGGCGACAGCGCGCCGGTCTCGTCAATGTACAAGGGCGCCTCGCGAATCAGGCTGCCTTGGGAAACCAGGCGATCCCAGTAGCGATCTTCCATGTCACCACCGCGCAACTGCCCCATCGGGATGCGCGCAAACGACGACACCATACGCAGCGCGAGCTGTTCGGCAGGCATTTCCATGCTGAACACCGCCGCCGGCTTTTTCAGATACAGGGCGACGTGTTCGGCGATGTTGAGCGCAAAGCTGGTCTTGCCCATGGACGGACGACCCGCGAGGATCACGAGGTCGCCCGGATGGAAACCGGTGGTCTTGGCATCCAGATCGGTGAAGCCGGTCGCCAAACCCGCGAGACCCGACGGGTTCTGGCGCAGGTACTCCATCTTCTGTTCGAGCTGATCCATCAACTCCGGCATCGAGTGATAGTTCGACTTCGCCTTTTCCGAACGGGTGCGCAAGGCAAATACCTTCTGCTCGGCGATGTCGATCAGCTCGGCGTAGCTGCGACCGTCGGCGCGAAAGCCAAGCTCGGCAATATCGCCGCCCGCGGCGATCAGGCTGCGCAGGACCGCGCGTTCACGCACGATCTCCGCATAGGCCATGACATTCGCCGCGCTCGGCGTGTCGTTCGCCAGCGTACCGAGATAGGCCATGCCGCCCGCCGCCTCAAGCCGATTGTGAGCCTTGAGATGCTCGGACAAGGTGAGAAAGTCGCACGGCCGGTTGGCACCGACCAGATCGCAGATGCCGCGGTAGATCATCTGGTGATCTTCGCGATAGAAGTCCTCCGGAGACAGGCGACCCGCCAGGTCATTCCAGCTGCGGTTGTCGAGCATCAGACCACCGAGCACCGACGCCTCGGCTTCCGGCGAGTACGGCGGAGCTTTGACCTGACCCTGCATCTTGGCGACGGTATTCATGAGGCGCTGATTGTCTACCGATGATGAAGCCGGGGGAAGCCCGCTGCGGCGCATGCTGCGCCGCAGCCCGTGCCATAAACACAACGGCCCGCACGAGGCGGGCCGCTGGGGACTGCTGGAACGAAAGGCTTAGCCGACAGCCTTCTGCGCTTCGACCACGACCGTCACCGACGAGGCGACTTCCGAGTGCAGCACGACGGCAACCGTGTAGCTGCCGATCGCGCGAATCGGACCGCTGACCATGTCGATTTCGTTCTTGTGGATCTCGACGCCCTTCTGTGCGGCGGCGTTGACGATTTCAGCCGGACCGACCGAACCGTATAGACGACCTTCTTCGGCAGCCAGTACCGGAATCGTCAGGCTCAGACCATTCAGCTTCTCGGCACGCAGCTTGGCGGCGTTGACGCTGTCCTGCGACTTCTTCAGCAAGTCAGCCTTGCGGGCTTCGAACACCTTGCGGTTGTTCTCAGTGGCCGGCAGCGCCTTGCCCTGTGGCAGCAGGAAATTGCGGCCGAAACCCGACTTCACCTTGACGGTATCGCCGAGGTCGCCAAGCTTTTTGATCTTCTCAAGCAGAATCACTTCCATGTCGGGTCTCCTTACAGATGGCCGTCGGTATACGGCAGCAGCGACAGGAAGCGAGCGCGCTTGATCGCCAGCGCCAGTTCACGCTGATAGCGCGACTTGGTGCCGGTGATGCGCGCCGGAACGATCTTGCCGTTCTCGCCGATGTACTGCTTGAGCACGTTGAGATCCTTGTAATCGATCTCCGGAGCGCCTTCGGCGCTGAACTTGCACGACTTCTTGCGACGGAAAAACTGTGCCATGACTTAGGCTCCTGCTTCGGCGTTGCGCACGCCTTCGTTGTCGGAATCCGATTCGCTGTCTTCATCGCCATCGGCGTCAGCGTCAGCGTCATCGCGGCGCGAGCGGTATTCGCCCGGCTTTTTTTCTTCATCCGGCACCTTGAACAGCGGCGACTGCGCGGTCACGGCGGTGTCCTTTTTGACGACCAAGCAGCGGATCACGGCGTCGTTGAAACGGAACGCGTTCTCCAGCTCAGCCAGGGGTTCGCCGGGGATTTCCCGGTTCATCAACACGTAATGCGCCTTGTGCGCCTTGTTGATGGGATAGGCCAGCTGGCGACGACCCCAGTCTTCCAAGCGATGGACCTTGCCGGCACCGGCTTCGACCATGCCCTTGTAACGCTCGATCATGGCCGGAACCTGTTCGCTCTGGTCCGGGTGCACCATGACTACGATTTCGTAGTGACGCATTGCATCTCCTTGTGAACACGCGATTTCGTCGCGCGGCCCCCGCCTGGTTCTTGTCGATTCGGCGTGGAGCAAGTGGCTAAAACCCCTTCCGGGGTCCGGAAAGGGGCGCGAATAGTAGGCGAATCAGCGTTTTGAAGCAACTTTGGACGCTGGAGATTTGCCACCCGCAGCTGGGGTCTTCGGCTTCTTGCCGGCCGTACGCTGGCGCATCGCCTCATACAGACACACCGCCGTCGCGACCGACACGTTCAGGCTCTCGACCTTGCCCTGCATCGGGATGCGCGCCAGACGGTCGCAGCCGTCGCGGGTCAAGCGCCGCATGCCCTCGCCTTCGCCACCCATGACCAGAACGGTCGGGCCGGTCAGGTCCACATCGAAGATCGACTCGGTGCCCTCGCCGGCCAGGCCGGTGACCCAGTAACCCAGCTCCTTGAGCTGGGTCAGGGTGCGCGACAGGTTGGTCACGGTGACGATCGGCACGCGCTCGGCGGCACCGGCGGCCGACTTGCGAGCGACCGCGCTCAGGCTGGCGCTGCGGTCCTTGGGCATGATCACAGCGGTGACACCCGCCGCTTCAGCGGTACGCAGGCAGGCACCGAGGTTGTGCGGGTCCTGCACGCCGTCGAGCACCAGCAGCAGGTGCTCGGGCTCGGCGGCGCGGTACAGCATGTCCTCGGTATCGAAGGCCTTTTCCGGCACATAGGCGATCACGCCCTGGTGGCGCAGGCCAGGGGCCTTGATGTCGAGTTCGGACTTCGGCACAACCCGGTAGCGCACCTGCAGGGTCTTGGCCAGTTCCAGCACTCTGCGGATGCGCTCGTCCTGGCGCGAGTCGGCCACCAGCACTTCGAAAGGCTTGTCGTGCGCATCTTCCAGGGCGGCGGTCACCGCATGAATGCCGCCAATCAAGGTCATCTTTGCCAAGCGTATCCCCTACCCATCATTCATTCGCCGCGTAGTTTGCCACTCAAACGACAACGCCCCCGCATGCGGGGGCGTCTTTGCCGCAAAGCAGCTGGAATCAGCCGCCGAGATACGGCGGCGGTGTCCAGGCCTGCTGTTCCTGACCCTGGATCACCGGCTTGATGACGATGTCGACACGGCGGTTGCGCGACT
>CAZDPA010000178.1:7789-8105 GCA_964507195.1 uncultured Salinisphaerales bacterium | reverse complement strand
GACGAGTTCGACCGCCACTGCCGTCACCTGATGGTGGTCGAAGCCGGCAGCGAACGCATCGTCGCGTGCACCCGCATCCTCACCGACGACCGCGCGCCCTCGGCCGGCGGCTTCTATTCGTCGGGTGAGTTCGATCTGGCAATGCTCGACTCGCTGCCGGGTCGGGTAATGGAAATCGGCCGCACCTGCGTCGACGCCGAGTACCGCAACGGCGCGGTGATCGCGACGCTGTGGCAGGGCATCGCTGCCTTCATCATCAACGAGGGCTACGACTACCTGTTCGGCGACACCATGTACCGCTCGGTCTCCGACGCCG
>CAZDPA010000178.1:0-7779 GCA_964507195.1 uncultured Salinisphaerales bacterium | reverse complement strand
CAAGTATCTGGCTCCGGAGTCGCAGCGCGTGCGGCCTTTCATCCGGCTGCCTGCTGCAGACAATCGCCCTGGCGAAAAGCCACGCATGCCGCCGCTGCTCAAGGCCTATCTCAGCCTCGGCGCGAAGGCCTGCGGCGACGCCTACTGGGATCGCGACTTCAACTGCGCCGACGTCTTCATGCTGCTCAACGTCACTGACCTGCATCCGCGCTACGCCCGTCACTTCCTCGGCCGCCAGAGCGAAGCCACCACCGGCGCAGCGCTGCAGGCCTGAAACCGGGTTCCCTGATGCTGGTCGGCCTCCGCACCCTCGTCCGCAGCGCACGCCTGCTGGTTCACATCGTCACCGGCATCCTGGTCTCCACGGCGGTCAATCTGGATTTCACCGGCCGCCTGCGTCCCGAGCCGATTGCACGCTTCTGGTCACGCCGCCTGCTGCGCATCCTCAACATCGAGCTGGTCGTGCATGGCCAGCGTGCGCGCGGCGCGACGGTCACCGCGGCAAATCACGTGTCCTGGCTCGACATCCCGGTGATCTCGACCGGCAACCAGTGCCAGTTCATCGCCAAGTCCGAGATTCGCCATTGGCCGGTGGCCGGCTCGCTGGCCAAGGCTGCCGGCACGTTCTATCTGCGTCGCGGCAAAGGTGGGGCCAAGCCGCTGATCGAAGCCCTGGTGCCGCACCTGTCCAATGGCGGTTCAGTCGTCCTGTTTCCTGAAGGCACGACGACCGACGGACAACAGGTTCTGCCCTTCCATGCGCGCCTGTTCAGCGCCGCGCTGGATGGCAATGCCCAGATCCAGCCGCTGGCCCTGCGCTACGGCCCCGCGCGCGACGGCCGTCTCGTCGCCCCCTTCATCGGCAACGACGATCTGGTCCGCCACATCCTGCGTCTGCTGCGCGAACCCGCGCTGCGCGTCGACATGCACTACTGCGCACCGTTTGCAGCCAGCGGCCTTGACCGGGCCACTATCGCGCTGCGCGCCGAGCAGGCGGTGCGCCAGACACTGGGGTTGGCCGTTGATGCCGGCTCCGCGGTCGACATCGTGCCGAACTGCAGCCCGGCCCTCGCCGCGTGATAAGTTCGCTCGCAGACAACACAGCGAGACTGGGCGATGTGGCAGCAAATCCTGACAGCGGGCGGAATCCTGATCACGGCAAGCACGGCGGCAGCGGCGTCTGAACCCAGCGCCTGCGCGGCCATCGTCGATGCGACGGCCCGTCTGGCCTGCTACGACCGCCACAACGCGCCCCGGGCGACACCGGCTACTGTTGAGCCGGCAGTCGAACTTCCGGCGCCGAGCGCCACACCGGCACTGCCAGTCGTCGAATCGGAGCGCTTCGGCGCCGAGAGCCTGCCCACCAAGGCCGGCGATCCCGAGGTGCCGGACGCCATAGAAAGCCGCATCAGCGGACCCTTCACCGGCTGGGGCAGGGACACGGAATTCAAGCTCGACAACGGCCAGATCTGGCGCTGCGCCAACTGCCGCGACGTCTATCACCACATCGAGAGCCCCGCGGTCACGGTCAAGCGCGGCTTCATGGGCAACTACTGGCTCAAGGTCGAGGGCCTGAACACCCAGGCCAGCGTCAAGCGGATCAAGTAGCCCTGCGGGGCTCCACCCCGCCCGCCTCCGCTACAATGGCGGTATGAGCGATACCCCCACGCAGCAACCACCCGCAGCACCGCGCCGCATCGTCCAGGGCGAGAAGCTGCGCGGCGCCGACAAGATGGCGCGCATCCCGATCAAGATCGAGCCGACGGTCACGCCGATGCGCAAGCCGGAGTGGATCCGCGCGAAGACGCAGGGCACGCCGGAAGTTGCGCGCATCAAGGAAGCACTGCGCGCCAACAAGCTGCATACGGTCTGCGAGGAAGCCAACTGCCCGAACCTCGGCGAATGCTTCGGCAAGGGCACCGCGACCTTCATGATCATGGGCGCGATCTGCACGCGGCGCTGCCCGTTCTGCGATGTCGGCCATGGCCGCCCGAATCCGCTGGACCTCGACGAGCCGGTCAATCTCGCCCGCACGATCCGCGACATGCGTCTGCGCTACGTCGTCATCACCTCGGTCGATCGCGACGACCTGCTCGATGGCGGTGCCGAACATTTCGCCAACTGCATCCGCGAATCGCGTGCACTGTCGCCGGAACTGACGATCGAAGTGCTGGTGCCGGATTTCCGCGGCCGCATGGATCCGGCGCTGACGATCTTCAAGGACACGCCGCCCGACGTCTTCAACCACAATCTCGAAACCGTGCCGCGCCTGTACAAGCTCGCGCGCCCGGGCTCCGACTACGACTGGAGCCTCGATCTGCTTGAACGCTTCAAGGGCCTGCATCCTGAGGTCCCGACCAAGTCGGGCCTGATGCTCGGCCTCGGCGAAGAGATCGAAGAGATCGAACAGGTCATGCGCGACCTGCGCGCCCACAAGGTCGACATGCTCACCCTCGGCCAGTACCTGCAGCCGTCGAAACATCACCTGCCGGTTGCGCGCTACGTGCACCCCGACGAGTTCGAGCGCCTGCGCGTGATCGGCGAGCAGATGGGCTTCTCGCATGTCGCCAGCGGCCCGATGGTGCGTTCGAGCTATCACGCCGACCAGCAGGCCCACGGCGTGCTCCAACACAGCTGATGAGCGGCGGGCCTCTACCCGCTGATGCTTATCTCCAGGTCGTTGCCAGTGCGCCGCTGGTTGCCATCGACCTGATCGTGCGTGATGCCGAAGGCCGCGTTCTCGTCGGCCTGCGTCGCAACGAACCCGCACGCGGCACCTGGTTTGTCCCCGGCGGCGCGGTCCGCAAGAACGAAACCCTCGACGCCGCATTTGCGCGCATCACCGCCGCCGAACTCGGTCGCGCCAGCGCGCGACGTGACGCGCGCCTGCTCGGCGTCTACGAGCATTTCTATGCGAACAATTTCATGCAGGCACCGGGCATCAGTACGCACTACGTTGTGCTGGCGCATGAGTTAGCGCTTGACTTACCTGCGACGCTGCCGCAGGAGCAGCACGGTGATTACCGCTGGATGACACCGTTTGAACTGCGTGAACATCCGCAGGTGCATGAGAATACGCGGGCGTATTTTCGCGCAGCGTGAGCTGCTGTTGAGGTCTCTCGATACACCGCGCTATGCGCGGCACTCGAGACGAACGGAGAGTTGTTGTTGCGGAAACAAAAAAGCCCGTTCGTCTCGAGTGCCGTGCGCTTGCGCACGGTGTATCGAGAGACCGGCGCAGACCTAGCGGCTAGCCATTCCCCAGCGCCGCTACGATCTTCCCGTGCACACCACCGAAATCGCCATTGGTCATCACCAGCACGCGATCACCGGACTGCGCTTCGGCAACGATGCCGCGCACCAGCGCATCCAGTTCGGCATGCACGCGCAGGCGTGAGCCGACGTCGCTGAGTGCGCCGGCTGCGTCCCACTTCAGGTCAGGGCGAGCGTAGACAAAACACAGGTCTGCGTCGCGCAGGCTGTCGGCCAGCTCGTGCGCGTGCGTACCGAGGCGCATCGTGTTCGAACGCGGTTCGAGCACGGCAAGGACGCGGCCGGGACCGGCGCTGCGCAAGGCTTCGACCGTGGCGGCGATCGCCGTCGGGTGATGGGCGAAGTCATCGAACACGGTGACCCCACGCGCTTCGCCGACGCGCTCGAGGCGACGGCGCACATTGCGGAAAGCGGCGAGACCCTCGATGAGCATCGGGACCGGCGCGCCCGCGTGGGCAGCAGCCGCCATCGCCGCAAGCGCGTTCGAGCGGTTGTGCGCGCCGGCCAGCGGTGAGCGCACGCGCCCGTAGTTCTTTGCGTTCACGGTCAGCTCGAAGCCGCCTTCGACCGCTCGGCCCCGCCAGCCATCGGCATGGTCGAAGCGCACGACCTCGCTCCAGCAGCCCTGCTGCAGCACGCGCGTGAGATTGGCGTCCTGGCCGTTGACGACGAGCTGGCCGCTGCGCGGCACGGTGCGGATCAGGTGATGGAACTGGCGTTCGATGCTGGCCAGATCCGGAAAGATGTCGGCGTGGTCGTACTCGAGATTGTTGAGCACGGCGGTGCGCGGCCGGTAGTGCACGAACTTCGAGCGCTTGTCGAAGAACGCGGTGTCGTATTCGTCGGCTTCGATAACGAAGTACTTCGACTTGCCGAGCCGCGCGGAGATGCCGAAGTTCTGCGGCACGCCGCCGACCAGAAAGCCCGGCGCCATACCGGCGTGTTCGAGCAGCCAGGCGAGAATCGCGCTCGTCGTCGTCTTGCCGTGCGTGCCGGCAACGGCGAGCACGTGCCGATCCCTCAGCACGTTCTCGGCCAGCCACTGCGGGCCCGAGGTATAGGACAAACCGGCGTCAAGCACATACTCCATCGCCGGATTGCCGCGACTGACGACATTGCCGACGACGACCATGTCCGGCTGCGGCTGCAGATGCGCAGGGTCGTAGCCGCTCATCACGGTGATGCCGAGCTGCTCGAGCTGGGTCGACATCGGCGGCCAGGCATTGGCATCCGAACCGGTGACGGTGTGGCCGGCTTCGCGGGCGATCGCAGCGATACCCGCCATGAAGGTGCCGCAGATACCCAGGACGTGAATGTGCATCGGCTTACGCGACGCCAAACAGCGAGCCGGCAATCGCTCCGGCGAATGCGACAAAGAACAGCACGACGAACGCCGCAATCAGCGCAATGATCAACCCAAGCCACAGGCTGACATTGCCGGCGTGGCGATAGATGTGCGCCGTCACCGCGAAATTCCAGAAGTTGAGCAGGTTCATGAGGAACACGGCGCTCTGTGGCAGCAGCGGTTGCAGCGCCTCCGGGTCGTTGAGCAGTTCGGGATTCCCGGCAATCTGCTGCAGGCCCGGAACCAGCTGCACGAACAGCGGAATCAATGCGGCCGTCAGCACGCCGGTGGTTGCCAGCAGCGCGTTGAAAGTCTGATTGAAGCGCTCGGGCACATGCCGCGCACGCAGCACTGAACGGGTCACCAGCGCCGTGCCGCCGATCATTGCCGCAGCCATCGCAACGGCGCTGGCCAGCGGCAGGATCTGCACAAAGACCAGCAGATTGGCCAGACCGGCAAAGCCGACCAGCGGCAGGGTCAGGCGCGGATCGAACGGGAAGTCCTGCGGCCCGGCGCGAAAGCCGAGCAAGCGGATGGTCACAGCGATGATTTGCGCGAGCATGGGCGCGATCGGATTCATGAGCCGGGGTGAGGCGGTATTCTAGTCGACATGAAATGCCGGAATTGGCCGCCACGGTCACTTCACGGCACCAGAACAACAAGATCCCCCACACATGTCCTATACCTTGATCAATACCCCCGACGCGCTCGCTGCTGCAGCCGCGCGCTGGGTCCGCAGCGAATTTCTCGCGGTAGACACCGAGTTCATCCGCGTCGACACCTATTACCCGCAGCTGTGCCTGGTCCAGGTCCGCGACCAGCAGGAATCCTCGCTGGTCGACACGATCGCGCTGAGCGACCTTACGCCGCTGCTCGATGCGCTCTACACACCGGGGGTCATCAAGCTGTTCCACGCCGCGGGTCAGGACCTCGAAATCCTCGTGCGCCTGCGCGGGCGCTGCCCACAACCCCTGTTCGATGCGCAGATCGCGGCAACCCTGCTCGGTATCGGCGACCAGATCGGCTACGCCGGCCTGATCGACAAGCGTCTCGGCATCACCCTCGACAAGAGCCTGTCGCGCACCAACTGGGCGCGGCGACCCTTGACCGTCCCGGAAATGGACTACGCCGCAGCCGATGTCGAGTACCTCGCGCAGATCTATCCGGAACTGCAGGCGATGCTGGTCGAACGCGGCCGCCTGGCCTGGATGGCCGAAGACTGCGCGCGCCTGTGCGAGTCGGATCAGTACGTCACTTTGCCGCACGACGCCTGGCAGCGCCTGCGCAGCCTGTCGCGCCTGAATGCACGCGAGCAGACCGTCGCCGCTGCCCTCGCCGCCTGGCGCGAAACCGAAGCGCAGGAGCGTGATCGTCCGCGCAAGTGGATCCTCGATGACGAGCCGCTGTACCGCCTCGCCCAGCGCCGGCCGGGCACCGAGGCCGAACTGTCCGCGCTGAATGTGCTGCCGCCGAAAACTCTGTCGCGCCACAGCAACGCCCTGCTTGCCTGTATCGCCGACGCCCTGGAAAAGCCGGAGCAGCGCCTGGCCGTCGACGACGAACTCGACGCCAGCGCCAAGGCACGCCTGAAAGCCCTGCAGGCCGTGGTGCAGGATCGCGCGCAGGCCCTGGATCTGCCGGTCGGGTATCTCGCGCCGCGGGCTGACCTCATTCGACTGCTGCGTCTGGGCGCCCAGGCGAACGCGAACGTGCTGCGGGGTTGGCGGCGCGAGGTCTGCGGAGAGGCCTTGCTTGCGGCGCTCTGACGGGCGCGCGCTGGTCTCTCGATACACCCGCTGCGCGGGCACTCGAGACGAATGGGTTTTCGGTGCTTTGCGGATATCCCACTCTCCGTTCGTCTCGAGTGCCGCGCAACGCGCGGTGTATCGAGAGACCGGAGCCAAGGCAGCGCCTACAAAAAAGCCCCGCCAAAGCGGGGCTTTTCATATCAGCAGGAACCCTTACTTCAACGCCTTGACGATGCGCTCGAAGATTTCGTCCATCGTACCAACGCCATCGACGGTCACGACCTTGCCCTGGGCCTCGTAGTAGTCCAGCAGCGGGTGGGTTTCGTCGTTGTAGATCTTGATGCGGTTGCGGATCACCTCTTCCTTGTCGTCGGCACGGCCTTCCTTCTCAGCACGATCAAGCAGGCGCGCAATGATCTCTTCGTCGTCGACGGCGAGGTGCACGGCCTTGTTGATCGGCGGCTGGCCGAGGCGCTTGAGCATCTGGTCCAGCACTTCGGCCTGCGCGGTGTTGCGCGGGAAGCCGTCGAGGATGCAGCCCTTCTGCGCGTCCGGCTTGGCCAGACGCTCTTCGACAATCCCGATGACGATGGCGTTATCGACCAGGCCGCCGGCATCCATCGTGGCCTTGGCCTTGCGGCCAAGCTCGGTTCCCGCGGCCACGGCAGCGCGCAGCGCATCGCCCGTGGAAATCTTCGGGATACCGAAATGGGCAACCAGCTTTTCGCCTTGCGTGCCCTTGCCTGAGCCGGGGGCTCCCAGCAAAACCATTCTCATCTTTGGATTGACCTCAGTAATTGTTGGCGCGCGGCGTCCATCCCCTGTCCCCGGGAGCCAGCGCGGCTGGCGAAAGTAACCGCTCGCCGCTGAGCCCGTCAACGTGAGGACGCTGGTGGGGCTCGGGTTTGGGCGGTTTATCCCTTATACTTAAAGGCTTACCAGTAATCCACACCCCTGCTGCAGCGGCCATCCGCCCGCGCTACGGCAATAAACCACCCCACACAAAGGTAGCTTACTGACATGGGTATCGAAGCATTGGGTCCCGGCGACAAGGCCCCCAACGAGTTCTACGTCGTCATCGAGATTCCGGCCTATGGCCCGCCGGTCAAGTACGAAGTCGACAAGGACACCGGCCTGCTGATGGTCGACCGCTTCATGAACGTGGCGATGAGCTACCCGGCCAACTACGGCTACGTCCCCAAGACCCTCGCCGGCGACGGCGACCCGGTCGACGTGCTGGTCATCACCCCGCACCCGGTCGTTGCCGGTTCGGTGATCAAGTGCCGCGCGCTGTGCGTGCTGGATACCGAAGACGAAAAGGGCACCGACGCCAAGCTGCTCGCAGTGCCGGTCGACAAGGTCAGCAACGGCGCCTACGACCACCTCCAGGATCTGGCCGACGTGCCGGAGCGC
>CAZDPA010000177.1:0-8186 GCA_964507195.1 uncultured Salinisphaerales bacterium | reverse complement strand
TGCGCGCCGCACTTGTCGCCGATCAGCAGCGAATCGCGCTGGGTATGGTTGCGCGCGCCCTCGGCACTCGGCAACACGCGGACGAGTCCGCGATACGACTGCTGGCCGAAGCCGGCGGCAATGCCCTTGGAGACGATCGTCGAGCGCGTGTTGCGGCCGATGTGGATCATCTTGGTGCCGGTATCGGCCTGCTGGCGGTGATGGGTCAGCGCGACGGAGTAGAACTCGCCGACCGAATCGTCGCCGCGCAGGATGCAGCTCGGGTACTTCCAGGTGATCGCCGAGCCGGTCTCGACCTGCGTCCACGAAATCTTGCTGCCCGCGCCGCGGCAATCGCCGCGCTTGGTCACGAAGTTGTAGATGCCGCCGATGCCATTCTCGTCGCCCGGATACCAGTTCTGCACGGTCGAATACTTGATCTGCGCGCGATTGAGCGCGACCAGCTCGACGACTGCGGCGTGCAGCTGGTTCTCGTCGCGTTGCGGCGCGGTGCAGCCTTCGAGGTAGGAGACGTGACTGTCGTCCTCGGCAATGATCAGCGTGCGCTCGAACTGGCCGGTGTTGCGCTCGTTGATGCGGAAATAGGTCGACAGTTCCATCGGGCAACGCACGCCCCTGGGGATATAGACAAACGAACCGTCGGTGAACACTGCAGAGTTGAGCGCGGCGTAGAAGTTGTCGCCGAACGGCACGACCGAGCCGAGATACTTCTTCACCAGCTCCGGATGCTCGTGCACCGCCTCGGAGATCGGGCAGAAGATCACGCCGGCTTCGGCAAGCTTCTTCTTGAACGTCGTGCCGACCGACACCGAGTCGAACACGACATCGACTGCGACATTGACGACGCCAGCAAGCATTTCCTGTTCGCGCAGCGGAATGCCGAGCTTCTTGTAGGTTTCGAGCAGCTTCGGATCGACGTCATCGAGCGACTGGGGGCGATCGGCGAGCGACTTCGGCGCGGAGTAGTACGAGATCGCCTTGTAGTCGATCGGCGGATAGTCCACATGCGCCCACTTCGGCTCGGTCATCTTGAGCCAGCGACGGTAGGCCTTGAGACGGAACTCCAGTAGCCACTCGGGCTCGTTCTTGCGCGCGGAGATCGCGCGGACGACGTCCTCGTCGAGGCCGGGCGGAATCGTTTCTGAGGCCACATCGGTGATGAAACCGGCCTGGTAGGTCCGGTTGGCAATCAGCTTGTGGACGTCGGTGGCTTTGGCGGACATCGGCTAGGCGGAGGACGAGGTATTGGAGGGACTGCGCGGGCCGCGATGGAAAGTCAGGATCGACTCTTCACGCGCTTTGGGGTGAGTGGCAGTGTGGGGAACGGCCATCTGCGCGAGCGTGACCGCTTCGAGCGCCTGACGGATCGCGATATTGATCAGGCGCCAGTTGGCGCGCGTGCTGCAATCGGATTCCAGTGTGCAGCCGCCGGGCTGACTCGAGCATTCGGTGACACCGATCGGACCTTCGAGCGCGGCGATGATCTCGGCGACGCTGATCTTCTCGGCCGGCCGCGCCAGGCGGTAACCGCCGTGGGCGCCGCGCAGCGAGTGCAGCAACTCGCCGCGGGTCAGGTTCTTCAGCAGCTTGGCGACCGTCGGCGCCGGTACGCCGCTGCGCTCAGCCAGCTCCTGACCGGTGTGCACGCGCGCGCTGTCGCGCGCGATGAGGGTCATCAGCACGGTGGCGTAGTCTGCAAGTTTGCTGAGCTTGAGCATCAAAGGAGACCAAAACGGTACGGAATGGATTGTACGCAGCGCGGACGCTTGCTGCAAAGCGGCAGCTGAAGCCCGGCTGAGCACCGTCACCCCGCTGTTGCCCTGATAAGCTCGCGGCATATCAGAACGGGCCGACCATGACTGACCAGCATTCCCCCGCCACCGCGGCTCCGGCCGAACTCGAGGACCTGTGGGACGTGGAACGCCCGCATCTGCAGGCCGTCACAGTGGGTGCCGAACACATCGACCGCTTCGGCCACACCAACAACGTCGTCTATCTGAACTGGCTGGAACAGGTGGCCTGGAGCCATTCCTGCAGCCTCGGCCTCGGCTTCGAGGAGTACGAGGCGATCGGTGCCGGCTGCGTCGCGCGCCGGCACGAACTGGACTATCTGGCCGCGACCTTCGCCGGCGATCGCCTGTGGCTGGCGACCTGGGTCCACGAAAACGATTTCCGCCTGAGCATGTGGCGGCGTTACCAGATCATCCGCGAATCCGACCGCAAGACCGTATTGCGCGGGCAGACGCAGTGGGTCTGCGTCGACATGAAAACCGGCCGGCCGCGACGCATGCCGACGGAGTTCCTGTCGTACCAGCCGTGGCCGCAGCGGGCGCAGGCGCCTAGCTAGCAGTCCAGATCAGCGCCGGTGGCCCGGCCAGCCGGGCGGCGATGTAGGCGATCTGTTCATATTCCCGCGCAAGTTTTGCGATCAGCAACGGATCGGCATCCAGCACGCAGAAACCCGGCTCCGGCCAGCTGCCGTCGGCTGCGCTGTTGATTGAAGGCAGATAGCGCAGATTCTGTGCATCGAGCTGCGCGCGTAACGCAGTGAGACGTTCCGCATTGTCGGCGTCGGGCAACGCACTGGCGTTTGGATTGCACGGCGTGAGGATCGCCCAGTGCGCGCGACAGCCAGCGGCTCTGAGTGCGGTATCCGCGACGTGATCGATCTGATCGATGCGCCGCGCGATGCCCCGATCAGGGCACTCGATGCGAAAGTAGGCGGCGCGAAATGCAGTTTCCAGCTCGACATTGGCGCGTCGCGGATTCACGCCGCAAGCACGCGCTGCAGCAGGTCATCGAAGACGGTGGCGACGGTTTCGACGCGCGCATTGAGCGTGTGCTCGGCGTCGATCAGGTGCAGCTCGCATGGATGGCGCTCGGCGAAACGCTGGGCGCGCGCTACCGGGACGATGTCGTCGTGCCAGCCATGAATGACGCTGCACAGCACGGGGATGCCTGCCGGTTCCTCGTCCCAGCCCGGGAAATACAGGGCAGGGGCCATCAGGAACAGCGCCTGCGGTCGCAGCGCGGCGCAGGCCATCGCCGACACATAGCCACCCATGCTCGAGCCAACCAGCACGAGACGCTGCGCCTGGGGGCGCAGCGCGATCAGCTGCGCGACCCGCTTTGCCGGGTCTGTGGTGTGACTATAATCGGGACTGATGACGGCGAAGCCGCGCTGCTGCGCGACCTCGGCCAGTCGCTTGATCTTGAGGCCCCAGGGGCCGCTTTCCTTGCCATGCGCAAAGCACACGAGATTCCCGGGTGGTTCAAGGCCTGGCGCTGGATCGGGCATGGTTCGGTTGCCGTGGAGAAGGAGCCCACATGATAAGTAAAGCGGCAGAGCGCAAGGCAGCCAGGGCGGCGGAACGCAAGGCGCAGAGGATGCGCGTCAAGGCGGAGCGCCTGAAGAAGGGTGAGCCGCTGGAGGTCGAGTTGTCAGTCAGCTTCAAGTTCGGCGAGCAGCCGGATGATCTGATCACGCCGATTCGCGAACGCAAGGTACCGATGGTGGATTCAGTGTTCAAGAATCGTGATCGCATCATGCGCCAGTTCGCTGCGCTGCTGTTCAAGACCGGCATGTCCAGCCCCAAGGTTGTCGGTCGCGTGCTGCCGGTACCGTCACCGCTGCGTCGCTCCAGCAAGAAATAAACCTACCAACACACTCGTATGAAACTGCTGCGTGCCTTCAATGGCCTGCTGTTTGCACTGAGCGCCACCTTCGCCCTGACCATGGGCGTGGTCTGCCTGATGTATGCGGTCAATCTGGACACGGCGCCGCGCGTACGCGCGGAATGGCCGGCCGTAGCGCAGACCACGGCGACGTTCTGGATGCTCATGCTGTTCAGCGGCCTGGCGTGGTGGTCGGTGCGCCGTGGATTTTCCTGGCGCTGGGTCGCGCAGGGTTTGAGCGTGATTGCACTGGTCGCAGCCGTCGTTATTTTTGATCGCGTTCTTTAGGCGCTAAACAGCGAAACCGATAAGTACAGCTATGCAAGAAACCCTGGAAGCAACGCCGCCGGAAGGGCGCGAGTGGCTGGGCCTCGTCCCGATTGTTGCGGGTCTGTGCTGGCTGTTGCTGGCCGAGACGCCGGCGGAGGTTCTGCTCGTCGTGCTGCCGGCCGTTCTGCTGATCGGTTCCGGCAGTGCGCTGTTGCTGATGCCGGGCGATCGCCGTGTCGTCGCAATGATGGCATCGGGCGCAGTGATCGGCGCGATCCTCTCTCCGGCGGCATGGATTCTCGCCGGGCTCGATCTGGCGTTCTACGGTCTGCTCGGTTCGGTACTGAGCCTGATGACGGCCGGTCGTCTGGGTCTGTTTGGCGAGCCGCATGCGCCTGGGGCGCAGCCGCCGGATCGGTCGACCGCGATGGATCTCAAGGCTGGCATCGACGAAGCACTGCTGGGCTATTTCGTCGGCACGGCCACTTTTCCACGCGGCGCCGAGGCCGAGCGGATCGCCAACGAGGCCGTCGCGCTGGATGTGCTGATGGAGGAAAGGGGGTGGCATCAGGACCCTTCAGGCCTGCATCCGGCACCGCCACCGCCGACCGAGACCTTTGTCGAACGCGCCCGGTTGTGGGGCACGGACTACGAGGTGCTGAGTTTCGACAGCGGCTTCGAGCCGCCGCCGGAGCTGCCGGGTACCGATCGCTGGAACAGTTTCGAGGCCAACCACAACTGCCATGTGCGAATCCTGCGCCATGCCGGGCCGCCGCGGCCCTGGCTGATGTGCATCCACGGCTATCGCATGGGCGTGCCCTGGATGGATCTCGGCATGTTCTCCCCGGGTTGGCTGCACCATGGGCTGGGTTTGAATGTGATCCAGCCGGTGCTGCCGCTGCACGGCCCGCGTCGTGCCGGCGCACGCTCCGGCGATTACTACCTCGACGGCGATCCGCTTGATCTGATCCACGCCCAGATGCAGGCGTTGTGGGATCTGCGCCGCACGCTGGCCTGGCTGCGCGAACAGGAGCCGCAGGCCAGGGTTGGCGTATTCGGTATCTCTCTGGGCGGCTACAACGCCGCGCTGCTGTCGACCTATGTCCCCGATCTCGAATTCGTCATCGCCGGCATTCCGGTCGTCGACTTCGCGTCGGCGCTGTGGCGCTTCCTGCCGCCGGCACAGTTGCGCTATTTCACCGCGCGCGGTCTCGACGAGGCGAAATACCGCAAGCTGCTGGCGCCGGTGTCGCCGCTGAGCCGGCCGCCGCTGCCCGAGACGTCGCGCCTGCAGATCGTTGCCGCCACCGGCGATCGCGTGGTCCTTGCGCCCAATCCGCTGGCCCTGTCGACGCACTGGGGCGTGCCGGTGCAGTGGTACCAGGGCTCGCATCTGAGCGTGCGCCGCGAACGTGCGATCCGCACCGCGCTGCGCCAGGCGATGCAGCGCGCCGGCTGGCCCGGCGCCTGACAAGCAAGGGAAGTCCGCAGGGTGGGTGCCGGGTTCCCGGATTAGCTCTAAACTCCCGATCCCTGCGGCCGTGCCCGCGCATTGAAGACCCCCATGATCGCTGCTGCCATCTCCGGGACAGGCCTGTATACGCCGCCGCTGTCCATTTCCAACGACGAGCTGGTGGCCTGCTACAACGCCTATGTCGAACGCTACAACGCGGAGAACGCCAGTGCGATCGCGGCGGGGACGACACCGGCGCTGGCCACATCCAGCTCCGAGTTCATCTTCAAGGCTTCCGGCATCCAGTCGCGTCATGTGGTTGATCGCGAGGGCATCCTCAACATCGACATCATGCGTCCACGGATTCCGACGCGGCGCGATGATGAGCCTTCGCTGATGTGCGAGATGGCGCTCGCCGCCGCGCGCGAGGCGCTCGCCAACGCGAAGCGCGACGCTGCCGACGTCGACTTGATCATCGTCGCCTGCTCGAACATGCAGCGCGGCTATCCGGCGATGGCGGTCGAGTTGCAGCACTATCTCGGTGCCAACGGCTTTGCGTATGACATGAACGTTGCCTGCGCTTCGGCGGCTTTCGGCATCACCGCTGCGGTCGATGCGGTGCGCATGGGCACGGCGCGCGTCGCGCTGGTCGTCAATCCGGAAATCTGCAGCGGGCATCTGAACTGGCGCAACCGTGACTGCCATTTCATCTTCGGCGATGCGGCGACGGCGGTGGTGATCGAGCCGCTCGATGGGGTGAAGTCGGAGCTGCGCTTTGAAGTGCTCGGTACGCGCCTGAAGACGCAGTTCTCCAGCAACATCCGCAACAACTTCGGCTTCCTCAATGCCTGCGAAATCCAGCAGCGCAGCTGGGACGACATCCTGTTCCATCAGGAAGGCCGCAAGGTGTTCAAGGAAGTCGTGCCGATGGTTGCCGAGTTGATGCTCGCGCACCTGGGCGATCTGGGCGTCGATCCGGGCTCGGTGAAGCGGTTCTGGCTGCACCAGGCCAACCTGGGCATGAACCAATTGATTGCGAAACGAGTCCTAGGCCGTGAGCCGGATCGCATCGAAGCGCCGGTGATTCTCGACGAGTATGCCAATACCAGTTCGGCCGGTTCGGTGATTGCGTTGCACAAGCATCATCAGGACATGACGGCGGGCGATGTTGGCGTGCTCTGCGCCTTCGGTGCCGGTTACTCGGTCGGGTCCGTGGTCATCAAACGTCTGTAAGTCGGAATAGTGAAGTTCACATGAGCGAATCCAGGTCATTTCTCGGTCGAGTGTTCGGATTTATCTGGGGCACTTTCATGGTGCTGTTTCGCACCCTGGTCATTCTCGGTGTGGTGCTTACTCTGGCGCTGGCCTGGTTCATCGTTCGCGGTGATCGTCCGGTGTCGATCGACGACAACATTGCGCTGGTTCTTGCGCCGTCCGGTTCTCTGGTCGAACAGATTGATTCAGATCCGGGCCAGCAGTTTCTCGAAGACATCAGCGGCGAGATGCCATCGCAGTCGAGCCTGCGTGAACTGATCGATGCGCTCAATGCCGCACAGGACGATGATCGCATCGCGTTCGCCGTGCTCAAGCTGGATGGCCTATGGGGCGCGGGGCTGGCCCAGCTCGATGAACTGCGCGAGGCAATGAGCGCATTCCAGGCCAGTGGCAAACGCATCGTCGCCTACGGCGCCTGGTACGACCAGACCCAGTATTACGCTGCAGCGCAGGCCGATGAAGTCGTGCTCGACCCCTATGGCGTCGTCAGCGTCGAAGGCTTCAGCAGCTATACCAATTACTTCAAGGACGCGCTCGACAAGCTCGGCGTCAACGTTCACGTGTTCCGCGTCGGCGAGTACAAGTCTGCGGTTGAGCCGTTCACCCGCAATGACATGTCATCAGAGGCGCGCATTGCGAATCTGCAGTGGCTTGGCGACCTGTGGTCGGCCTACGGTGATGCGGTGGTTGCCGGACGCAAGCTCGAGACCGGTGCGGTCGATGCTTACGTCAATGGCATGGTCGAAGGTCTCAAGGCCAACGGCGGCGATTCCGCCGTCTACGCGCGTGACAAGGGCCTGGTGACCCAGCTCGAAACCCTGACCGAGTTCCGGACGCGCATGGCGCAGAACGTCGGCATTGACGACGAACACGGCAGCTTCCGTCAGATTCACTATCAGGATTATCTGTCGGCGCTGCATCGCGAGCAGCGCATCGAGAAGGCTGCCGGCAACGGCGGCATCGTTGCCCTGGTCGTCGTCCAGGGCGAGATCGTCGATGGCCCGGGCGAGCCGGGTCAGGCCGGTGGCGACACGATCTTCGATCTGCTCGACGATGCGCGTCGTGATCCCGAAGTGCGCGCCGTCGTGCTGCGCATCGACTCACCCGGCGGCAGCGTCTGGGCGGCCGAGCAGATCCGTCGTGCGGTGAACAATCTGCGCGCCGAAGGCAAGCCGGTCGTTGCATCGATGTCGAGCGTCGCCGCGAGCGGCGGCTATTGGGTGGCGATGGATGCTGACCAGATCTGGGCACATTCGACCACGATCACCGGCTCGATCGGTGTCTTCGGTCTGATCCCGACATTGGAAAAGACACTGGAGAAGATCGGCGTGCACACCGACGGCGTCGGCACGACGCCGATGGCCGGGACCTTCCGCATTGACCGGCCTCTGTCACCTGACGTGCAGGTCATCATCCAGGCTGGCATCGACAAGGTTTACAAGGATTTCATTGGCGGTGGTTCCGCCGGTCGCAAGCTGCCGATCGAAAAAGTCGATGCGCTCGCCCGTGGGCG
>CAZDPA010000176.1:0-8231 GCA_964507195.1 uncultured Salinisphaerales bacterium | reverse complement strand
CGCTGCATTGCAAGGCCAACACCTTGCCGGAGCCGCTGTCCGCCAGCATCGGGCTGCGGCCGCCGCCACAGCACGACGAAGAAATCACGATCCTGCTTGGCTCCTGTCATCACGCCGCATCCGCCGAGGATCTGCGCATCGAGCACGCCGCGAACTTGCTGTTTGGCTTTACCGCCGACGGCAGTCGCGCCGGCCCCAATCTCAGTGTCTTCGCCGGCGACCAGGTGTATTTGGATCTTTCCGGCAAGGGCGGCTTCGATTCCGATTTCTTCGAGAACTATCCCCAGGACTACGCCGGCCTGCTCAATCGCCTGCACCGCCACTATCGCAGCACCTGGTTCGAGCGTGCCGGCTACGGCCGCCTGCTCGGCCTGGGTGCGAGTTGCTTCATGGCGGACGATCACGAGTTCTGGAACAACGCGCCCTACCGCGCGCCCTGGCTGCAGAACACCTACACCCAGCACGGCCGGGCCAACTGGGCCAAGGTTTCGCTGGCTCTGTTCGACGCCTACCAAGAGACGCCTGCCTATCGCCACAGCCGCCGCAGCGATCTCGCCTGGGTCAGTGTCTACTGTCTCGATACCCGCATCGGCCGCGTGCTGAAGGACAACGGCGACAACACATTGCCGAACGGCGCTCTTGCTGCGTTGAAAGCCTGGGTTGCGAGCCTGAAGGAAGATCAGGTCGCGGTCGTGGTCACCGGCCAGTCCCTCTTCCAGAAAGGCCAGAACTGGCTGTTCGAGAAGGTCAAGGACGCCGAACTGCCGGACTTCGACGAGTACGAAGACATCGTCGAAACCCTGCTGCAAGTACCCTGCCCGCTGCTGTGCCTGACCGGCGATGTGCACTACGGTCGTGCGACTTCCGCGCTGCGCAAGAAGAAGCCGAATGGACCACCGGTACTGGAGGTCATTTCCTCGCCGATCGGCCTGCTCGGCAAGCCCGGCCGCGACCAGCCGGTGAGTCTGGACGATCGCGCCGTCGATGCCGAACCCTGGTTCTGGAGCCAGCTGCAGCCACAGGTGTTGCCGCTGGATCGTGCCACGCAACGCTACCGCAGCCAGTCCAACCAGGTCTGCCTGCTGCGCTTCCGTCGCATCGGCGGCAAGCCTCGAGTCGAAGCCGAGTACTGGAAGCTCGACGGCTCCTCGAAGGCCAGCTATCGCGTGCCCTTGCTCAACTGAATAAGGAGAACAACCATGGCCAACGTCAGAGCCTCGACCGCCCGGAAAATCAATCCCGCTGCGCAGTGGTCCGATGGACAACCTCTCGCCGCGCTAGGGCGGCAGGCACGCCGCGCCGCTTCCAACAACGACCAGTGGTTGGCCGCTGTCTGCGAAGAACTGGGCCAGCCGCAAACCTTGCTGGTGCTGTTGGGCGGCAGCTCCGTTCCGGACCTGCGCTTGCGCTATGCCCAGTCGATCCTGCGCCACGATCTGTCGCCGAGCCATTGGTCACGCGTGCTGCTGCTGTCAGGTCGGGAAACTCCGAAACCGGAGAGCCAGGTACTGGGCATCGCGCTCGATCCGCCGCAGGGTTTCGGCAACCCCCGCGAAACCAATGCGGTCCAGCACAGCGTTCGCTTGAAGCACTACCAGAATCGCAATCGATTCCCAAACGTATGCGCAATTGCCATCGATGCCGACTTCGAAGGCCTGCGTGCCACGGCGCTGGACGACCTCAAGACCGACTTCGACGTGCGCAACATGACCGAGCTACTGTGGCGCTGGCTGGGCTACGTCTGGGGCGTCAACGAAGGGGTGAACCCGCTGCGGGAAGGGATTGGCGTTCCTGATGCGGTGCTCGCCGAACTCGTGGTGGGGGCCGGCTGGGGCGGAGACCTCACTCCGGGCCTGGCATCGCGCGCTTCCTGCGCGGAAGCGATCTGGCAGACCTTGAAGTGGTGGCACGAGCTGCCACGTCCCGGTGCCGTAGACGGCGACGAACGCCCCTATCTGGAAGGTCGCTACCGCATTTACCAGGATCTGAGCGACGCCCGAATCGCCTCACGTCAATCGCGGCAACAAGCGGCACCGCTGTAGTCACACCCGCCCTGAACGCAGGAAAATCTCAGATGCGAATCTCTTCCGGCAGCGGCGCGTCCGCAAAGATGTCGCGATACATCCAGTAGTACGAGGCCATCAGCACCGGCCCGGCCACCAGCCAGCCGAGCAACAGCGGGATGGCGGCGACAATCATGATCAGCAGGGCGAGCAGGCCCCAGATGGTCAAGGTCCACATGTTGCGCCAGCAAGCCGCGAAACTCAGCTTGAGACTGTCGACCGGCTCGACGCCGGCCAGCGCGACCAGTGGCGCCGCAAACCAAAGCGCCATCGCAACCGGCAGCAGCAGCAACAGGAACACCAGCACACCGAACAGCACGCCAGCACCCATCTGATCGAAGCCCGAGTCGAGATCGCCGCCCATCGACACGACGGCGCCGAACCCAAGCAGGCCGGCAAGCATCACGACGCAGACCACCGCGACCAGACCGAGCACGCCGAGGATGAGCAGTGCGCTGAAACGCTCGCTCTTGAACCCCAGAAACAGATCTTCCGCACGCAAGGGCTCGCCGCGCTCGACCCGCAGACAACCGAGAAAAACGCCTGCGGTGAATACCGGACCAAGGACATTGCTGGCGATGGAGCCGACGAGGGGCACACTGCCGAGCACTGCCAGCAGCAGAACCCAGAGCAGAACCACGGCTAGCCACATACCCGGCGACTGCGTGAACATTGCCCAGCCTTCGCTGATCCACGCACTGCCGCGCCCATTGTCAGCTTGCCGAATACTGTCCTGATCCACCTTGCGTTCCCCTTTTCCGCTAAAGCTGGCGCAGCTTGCGCAATTCCCTCACACCCACCGCCAGCGTCATGAAGTCATGCGCCCCGAGCGTCTGCAGTTCCTGCAAACGCTGCATGCCGAACTTGATCTTGGCTTCGCTGCTGGCAATCCAGGATTCGATGCGCGCTTCGGCTGAACTGCCCGACTGACGCAGGATGCGCTCGGCGACCTGGCGGTGCAATCGGTAGCAGTCCTCGCGCAGATTGGATCGCGCGAGCGCCTGCCACTTGCTGCCGACCGTGAAGCCGATGATCGACGACAGCAGCCACAGGATGCGCAGGCGATCACCGATCTGGAAATAGACACCGGCCGCCTCGGTCAGACTGACCTGCGCCTTCGCCGCGAGCTCGATGATGTCCGGCGCGCTGCCGAGCACCATCGTGTTCGCCAGCTGCTGCGCAACGCCGACCGGCACACCATCCGCGCACATGCCTTCGACGGCCTTGTCCCAGTCCGCGCGATAGCTGCCGGGCAGGCAAGCCGGCAGCTGCGCTGCGAGTTCGGCGATACCGCCGTGGAACGCGGCGATCGCCTCGCCCATCGGCCGCGCGCTCCACTGGTAGTTCAACAACCAGGTCGTTGCGTGCTTCATCAATCCGATCGCGCGGCCGAACAGACGCAGCTGCGTATTCGCCGGAATCTGCGTATCCAGCGCCTGGATCGGCAGCCAGTAACGATCCCCGTCGAACATCTCGTGCGCGATCGCGTAGGCCTTGACCACTTCCGCACGCGGCACGCCGTGGTCTTCGGCGAAACGATGCGCGAACGCGAAGCCCATGCGATTGACGACGGCGTTGGACATGATCGTCGCGACGATCTCGCGGCGCAGCCGATGCTTCAGCAGCTGCTCGCGATACTGCTCGATCATGCGCGGCGGAAAGTAACTCAGCAGGTCGCGATCGAAGAACGGATCGTCCGGCACTTCGGAATTGATCGTCGCGTCGAACAACGAGATCTTGCCGTAGGACACCAGCACCGAAAGCTCCGGCCGGGTCAGGCCCTGGCCGGCGGCGCGACGTTCCTTCAGGCCTTCATCGTCAGGCAGGAACTCGACCGCACGCACGAGCATGCCGTCGCGCTCCAGTGTGCGGATCAGATTGCCATGCTCGTCGAGCCGCGCCGCCGCATCGCGTTCGAGCAGCGACACCGCGAGACATTGCACATAGCTGTCCTGCAAAACGTCGCGGACGATGTCCGGCGTCATCTCGGCGAGGAAGGGATCGCGCACTTCGCGCGTCAGTCCACCCTCGCGCATCAGCTGATTCAACGGAATCTTGATGTTGACCTCGCGGTCGGAGCTGTGCACGCCACCGGCGTTGTCGATGAAGTCCGTGTTCAGGCCAACGCCGTTGAGTGCGGCTTCGACGCGACCGAGCTGGGTGGCACCGAGATTGCCGCCCTCGCCGACGACCTTGCAGCGCAGATCGCGACCATTGACGCGGATCGCATCGTTGGCGCGATCACCGCATTCCTGATGCGATTGGTGATGGCCCTTGATGTACGTGCCGATGCCGCCGTTCCACAACAGGTCCACCGGTGCCTGCAGGATCGCGCGCAGCAACTCATTGGGTGTCAGCGACGCGCGATTGATGCCCAGCGCCTGCTGCGCTTCGGTCGACAACTTGATCAGCTTGGCTGAACGCGGGTAGACCCCACCGCCCACAGAGATCAGCGACTTGCCATAGTCGTCCCAGCTCGAACGCGGCAATGCAAACAGGCGCTCACGTTCGACGAACGATCGCTCAGCATCCGGATTCGGGTCGATGAAGATATGGCGATGGTCGAAGGCTGCGAGCAGATGGATCTGGCGCGACAGCAGCATGCCGTTGCCGAAGACGTCGCCAGACATGTCGCCGACACCAACCACCGTGAACGGCATGGTCTGGATGTCCTTGCCGCGCTCGCGGAAGTGACGCTTGACGCTCTCCCATGCGCCACGCGCGGTGATGCCCATCTTCTTGTGGTCGTAACCGGCCGAGCCACCGGAAGCAAAACCATCGCCAAGCCAGAAGCCATACTCGCCGGCCAGGCCGTTGGCGATGTCGGAGAACGTCGCCGTGCCCTTGTCGGCGGCAACGACCAGATACGGATCATCCTCGTCGTAACGCACGACCGACGGCGGCGACACGATGTCGTCAACGACGCGGTTGTCGGTGATGTCGAGCAGACCGCGCAGGAAGGTCCGGTAGCAGTCGACACCCTGCTTGAGCCACAGATCGCGATTCGCCGGATCACCCTGCTTGACGACGAAGCCACCCTTGGCGCCCACCGGCACGATGATCGCGTTCTTGACCATCTGCGCCTTCATCAGTCCCAGCACTTCGGTGCGGAAATCCTGGCGCCGATCCCACCAGCGCAATCCCCCACGCGCGACCTTGCCGCCGCGCAGGTGTATGCCCTCGACCTCCGGCGCATAGACGAAGATCTCGAACATCGGCAACGGCGCCGGCAGATCCGGCACCAGGCGCGGATTGAGCTTGACGCTGACGTAATGTTTCGGCGAGCCATCTGCGGCCGGCTGGAAATAGTTGGTGCGCAATGTCGCGCGCACGACCGCGGTGAACGCGCGCAGCACGCGGTCGCCGTCCAGCGTCGCAACCTGGTCGAGCAGGTGGTCGAGTTCCTGGCTGATGCGCAACACTTCGGTTTCGCGCCGCTCCGCATCGGCGAATTGCGGATCGAAGCGTGTCTCGAACAGCTGCACGAGCAGACGCGCAATCGGCGCGTGCTCGGCGAGCAGACGCTCCATGTAGTCCTGGCTGTAAGGCAGACCGGTCTGGATCAGATACTTGGTCAGCGTGCGCAGACAGACCACCTGGCGTGCTTCAAGGCCGGCGAGCAGCACCAGGCGATTCAGGCCGTCGCTTTCGGTCTGGCCGGACCAGGTACCGAGGAAGGCCGCCTCGAAATAGTTGCGCTGCTGTGTCGCGTCGAGCGCGCAGTCGCCGGCAACCTGGATCTGGAATTCCTGTATCCACAGAGGGTCGCTGCCGTCGACATCGATCTTGGTCGGGTCCTGCCAGATCACGCGCAGGCCGAAATTCTCCAGCGCCGGCAATACGTCCGACAGCGGCAGCGGCCGCTTCCAGCAATACAGCTTGAGCGCGGTCGGGCAGACCTTGCCGGTTGCGGCACCATCGACGATCAGGCGAGGCAGCACCGGGGTGTCGGCGCTGAGTTGCACCAGGAACTGCAGATCGACCGCAGCCTCCAGTGTCGCGACGGACTCCTGGTAGGACAACGGGAAGCCGTCGAGCAAGGCAATCGCGCGACCACCGGCCGCTCCACGCTTCAGCATCACGTCACGCAGCTGATCGCGCCAGCTGCGCGTCGCCGCAAGCAGGCGCGCCTCGACTTCGCTGGCAGCCAGCGGAATCGTCGTGCCCGGCGGGGTACGCACGATGTAGTGAATGCGCGTGATGCCCTGGCGCAGAAATTCGGTATTGCGATCGATGCCGCCGCTGCTGAAGATGTTGCCAAGCTCGGTCGCGATGCGATCACGCAGCTCGCGCGAGTAGCGATCGCGCGGCAGATAGACCATGCACGAATAGAAGCGGCCATAGCGGTCGCGGCGCATGAACAGGCGCAGCTGATGGCGATCGCGCAATGCGCGTATGCCGGTGCAGACTTCGAACAGTTCGTCCTCGCTGGACTGGAACAGCTCATCACGCGGCAGCTGATGCAGGATCTCGCGCAGGTTCTTGCCCGAATGCGAGTCCTCGCGCAGATGCGAACGCTGCATCACGACCTCGGCCTTTTTGCGGATCAGCGGAATATGGCGCGGGCGCTCGATGTAGGCCTCCGACGAGAACAGGCCGATGAAGCGGCAGACGCCGCGCACCGAGCCGTCGGCATGGAAGCGTCGCACCGAGATCACATCGATGTATTCAGGGTGGTGAATGGTCGACCGGTAGTTGGCCTTGGTGACGACAATCAGCCGCGTCGACTCGCTGTATTTGTCGAGTTCCTGCGGCGGTGCGATCAGCTGATCCGGATCGCTGTAGCGCCCACCGCTGCGGGCGAGACCGAGTGAGGCTTCCGGCAGCGTGATGAAGCGGCTGAGCCCCTGCTCGGTGAGCGCCGATGTTTCTGCAACACCCAGGAAAGTGAAATGACCCTCATCGAGCCATCGCAGGAAATTCTGCGCTTCGTCGACTTCGTCCGCCGGGGCGCCGGTCGGCGTGGTCCGGAACGCACTGCATACCTCGTCAAGACGCTCGCGCATCGCGGTGAAATCGCGGACCACCGCGCGCAGGTCCTGCGCGATCTGGCGCAGATCGGCCTCGAGCGCCGCGTACCCGGCTTCGTTGCGCAGCGGTTCGAACTCCAGATGGATCAGCGATTCCGCGCTGTTGCTGTCCGCACCTGCGGGTCGCACCTGCAGCAATGCGCCGTGCGCATCGCGACGCATGCCGAGCACCGGGTGCACGGTCCAGTCGATCGAACTGCCGGCGGCGCGTACCGCCATGGTCATCGAGTCGACCAGGAACGGCATGTCTTCGAGCACGGTGTCCAGCGTCGCCAGACCGCGCCCGCCCTCCTGCGGCGGCACGAGGCGCAAGGCCATCTCGCCAGCCTTGCGCTGCTGCGCCAGCAGCCAGTGCGCATGACAGATCGCGAACAGCTCTTCGGCCGGACGCAGGCGCAGCGCATCGGTCGACGACATCTCGTAGTAGTGTCGCAGGAAGCTCCGAAATGCCGTGCGCTGAGCGGCGTCGACGCGCATCTCGGCGATGGCTTCCACCTGGGCCAGCAGCAGTTCCTGCTCCTGGTTCGATTGAGATCCCATGGACGTTCTCCTCATCGACAGGCGCGCCTTAAGCGACGGCGCACTATGCCGCAGTATACGCGCGCACCTTGTCGATGCCCTCGGTACAAACCCCTGTTTTCAGTGACTTATGGCGGTCACACTGTGCGGTGCAACACACGCGTGCGGTTAAAGCACGCGTTGGCGCAGCGCGTTTCGCCATGAGCGGAGTAGCCCGGTTTTGCCGCAGGCAAAGCCGGGAACCACAGCGTCACCAGCCCCCGGCTCCGCTATGCGGAACCGGGCTACGTGTTCGCTTCTGAATGCGTTCTTAGAACTCCAGATCCAGCGCCCCACACAACCAGTCCAGCATCGGCTCCAGCAGCCGATACCGCAGCATCAGCTGCTTGACCAGATCCGGCGACAGCACGGTCGCATCATCCAGCGGCGCGGAAGCAATGAAGTCCTTTCTCTTGAGATCCTCGATCAGCTCGTGCGTCGGGTCATAGCCGCGCGGCGGACGCGCGAGTGAATCTCCGCCCAGCTCGAAGTACTTGAGCAGCGCACGATCGCGCGTCGCCTTCTTCCAACTCACCGGATTGCTGATCATGTAGTCGCGTACGCGCTTCACGCTCGGCGG
>CAZDPA010000175.1:449-8268 GCA_964507195.1 uncultured Salinisphaerales bacterium | reverse complement strand
CACATGTTGAATAAATGGCGCGCCCGGAAGGATGATTCGGGCCTGCGCCCCTCACCCTACGGGCCGTCGGCGCTCGCGCCCCGACGTTTCAGGCCTTGCGGCCTGTCGAACCCTGACTGAACTGTCGGAGGTTCGAATGCACCTTCAACGAAGCGTGTGACGGCTTCGAGCCCCGCTGTGAATCTTAAATGGTGCGCCCGGAAGGATTCGAACCTCCGACCCCTTAGTTCGTAGCCAAGTGCTCTATCCAGCTGAGCTACGGGCGCACATCTCGCAACGAAGTCTGCCGCGAGGGCCGCGATTCTAGCGGCCCCGGCTGACAAGGTAAAGGGAAATCGATGGCCTTGCGATCAAACGGCCGAAAGATCGCAGTTCGCTCGTCCCGAACCTTGCTAGATGTTCCGCCGTCCCCCCTGATTTTCGCAACTTCCCACTGGTGCCGGCACCAGCGCTTCGAGCGGCACGGCGTCGGCCATTACGCTGAAGCCCAGTGAGTTCGGGTGCAGACCGTCGGGAAACGCGAGCACGGTGTTCATTGCCTGCGGATCGATCGGATCGCGCAGGGCTGCGTCGAAATCCGCCACCGCATCGAATTCAGCGCTGCTGCGCAGCAGCGCATTGAGCTGTTGGCGCTGGGCTTCCTTGTCGCCGCGATCCCAGACATTGAGACCGATGGCAGCACCGATGATGCTGTAGCGCGGCGGGATCGTGCCGATGACGACGCAGATACCGCGTTGATGCGCGCGCCGCGCCATCGAAACCAGCCCCTCGTAGATCGGCTGCGCCGGCGTGCCGCCGCTGAGATCGTTGGTGCCTTCCATGATCACGATCGAGCGCACGCCCGGACGATCCAGCACGTCACGTGTGAAGCGATCCACTGCGGCCGGGCCGGCTGCGCCATTGTCCTGCGGATTCGGCAGCACGGTATTCGAATTGATGCCGGCATTGATCACGCCCATCGCGATATCGGCGGCCTGCAGACGGCGTGCAAGAAAATCGGGCCAGCGTGTATTGGTCTCCGGGACGGCATACGCGCCATCGGTGATCGAGTCGCCAATCGCGACGATGGTGCCGAGCGACATGGCGTTCTGCACGTCGACGCCGCTGACGAAGAACCAGCCGAGCGAAGGCTGCAGCGTCGTCGCACCGAGCGGATCGGTCGTGAAGTCGCCGGCATGTGGCAGGCCGACATAGTTGAATGCGAACGACACCGGGTGCCAGGTCACCGGACCGCTTTCGCCAACGACATGCAGCGAGATCGCCAGACTCTGTCCGAATGCGTAGACGAACTCGGTTGCATCGCTGACCACTTCAGCACCGGTCGGAATGACGACCTCAGCCTGACCACCGAACAGCACGGGCGTGTTCGTGCCTGGAACAATCGTCGGGCCGAGCGCCTGCACCGCGATATAGACGGGATTGATCGTGACCGGGCGGTTGCCCATCAGATTCGACAGGCGCACGCGGATGCGTTCACCGCTGATCGACGGATGAACGATCATGCGAAAGGTCTGATCGACAGCCTGAGCTTCAATGAACAGCAGCGGGCTGGTCAGCGTGGTCGGATCAATCGGCGAATCGTTGCTGAAGACACCGATCGGGTAGGCCGCATAAGGTGCGGTGCCCCAGGCGCCGATCCATTGCCTGTCAGCAGCTTCAGTGTCGCCGTTCAAGGCGGATCCGCTTGAATGTCCACATGCGCCGATCACAAGACTTGTGCCGATCAGTGATGCGGCGGCGACGTACTGCTTGAGCAAGGACCGCATGTTGGTCGTTCCTGATGGTGGCGCATATTGCAGCGCAACAATTATTGAGGCGGCCACAATCAACTTGAAAGTGTGCGGAACATTGGATGGCAGCGTTCTGCGTCCAAGCAGCGGGAGGCCGCCTCAATAACACAGAGCTATGGTCTTTTTATTGATCCGGCCACACCAGCGACATGTCGCCTCAAGGCTCCAGTTGATTGTGGCCGGATCAATAATGGCTTCGCTGATATTCAATCGTGTCGTACGAACACGATTGCGCACTGCATGCAGAGTGATGTGCAGATGCTGCGCCGCAATATTTTCTGCGCACGGGATGATCCATCGAAGCCACTACTCGGATGCGATAGGAAAAACTACCCATCCGTGTAGTGTGCGGCTAGACCGCGCCCCGTACCTTGCCGTGGTGTGCAAAGAGGCCTTTCGAAAACGCAAGCAATAGCGGATGGAAGTGCCGGTAAAAAACGCGAGGAGAGAAGCGTATGGCTCAGATCAGCCGCGTGCATGAGGGAAGCGAATCCTCATGCCCTGCCAATGTCATGACATCTGTGGACGCCGCGTCCGTCCGGCATGCGCTGCGTTGCAGCATTCCTTCAAAGTCTCATTTCTCTGCATCCAATCAAGAGCATGCTGCGGCTGTAAATGCAGCGTGTGTGTCGCCTCTGTAACTCGGGTCCTGCCTAGGGCTGAGCTGATCACCACGGAGCTGTTATGGAAGGAATGCGTCACAAAATCGCGCGAATCACGATTCAGCACCGCAAGGCGTCGTGGCTGGTGTTCATTGCGATCACAGCGTTCTTCGCAGTGGGTTTGCGCAATGTCGAAATCAAGACCATCTTTTCGGACCTGCTGCCCAAGGATGACCCGTTCGTGCAGGTTTTCAAGGATCATCCGAACTTCGGCAATCCCCTGACCGTCACGATGATGGTCAAGCGCAAGAACGGCGACATCTACAACGCCGAGACGCTGGGCAAGGTCTGGCAGCTGACCCGCGACATCGATCTTGCGCCCGGTGTCGACCACGACCAGATCCTGTCGATCGCTTCGGAAAAGGCGCGTTATGCCGAGGCGACGCCGTTCGGCATCGACATGCGTCCGCTGATGGAGGACTCGGTGCCGAGCACGCCGGAGGAGATCCAGAACTTCCGCGAGCGGGTGCAGAACTCGCCGAACGCGCGCACCTTCATGATTTCAAACGACGGCACCGCGACACTGGTCAGCGCGACGTTCATCGAGGCGCGCCTCGACTATGGCGAAGCCTTCAAGTACGTGCAGGATCTCGCGCACAAGGCGACCGACGAACACCACGAGATCTTCGTCGCAGGCCAGCCGACCCTGACCGGCTGGGTCTACCACTACCAGAGCCAGGTGCTGTGGATTGCGATGCTGACGATCGGCGCCCTGATCGTCGCGCTGATGCTGTACATGCGCAACATCGTCGGCGTGGTGACGCCGATCGTCACCAGCGGCGTTGCAGCGATCTGGGGCTTCGGCCTCGTCGGCTGGCTCAAGCTGCCGGTCGAGCCGCTGCTGATGGTCGTGCCGCTGCTGCTGGTGGCGCGCTCGTTCTCGCACAGCGTGCAGTTCACCGAACGCTATTACGAAGTGCTTGAACATGTCCCCGACCGCCTGAAGGCGGCCGAGATCACGATGCGCATCATGATGGCGCCGTCGGTGCTGGGCATCATTACCGATACCGTCGGCGTGTTCCTGATTGCGGTCGCGCCGATTCCGGCGATGGAGCGATTCGCGTTCTTCTGCGGCTTCTGGTGCATCTGGCTGATTCCGACCGGCGTCGTGCTGATCTCGCTGCTGCTGGCGTCGTTGCCGCAGCCGAAGAATATCGATCACCTGATCGGCCACGGCGAGAATACCGGCGGCATGATCCGCCGCTTCAAGGCGTTTCTGAGCGGTATCGCCAGCCTGTCGTACGGTCCGCGCGCGCGCATCACCACCGTCATTGTCGCGATCGGCTCGGTCGTCGCGTTCTACCTGTCGTCGCAGATTCCGATCGGCAATCCGGTCGAGGGCAGCAATCTGCTGTGGCCGGCTTCCGAGTACAACACCGCGGTCACCGAGATCAACCAGAACTTTCCGGGTGTGAATACGCTGGAGCTGGTGCTCGAAGCCAAGGATCCGAAGAATCCGAGCCGCGTGGCCCGGCAGGCCGATACCGTGGTCGCGATGCAGCAGCTGCAGGCACTGATCGAGAAGGGCGAGAATCCGCCGCGTGCGTCGCTGTCGTTTGCCGACTATCTGATGGAAGGCAATCGCCTGTTCGCCGGCGGCAATCCGAAATGGCTGCCGCTCGATCCGGAAAACGCGGCGACCAACGCGGCGGCTTCCGCAGTGCTGATGGGCTCCAGCCCGAAGGCGTATTCGCACATCGTCGATTTCGATCAGCAGAACTCGACGGTATCGCTGTGGTACGCCGACAACAAGCAGGCCACGGTCGACGGCGCGCTGGCGACAGCGAAGAAGGCGGTCGAGCAGGTCGGCATCGATCATCCGGCATTCACCGTGCGTCTGGGCACCGGCACCATCGCGCTGCAGCAGGCGATGAATGTCGTCGTCGAGCGCTATCACTGGCTGATTTTCGGTCTGCTGAACCTTGCGGTCTTCATTGCGACCGCCTTCGCCTATCGTTCAGTGATAGCCGGTGTGTTCCTGCTGATTCCGGTCAACCTGTCGAATTTCGTCATGACCGCAGCGATGAATCTGCTCGGCATCGGCATCGACATCAACTCGGTGCTGGTCGCCTGCGTCGGCGTCGGCGTCGGTATCGACTACGGCATCTATCTGCTGTCGCGCATCTGCGAGGAGTTCCAGGCCCATCCCGGCGACTGGGGCCGCGCGATCGACACCTCCCTGACGACCACCGGCAAGGCGATCATGTTCACTGCCACGATCATGGTGATCGGCATCCTGCCGTGGTACTTCCTGTCCGGCCTGAAGTTCATGGCCGACATGGGCCTGCTGCTGGTCTGCATCATGATGATCAACATGGTGCTCGCGTTGATCGTGCTGCCCTTGCTGATCTGGCTGTTCAAGCCCGGCTTCGTGTCGGACAAGGATCTGATCGTGCTCGGCGAAGGCGCCGAGGTCGCGGAGCTCGCGGCGCAGGCACAAAGGCTCAAAGCTGCAGAAGCCAATCCAATGCAGTCCCCGCCGTGTAGCGCGCTCGGCGGTTCCCCCAATGCCCCTGCGGTCGCTGGCGGCTGATTGATCCTCGAGGAGAATGAAGATGCATATTCGTAAATACGATTTCGACTACAGCCGCCGCATGTTTCTGGACAAGACGGCCCGTGGCGCCATGGGTGCCGGCGTGCTCGCGCCGTTATGGCCGATGATGGCGCACAGTGCCGAGGACGTTTCCAAGGCGTATCCCGACGAACTGCTTTCGATCTCGGTGCACACCAAGGGCAAGGTCAAGCCCGGCGACACCATCACCAAGGACAATGTCCAGTTCGTCGAACATCTGCTCGATCCGATCGCGGTGATGCAGGTCAAGACGATGGGGCGTCGCATCCATATCGTCGAATCGGTCAAGGACACCACCAAGCTGTTTCCGTACGATTACCTTGAAGCCACGCTGAAGAACAAGGGCAAGGCCAAGATGGGTACGGACGGCAACGTCTACACCCAGAGCGGCGAGCCGTGGATCGGCGGCATGCCGTTCCCCGAACCGAAGGATGGCGTTGAAGCCACCGCCAACCTGACGCTGAGCTGGGGGCGTCACGACTACTCGCAGTACGCGGTGCGCGACTGGGATATCGATCCTTCCGGCAACCTCTCGTACCAGTACGATTTCGTCTGGGCCGAGCTCAACACGACAGCGCGTCTCGACGGCAAGGTCTGGGGTGACAAGAAAGACCTGCTGCGTTACCAGTCGGTCTGGTTCACCTCACCGCAGGACACCGCCGGCAGCTCCTTCCTCAACACCTGGTACTACGACCAGAACAAGTTCCCGGACCTGCAGGGTTATCTGCCGGCGTTCCGTCGCGTGCGCCAGTTCCCGACCAACCAGCGCTTCGAGCCGTTGGTTCCCGGTATCACGCTGTTCCTGTCCGACGCCTGGGCAGCCGGCGACCCGATGGGTACCTGGGGCAACTACAAGATCGTCGAGCGCAAGCCGATGCTCGGTGTCATCGGTGGCCGCAACTTCATGGGCGGCTATCACCCGAACTTCGAGCGTCCGGTGCATGGTGGTCCGAAGGGCCAGACCTTCCACGACGTGTGGATGGAACTGGTGCCGGAGTGCATCGTCGTCGACGCCGAGCCGACGGGTTATCCGCGTGCGCCGGTCGGCAAGAAGCGCACCTGGATCGACGTCCGCAACGGCATGTACGTCGCGTACAACACCTACGACCGTCGCGGCGAGATCTGGAAATCCTTCGAGCCGCATTACGCGCAGTACGCGAACGACAAGATGACGGTCAAGGACAAGGACGGCAATCCGAACTGGTCGTGGGTCGGCGTGATGAGTCATGACCTGCAGGCCAACCGCATGAGCCGTTTCGTGCAGGCCAAGGAAGTCACTGGCGGTTACAAGAGCGGTTGGGATGCGGCCGGCATCGACGTCTACAACAAGTACCTTACGGTGCAGGCGATCCAGCGTCTGGGTCAGGCCTGATCATGCGCGCATTGCTGAGACTGACGGCACTGTCTCTGCTGGCTGCTGCGGCGCCGATGGCCGGCGCCGCAGCACCGGAGACGGTGCATACAGGGACCGCACACGATGCCCTGTTCGCCGTCGACTTCGACGGCAAGCTTGGCGTTGCGGTGGGAGCGGGGGGTTCGATTCTCGAAAGCATTGATGGCGGTGCGAGCTGGAAGGGCGCTGCAGCGGACACCGGGCATCTGTCGCTGCTGGGGGTCGAGATCGCCACCGACGGTCGGGCGCTTGCGGTCGGTCAATCCGGTGTGGCCATGGCGCGCGATGCTGCCGGCAAATGGACGAAGCTGGATACGGGGACCAAGGAACGTCTGTTCGCAGTCGATGCGAACACGGCGGGACGGGCCGTGGTCGGCGGCGCATTCGGCACCGTGCTGCTGTCCACCGATGGCGGCAAGGTGTTCACGCGCCTGCCGATCGACTGGAGCACGATCGTCGAAGGGGGTGCCGAGCCGCACATCTACGCGGCGCATGTCGATGAGCAGGGCACGATGACGGTTGCCGGCGAGTTCGGCCTGATCCTGCGTTCCGCCGATGCGGGCGTGACCTGGCGCAAGCTGAATCAGAGCGATGCATCGATCTTCGCGCTCGACATCAATCCCGCAGGTCAGCCGAGTTTCGCTGCCGGCCAGATCGGCACACTGCTGCGCAGCGACGACGGCGGCGAAACCTGGGCGGCGCAGAACTCGGGCAGCACCGCCAACCTGCTCGCCGTCGAGAGCAACAAGCAGACGGTCATGGTTACCGGCTTCCGCGAGAGTGTCGTCAGCAGCGACGGTGGCAGCACCTGGAATTTGCTGTCATCGGCACCGTTCGGCGGCGTCTGGTACAGCGGACTGGCAGTGGATCAGGATTCTGTTTTTGCAGTGGGGCAGGGCGGTACTGTGGTGCGAATGCAGCAATAAAGGTCGGGCAAAAAGCCGGCGGTAAAGCCGTGCAGCTCGTAGAGACAGTGTGGGCTTGGAGAAGAACGCAATGAAGGCAAAACAGGCAAGGCTGCTGGGTGTCGCCGCAGCGTGTGCGATCAGCGCGGGCATGGTGGGTGCTGCCCAGGCGCAGGATGATAGCGAGAGCAGCGGGGGAGGCTGGTTCGACGGCATGGACTTCTCGATCGGTGGCTTCATTCGCCCCGAGGCCTCGTTCTCGACGAGCAGCTACGACAATCCGAACAACCAGCTTGGCAACACGTTCAACGGGCGCTCCATTCCGCGCGCGGCGTATGTGCCTCCGACCTTTGTCGGCGCCGCGGCACCGTTGCCGATTGTCGGCCCGCTGTTGCAGGCGATCCAGGGCGGTGTGACGAGCTGGACGACGGTTCCGCTCAGTCTGCTTGATCCTGCGGGTCTGCTGGTCGGCGATGCAAACTCGCCGGGCCTGCGTG
>CAZDPA010000175.1:0-439 GCA_964507195.1 uncultured Salinisphaerales bacterium | reverse complement strand
GGGTCAGCCGTTCGAGACCGTCGACAACGACATCAACTACGAAATCCTGCGCGCGGAAGTCGAGCTGGGCGTGCAGATCAGCCAGAGCTTCAAGTTCATTGGTCGCGTCCGTGCGATCTACGATCCAGCCGATTACGACGAGTTCGACGCCAGAGACTACGAGAACGTCCGCGGCGGCATCAGCGGTGGTTATCCCAAGCTCTATGCCGGCAGCCCGAACTACTTCGACTACGAGGTCGAAGGCGGCGGTCGCGCAAACCCGCTGGAATGGGCCGGAGAGAACTATCAGGTCTATTTCCCGGCACTGTTCCTCGAGTACAACGCCGGTGCGCTCAACATGCGTCTCGGCAACCAGCAGATTGCCTGGGGTCAGGCGATCTTCTTCCGTGTCTTCGACGTCGTGACCGGCCTCGCCCTGCGCCGCCACTCGCTGCTCGAC
>CAZDPA010000174.1:0-8285 GCA_964507195.1 uncultured Salinisphaerales bacterium | reverse complement strand
GCCGCGTTGATCAGGCCGCGGATGTGATGCACCTGGTGAGGGTCGAGTCCTCTCTTGAGAACCTCGTCCTCGGTCTTCGAGCGCGGCGTCACCGTGTGATTGCGCATGATCTCGGGGTCAGGCCCGAGGAACAGCGTGTTGTCGGCGAGAAACTTGTCGAGCAGTGCCTGCTCTTCGGCTGAAATCTTGTCGTGCATGATCAGTTCCCCGCTCCGCTCTTGATGAACCAGACGCCACCCTGTGCCGCCGAGTGGTAGGCCCAGCCGGGTTCAATCAGGTAAGTCGTCGCCCGCGTCGTGACGATTGCCGGACCTTCGATGCGCGTGTCCTGGGCCAGGGCACCGTCGTTGTAGATCGGCGTGTTGAACGGCTTGTCGTGACCGACGAAATGGCATTCGCGATGCGCGACCGGTGCCGGTGGTGCCTTTGGGGTGCCCAGCTCCTTGAGCTTGGCGAACGTCACCTTGGGTTGCTCGACAAACGAACAGACGCGCAGCGTGTTGATGCGCACGCCGGTTTCCGGCGACTGACTGCCTTCGCCGAAGCGCGCGCCATAGCTCTTGTGGAACTGATCCATCAAGGCCAGTACATCGCTCTGCGACTTGAGACGATTCAGCTCGGTGACCACCGCGGTCTGCACGCGCTGGTTGCCGTAGCGCATGTCGAGTTCGAGGCGATAGTGGATCTGGTCGACGGTCATGCCCTGCCGCAGCAGATCGTCGCGACCGCGACGCTCAAGTTCCTCGATGTTCTTGTTGAAGCTGTCGTAGTCGTTATAGAAGCTGCGCAGGGCCGGGTTGAACAGCACCGTCCAGGTGCTCATCTCGTGGATGTGCATCTGGTTGACATTGCCCGCACCACAGGCCGAGAACGTCGACGAGTAAGGCGGCGCGAAGATGCGATTGATGCCCAGCGCATTGGCGATGCCGCAGGCGTGCAGCGGACCGTTGCCGCCGTAGGCGAGAATCGTGAAGTCCTTGGGCTCGTACCCGCGCGTGCGCAGTTCGGTCGCGATGCCGTTGGCCATGCTGCCGTCGACATTGCGCTTGATCAGCTTCGCGGTCTCGACGACGCTCAGATCGAGGTCGTCGCACAGCGAATCTTCAACCGCCTGCTTCGCACGTCTGGGGTTGAGCGGGATGCGGCCATTGGCGTAGTTCTTCGGATCGAGATAGCCGAGCAGGAGGTCTGCATCGGTGACGGTGGGCTTGAGGCCCCCGCGGTCATAGCAGGCCGGGCCCGGATCCGACCCCGCGGACTGCGGACCGATCTCGATCGAGCCGAACATGCGGTCATAGCGGGCGATGGAACCGCCGCCGGCCCCGAGCGTGACCAGATGCACCATCGGAATCGACACCAGCCAGCGATCGATCACCGGGTTGAAGTCGTAGTGCTTGACGCCACCCTGATCGACGATGCCGATGTCGAAGCTGGTGCCCCCCATATCGGTTGCGACAACATTGCCGAGCTCGGCCGCAGCCGCAAGATGCTCGCTGGCGGCGATGCCGGAGACCGGCCCGGAATGCACGGTCTGCAGCGCGTCAGTGGAGTTCAGCTGCGCCATGCCGCCGGAGTTGTGGCTGACCAGCATCGGCTTGTTGTAGCCCTGCGCGCGCAGGTTCAGCTCCAGCGTACCAAGACCGTGGTACATGGTCTGGTGCAGGAACGCATCCATGATCGTCGAGGTGCCGCGCGCGTACTCGCCCTTGCGACCGGCGACCTGATGCGACAGCAGCATCGGGATCGAACCGAGCAGATGCGCCGGATACTCTTCGAGGAAGATCTCGCGTACACGCAGTTCATGCGTATTGTTGACGACGCTGTTGGTGAACATCACGACCAGCGCCTCGGCACCGGCGTCGACGAGTTCACGGATGCGCTGGCGCACGTCGTCTTCATCGAGATCCCAGAACACCTGACCCAGATAGTCGACGCGCTCGCGCACTTCGCGGATCATCGGAATCGGCACGATCGGCTTGGGTCGCGTCGCATTCGGAATGTCCATCTGCTCGGCTTCGGACAGACCTTCGCCGTAGCCGCGCGCACGCGACAGCGGAATCGTGCTCTTGAAGCCGGTGGTCACCAGCACGCCAATGCGCGGACCCTTGCGCTCGATCAGCGCATTGGTGCCCAGCGTCGTCGAGTAGCGCACCGAATCGACTTCCGACAGCAGCTTCGACGGTTCGACGTTGAGCTGCTTGCAGGCGTCGCCCAGGGATTCATTGAATCCCAGCGCGAGATTGTGATGCGTCGTCAGCGCCTTGCCTTCGATGTACTGGTTGTCCCAGACCACGAAGCAGTCGGTGAAGGTGCCGCCAATATCCACGGAAACTCGTTTCATTGTCGTTTCCTAGTGTTTGTGGCCGGCATTGCCGTGCTGATGCTTCTCGTGCAGCGCGCGACCGGACTTCACCTTCTCCAACGCGAGGTCGGGGCCGATCACCGGCTCGACGACTTCCTTGCGATCCTTCCACTGCAGCTTGAGCGCATCGATATCGAGTTCGATGTCGTGCAGCGGCGGATGCCCCGGGGGCAGGTACTCGGCCTCGGCCATCACGCCGCACTGCGGACAGTAGTACTCGAGAATCCGGCACCAGGTCGGGTCCGGAGAGTAGGTGCGCTCGTACATCTCGGCATTGAGCAGCGGCTTGTGGATCTCGCGCGGATCGCGGTCATACACCAGCATTCCGCGCTTGTAGTTTTCACGCGCACCGATGTGCTCATGTCCGCAACGGCGGCATTCCCACATTTCTGTATCGAGGTTGATGCGCAGATATTCGGTGATCAGAACTCGCATGGATTTTTCCTCAGGCGCGCGACAGCAGGATGTCGCCTGCCTGGTTGATTTCGAACGACCAGCCTGCATCGATGCGACTGGTAAAGAACGCTTCTTCAAGGACGCAGGGGCCACGCGCATGCGCACCGGCCTTCTGCTCCTCGACGCGATACAGCGGCAGCACCGCGGACTTGCCGTCAACCAATGCCGTGCGCGTCGCCGTACTGACCGCCGCAGCGCCCTTGAGGCCGAACGCGCCTTTCAGGTGCGGATGCGCAACCGGCTTGACTGCGAGCAGGCGCAGGGTCAGCTCGGCCTTGGCCGGCAAACCCTTCGGCAGCACGTCGCCATCGACATCGATGCTGTGATGCTGATCGCCGCTGGCGGCATGCAGCGTTGCCTGCACGCGGCAGTCACTGAGTTTTGCGCCTTCGGCGAACATGCCGCGCTCGGCCTGCTGCAGCAGCGCGGCGCGCGCCGCTGCCAGGCCGGCATCGGTCGCTGCCGGCAGCGTCATCTCGAAGCTGTGACCGACATCGGAGAAGCCGATGCCGAAGGCCGAGAACACCGCGGCGAGCCCCGGAATGATCACACGCGAAATGCCGGCCGCTTCGGCAGCCTTGCAGACCACGAACGGACCCGCACCACCAAAGGCGGCGAGCGTGGTCTGATCGCTGATCGTCGTGAACTGCTTGAGACTGTTGGCGACCTTGGCAACCCACGCCGCCTCCATCTGCTGCACAGCCGCCTGCACGTCGAGCTTGAGCGGCCCGGCGACGGCGGTCGTGATCGCTGCCTGCGCGCGCTCGGCATCGATCTTCAGCTCTCCGCCGAAGTACGAGGCCGGATCGAGCAGACCGGCGAGCAGGAAGGCATCGGTGATCGTCGCCTCCTTGCCGCCGAGACCGAAGCAGGCCGGGCCCGGCGCGCCGCCGACGCTTTCCGGACCGACCTTGATCGTCCTGCCATCCTGCACATTGATGATGGAGCTGCCGCCGACGCCGACGCTGATCACATCGCAGAGCGGAAACGAGGTCGCCACACCTTCGACTCTGCCGCGCTCCTCGGTGCGGACCGCGCCGTTCTCGACCAGCGCGATGTCCGTCGTCGTGCCACCGATGTCCATCGTCAGCAGGCTCTTGAAGCCGTAGTGCGCTGCCAGCGCCTTCGCACCCTCGGCACCGCCGCGCGGACCGGAGCTGTAGGTCTTGATCGCGACTGTGCGGGCAACGCGTGCGGCATTGCCGTCGTTGCGGAAGATCAGCAGCGGGTTCCTGGTCTTGTACTCGCGCAGGCGATGCTCAGCGGCGTAGAGGAAGCGCTCCATCGCCGGATGCAGGAACGCATTGAACAGCGCGGTCCAGGCACGGCGCGAATCATCGGCATCGCCCGAGAGCTCGTGCGAATAGAGAATTGGCAGCGCACCGAGCAGGTGCGGCGGAAAGCGCCGCAGCAGCACCCGCTTGAGCGCGTTCTCCGCTTCGTTGCGGCCGGCGCCACCGAAGGCGACGACAATGCGGTTCGCGCCAGCCGAAGACAGCACGGTGATCGCACGCGTGGCCGCTGCATCGAGCGCCTCGGCGGACTGCGTGATGTCGAGTTGCTCGACACGCGAGCCGACGAGGGCATCGAACAGTCCTGCGGATTGCGCATCTCCGCGCAGGCTCTGCAGCGAAAGATTGCCGTCGGTGACCAGACCCAGTCGCGGCCCCTTGCGCTCGACCAGAGCGTTGGTGCCCTGGGTCGTCGAGTAGCGGATCAGTTCGGTGGCAAGCAGCAGGCGCTGCGGATCGTCTTCGCCGTAGATCAGGCGCGAGGCTTTCTTGATGCCCTCGAACAGACACTTCGACAAGTCGTACGGTGTGGTGATCGTCTTGGTGCGGTGAACGCGATCGCCATCGATCACACAGATGTCGGTCAGCGTGCCGCCGTTGTCGATGTTGATCAGCAGGCCGTCGCTCGATGCCGCGGCGATTGACGATGCGAGCTTGGTGGCTGCAACGGTCATCGCGGCGCTCCGCAAGCGTCAGTTCGGATAGCGGCGACAACACCGCCGCAGCTTGCAGGGATCGCATGAGCCATGCCGGGTCTCCTCCGGATTGTGAGTGTTCTGGAATACCTGGAGACGATGACCAAAAGCCTCGCCTTCTATCCGTTCAAGGTATCGATTCGGCGCTGCGCTTGCCGCTACCCAGGAGGGTAGTTTTTCCACCTCGCCTGGAAGATGTCGTGTGCAGCGAAGAATTCAGCGGCATAAGAAGCACCGATAACCGCAACCACCTCATGGTGCAGCGCGTCATTCCTGATACCGCCATCGACGCCCTGCGCGCGACGCGTCACCTACTTCGGCGCAGCAGCGAGTTCGCAGGATTCCGCGACACCCTGCGCTGCACGGAAGCGCGACCATTCCCTGTCGTATACCTGCCTGGCGATCTGCTTCATCTCATCACCGCTCAGATCGCGGAACATGCGCCTGTAATCGTCCGGATTGCGTTCGACAGATCCCGTGATCAGCTCCAGCGTGTAGCCCGACTCTCTGTTCTGCGCGACGCCCATCGCAAAATCAACAGCGTCGGCACACCAGTCGTCGGACTTCGGCGCAGCGAATGCCGGCGGCAGCGCCAGCGCAGCAAGCAGCACAAGACCCAGCTGCTTTCCAGTACAAACCGGGCTCATGAGCGCACTCCGTCCATCGATGTTTCAGCTTGCGGCTCCGGCACTACCGCTGCGGGCGGCGCCGCATCGAGCTGCACGGCACAGGAGCGGATCGTGCTGCGCGCGGCAATGAAGCGTGTCCATTGGCCTTCGTAGACCTGCTTGACCAGCAGTTGCATGTCCGCCTCTTCGAGGTCCGGATACTGCTGTTTGAACACCTTCTGGCTGTCGTGAACCATGGTGCTCAGTTCCTGCTGTTCCTTGCCCTGCGAGCGCCGCTCTGCGGTACGGATCGCGAAGTCGACCATATCTGCGCAATAGGCATCGGTGACCGGTGCTGCCGGCGCCTGCGCTGCAACGCCAAGCAGTACCGTCGCAGCGATACAAGCTCTGAGTGATGTCATCGTCGTGCCTCTCATCAGCAATCGTCTGAAGGTTCAGCCCAGACCCAGCGCAACCAGCGCCGTCTTGGTCAGATACTTGTCGTAGATCTTCGGATCGTTGACCGAAGTGTTGTGACCACCGGTGATGGACTTGACCTGTTCGAGTCGGGTCATGCGACCGGTCTGCACATCGAAGGCGTGCACATGCGCCCACGACCAGTACGGATGCGCGCCATCCTTGAAGGTCTTGCCGTTGTCTTCGTACAGCGAGAATGCGCCGTCGAAGGAGTGAAATGGTTCGCCGCGTCGGTCATACGACACCATCGCCACCGGCAACTGCGTGCGCGCATCGAACCAGACATGCTTGCGCCCGACCGGCGCCCGCGGAAACTTCACCGGTTCAGCCGCCGTCTCGATCGCCTCCGGAATCAGTTCGACGTCGGTATCCCAGAAGGTCTTGCCCTTGGGCCCGCCGTGCGTCTTGTGCTCCCAGTTCGGGTGCTCAGCGTTCCAGCCGCGCGACACGGCAGCGAGGATGGGGCCACGACCGACGGTCCTGTAGTTGCCCCAGGTGTTCAGCGGATCGCCCGCAGCCCAGGCATCGGACAGATAGATCGTCGAACCGGTGATCAAGGGCTCGAAGCGCTGATCGGTCGGAAACTGGCGTACGCGGCGGAACTCCGGCACATAGCCGTAGAGATCCGGAAAACTGTTCTGGTCATACGGCCAGACGTTGAGGAAGGACGTGCCCTTTGCGCTCATCGGCGTCATGAAGAACACCGACTGCAGACGCAGCTTGTCTTCGTGGCCGGTCAGGTACGGTTTGGGATCCAGCACCGTGCGGCCGGTTGTCGACAACTCGGCCCAGCCGGTGTCGTAGTGGTAGAGCACTTCACCGTCCGGATCGAGCGCATACGCCTTGATCGCGTACAGCGATGCATCATGCCGTCCCCAGCTCAAGGTCAGGCCGGCGAACATCTCCAGTGCGCCGGTCGAATCCGGAAACGGCAGGCCGCCGATCCACGGCTTGCCATCTGCGGTGACGACGTTGCCTGTTGCATCGAAGCGCCCCTTGCCGCGATTGCGCAGCGTCGCCTCCAGATACGGAATCGGGCTCAGACGCGTGATGTCGGTTGTCGTCTTCACAATCCGCAGACGCCGCCCCATGGTCTTGATCTGGATGTACTTGATCGGCTCGATCAGCTCCTTGATCAGATCGACGTTGCCGGCGTGAATCTCGTCACCGGTCTTGATCCTGCCCTTGGTATAGGCATCGATCGACAGCAGTTCTTCCGGGTAGGCCTTGGCGCTGTCGCCATTCTGCGCAATCGCCTGCCATGCCGGCATCAGCACGCCGGCCGCCGCACCGCTGGCCAGCGCACCGAGGAAATGGCGCCGACTGAAATCGCGGCCGTAGCGCAGCACTCGCATCCAGAACCTCCAGAAAATCGTCTTCGTAAAACAAAGCCGGCGGTCAGATCACTGACCGCCGGAAGGGGGAGGGATTACCGCATTGTTGATGGTGCGAACATCAACGTCTCATTGTGGTAGCGCCGGTCAAGCCTAGAACTGATAGCCGATGCGAACCGTGAGTTCATCCGCAAAATCCACCGTCGACAGCAGCGTCTCGTTCGGATTGGCACTGCCGAGCGAACCGTTGATATAGGTGTAGAACGCCTCCAGCGTCCACGCACCCGACGGTTTCCACTTGATGCCCGGCTGCACGAGGATGCTGCCGCGCGGGTCATACAGGGTGGCGAAGCCGATGCGGTAGATGTCCTGCGGGAACGGCTGCTGGAATGCGAAGGCGATGTAATGCGCGCCGTCGACGCCCGCGCCTTCGCCCGCTTCGCTGCCGCCGTAGCCGCTCAGGTGCCGGCCGAACATGTCGTCGGTATCGCGATACATGTACTGGAACACCATGTACGTCGCCGGGAACGCGTTCGTGAAGCGATGATACTTTTCCATCACCAGGGCGCCGACAAAGGCATCATCCGTCATGAACGACTGCTGCAGGCTGGTGCCGGTGAACGTGCGATCCGGCGTGAAGCTGGTCTCGACGTTGATGATCAACTGGTCCAGCAAACCGCCCGGCTCGCCCTCGGTGACATAGCTGGCACCCAGTCCGTACACCTCCTCCTGGAAGTACTCGCGGGCGATGTGACCCCGCAGTGCCCCGCCGGCCGCGATGAAGAAGGTGTTCAGCTCGTTGACCGCCTCCTCGTAGTTGTCGACGTGCGACGCAAAGATCTCCTGCGAACCCGGGAACTCGTCGATCGACGCGTTGAGGCCGGAGACGCCGAGCAGACGGACCTGCGCCGCGTAGTTGAACCACTCGTTCGCCGAGTACACGCCACCCGGTGAAGCCTCGAACGGCGTGCGCGCGAGAATTTCACCCGACGTGCGGCCGGTCAACGCGAGCGTCGTGTTGACGAGCGCACCGAGCGTTCCCGGTGTATTCGGCAGATCCT
>CAZDPA010000173.1:0-8359 GCA_964507195.1 uncultured Salinisphaerales bacterium | reverse complement strand
GACCCTCGCTTTCGCGCAGCGTCGTGCGGTACTGCTCCGACAGGTCGCGGCCCTGCTCTGCGATTTTGTCGACGCGCTTCTGCGAGTCGACTTGCGCGACCAACCATTGGTTGCCTGTCGCGGTCACGTCCTTGACCGTGGCCGCATAGGCAGCGACGCCAACGACCAGCGCTCCGACAGGGATGGCCGCGCAGGCGATCCCCCGGGAAATCCACCTTGCAGACTTGAACAGGTACATCATCGATCTCCTCCGTAAACCTTCTTCACCAGACCCGATGTTGCGGCTCTGACGAGTAAACAAGATAAGTCTGTGGCTTCATGTGAATCACATGCCGGCCAGCGGGCGGAGGACGATGTCCTCCATCATTGATCTGCGCGACAGCCGGTACGCATCGACGAGGATGTCGGCAACGTCGTTGGCGGTCATCAGCTTCGCGGTGTCGGCATTGCTGCCGTCCCAGGTCGGCGTTTCGGTTCCACCCGGATAGACACAGCACACGCGGATGCCGCGGCCGGCGACTTCGGCGCGCAGGGCTTTCGAGAACCCCGCAACACCGTGCTTGGCGGCGCAATATGCCGCGTTGTTCGCCAGGCCATCGAGGCCAGACGTCGACGACATCAGAAAAATATCTCCAGTGCCACGCTCAAGCATGCGAGCGAGAAAGGCGCGCGTCACGGCGAACATGCTGACGAGATTGTCCTGCAGGACCTGCGCGAAATCGGCAACCGCCATCTCGTGCACGGCACCCCCCTGCCAGCGGCCGGCGTTGTTGATGAGCACATCGACGTCGCCGAAGCGGCCGTGGATGTGCGCAGCCATGCGCTCGACCTGGATGTTGTCGTTGAGATCGGCCGGAACGATTTCGACATCCGCACCGTCGCAGCGGCATTGCTCGGCGACCGCATTGAGGCCCCTGGCGTTGCGCGCAACCAGCGCGAGGCGCATACCGGGAAAGCCCGAGGCAAAACGCTGCGCAATGGCCGCACCGATACCCTGCGAAGCGCCGGTGACAACCACAACCGGACCTTGCTTGTGCTGGGTCGAACTCACGGTCATGGCACCAGTGATTTCAGTGCAAGGGATTCATCGGCAAGCGCGACGGGATCGGCCTGCACCCGCGCCGCGACCATCTTCTTGCCGAGCATGAAATCCTGCGGACGGTTCACCGCGTCGACCGCGATGACCACACCACCCTGCAGATAGAACGCCGCGAAACTGTCTGCCGCCATCGAGCCACGCACGACGATGCGCTCATGACCCTGCGACAGACCGGCCATCTGCAGCTTGAGGTTGTACTGATCCGACCAGAACCAGGGCACGCCGGCATGCGGCATGCGCCTGCCACAGATCGTCGCCGCCGCAACGCGCGCCTGCTCACTTGCATTGGGCACGGATTCGAGGCGCATGCGCCGACCGAAGAAGCCATTCTCGTGATTGGTGCAATCGCCGGCAGCGAGAATGTCCGGATCGCTGGTCTGCGAATACAGATCAACGAGAATGCCGTTGTCGACCGCGAGCCCGCACTGCTCGGCCAGTTCGGTATTCGGAATCAGGCCGATGCCGACAATGATGATGTCCGCCGGCAGGCGGGTGCCGTCCTGCAGGATGACGGCTTCGGCCTGCTGGTCGCCTTCCAATGCCTGCACGCCGACCCCCAGGCGGATGTCGACGCCATGGCGCCGATGCACGCCGTCGTAGTACTGCGAGAGTTCGGGCCCGGTGACGCGCGCGAGCAGCCGCGGCAGTGCTTCGACCAGCGTGACCTTCAGACCTGATTTGATACCGACCGCTGCGACTTCAAGGCCGATATAGCCACCGCCGATGATGACCAGCCGCTGCGTCGGATTGAAATGATCGCGAAGCCGACGGATGTCGTCGATGGTTCTGACGTAATGGACGTTCGGCTTTTCCGCGCCCGGCAACGGCAGGCGCCGCGCGCGACCGCCGGTGGTGAGTGCAAGCTTGTCGTAAGAGACATGACTTCCGTCGACCAGGGACACGGTATGTGCTTCGCGGTCGATGGACATGACGCGCACATCAGTGCGCAGGTCAATATCATGCTTGGCGTAGGCCTCACGCGTCTTGATGTAGAGCGACGCTTCGTCGACTTCTCCCGACAGAAAAGCCTTGGACAGAGGTGGCCGGCGATACGGTACGGCCGGCTCGTCGCCGATCAGTACGATGCGACCGTCGTAGGCATTCTGGCGCAGCGCGCTGGCCAGATCGCTGCCTGCCTGGCCAGCGCCGACGATCAGCGTCGTCGAGGTCATCGCTGCCGCCTCGAACCTTGCCCGGCGCATCGGCAACGCAGCCGGACAGATGATTGGCGATTGCGAACAGCAACGGACAATACGGCGTCGGCCACGGCATCAAGCCGATTGCACCCGTCGATATGGATCCGTTGAGTCATGAGTGTCTTGCGTCCGCCGGCTTGAGCCGTGTGTTCGGGCTTCCTGATCAGGCGAAACATCTGCCCGCGTCCGGTTGCACGCTCCTCACAATTTATATAATCAACAACGTTGTCTATATTACGCAGGTTCCACCGAGATGCAAGTTCGGCGGCGGACTCCCGGCCCGCTGCGTCAGACAACAAGATTGACCGATTCTCCGCCCTTCAAACCAAGGCGCCAAACCATACTAAGTGACGACACCGCGCGGCAAACGCCGCAAGCGTGCTCGGTCAAGTCTCGCTGCAGCCATGGCCTGTTGATGCGCTCAGCATAGCTGCATGCCGTTGCTGCACCGCGGCAGAGACTCAGACCCGACCGCTCACCGGAATCAGCGCGCCAGTCACCGCGGTGGCGCGATCGCTCAGCAGGAAAAGAATCACATCGGCCAGTGCTTTCGGCGTCACCCAACGCGAGAAATCGGCATCCGGCATGTCGGCACGGTTGGCCGGCGTGTCGATGATGCTCGGCAGCACCGCGTTGACGGTGATGTCGCGCGCCTTCAGCTCCTCGGCCAGGGCCTCGGTCAGACGTGCCACGCCCGCCTTCGACGCGGCGTAGGCACCCATGCCGGCAGCGGCCTTCACTGCACCGGCCGCACCGATGTTGACGATGCGCCCGCCCGACTTCGGAAAATGCGGCAAGGCAGCGCGGCAGGCAGTGACCGCCGTGCGCAGATTGATCTGGTAAAGCTGGTCCCATGTATCGATGGAACCCTCGGCGAGGGTTTCCCAGCGGAACCCGCCGGCAATATTCACCAGCGCATCGATGCGCCCATGGCGCTTGGCGATGTCTGCCAGCGCCTCCTGCGTGGCCTGCGGGTTGCCGAGATCCAGCGGCGGCCAGGCGTGGGCGCCCTGTGGCGGCGTCCCGGCGACACGATCGACCGCGACCACCGTCGCCCCCGCTGCGGCAGATGCTTCGGCCACTGCCCTGCCGAGCGCTCCGAGGGCACCGGTAATCACGACAAGCTTGGTTTTGAGTTCCATGCAATCCGTTCGCTATCAAGAGACGTATCAGGCATGCGCCTGCATGCGTCGATCAGAACCCATGCAGATTTCGTCGTCAACGGCAGTCGCCGCGTTCACCGGCGGCGGCGCCCGCGATGTACACTGACTATACAACACTGATGTTGATTCCATAACGGCCGATCAAGGCGCACCTACCGACGATCTGCAACCGATGATGCAAGCACCGGATACCAGGCTCCAGGAACTGAGCGCGGCGGCGCTGGGCCGACCAGCGGAACAGCCTGTCATCGAGTTCGAAGGACGCTGGCACACGGCCGGTGAGATGCGCAACGTCGCGGATCGCCTGAGCGCCCTGCTTGACGCCAGCACTGCGGCGGCGGATGCCGCCATCGCCTTCATGCCGCGCAATCGCCCTTCTGCGATCGCCGCGATGCTCGGGATGATCGCCAGTGGCCGAACCGTGCGCATGCTGTACGCGTTTCAATCGGCAACCGCGATCGCGCGCGACCTGGAGCGGCTCAAGCCCGCGGTGTTTGTCGCTGCGATGGAAGATTTCTCACCGGAAGTGCTGGCCGCACTGCAGACCTTCGGCATTGCCGGCATCGCGCTGATCGAGATGAATGCGGCTGCCGTGCGCGGACACGAGCGCGTACGCCTTGTCCAGCACCCCCGAAGCAACACGCCGCCGCAGATCGAGATCCTGACCAGCGGCACGACCGGGCCACCGAAACAGTTTGTCGTCAGCTACGACATGATCTCGCGCCATCTCATCGGCTGCGGTGATCTGTCGTCGCTGCCACCGACGGTGCTGTTCTTTCCGCTCGGCAATATCTCAGGCCTGTACTCGACGCTGCCGGCGATGCTCAGGGGTCAGCGCGCGGTACTGCTGGATCGCTTCAGCGTCGCCGCCTGGCACGACTACGTCCTGCGCTACCACCCGGAAGTGAGCGGTCTGCCGCCCGCGGGCGTGCAGATGGTGCTCGACGCCAACATCCCCCCGGAAGATCTGGCGTGCATCCGCCGCCTCGGCACCGGCGCCGCACCGCTGGACCCGACCGCGCATCGCGCGTTCGAGGAGCGTTACGGCATCCCGATCCTGCTGTCGTACGGCGCCACTGAGTTCGGTGGCCCGGTGGCGGCGATGACCGCTGAGCTGCACGCGCAGTGGGGCCAGCAGAAGTTCGGCAGCGTCGGTCGCGCCTTGCCCGGCGCGCAGCTGCGCATCATCGACGCGGACAGCGGCACCGAGCTGTCACCAGGCAGCGAGGGACTGCTCGAAGTGATCTCGCCGCGGATGGCGCCGGAATGGATACGCACTTCGGACATCGGCGTGATCGATGAGGATGGTTTCCTGTTCCATCGCGGTCGCGCCGATGGCGCGATCATGCGCGGCGGCTTCAAGCTGCTCCCGGAAACCGTCGAGAGCGCGTTGATGCAGCACCCTGCGGTTTCTGCAGCTGCGGTCGTCGGCCTTGCTGATGCGCGCCTGGGGCAGGTGCCTGCTGCTGCGATCCAGTTCAAGCCCGGCGTCGAACAGCCGAGCGTCGCTGCGCTGGAAACCCACCTGCGCAGCCTGATCTATTCCACGCACATTCCGGTGACCTGGCGTTTCGTCGACGCACTGCCGCGCACGCCGTCACTGAAGGTCGATCGCCCTGCACTGCGTCGCCTGTTCGAGAACGGCTAGTAGGAACCTTTCCTTCTCCCCGCGAGCGGGGAGAAGGTGCCCGAAGGGCGAATGAGGGGAGACAAGGTGTGTCCATCTGCTCCAACGGCAGCCCTGCTCTAACGGCAGTCCTTTCAGCGTGGCTGCATGCGAATGGCCCCGTCGAGGCGCAGCGTCTCGCCATTGATGTAGCCATTGCGGATGATCTCGAGCGTCAGGCTCGAGTACTCGTCGGCGTGCCCGAGGCGCGGAGGGAACGGCACCATCTTGCCGAGCGCCTCCAGCATCTCCGGCGTCGCTCGCGCCATCGCCGGGGTTGCAAAGATGCCCGGCTGCACGGTGTTGACACGAATGCCTTCGCGCGCAAGATCGCGGGCGATGGTCAGTGTCATGCCGACAATCGCAGCCTTCGCAGCCGAGTACGCCGCCTGCCCCATCTGACCTTCGGTCGCCGCCGCGGAGGCCGTGTTGACGAGCACGCCGCGTTCACCATCGATCGGATCCAGCGTCATCATGCCCGCCGCTGCACGCGTGATGCAGCGGAAAGTACCCACCGTATTGAGCTTGAGCACCCATTCGAACTTGTCGGTCGGAAAGATATTGATCGCGCCGGTCGTCTTGTCCCTGCGGGCAGTCGGGATCGCGTTGCCACCGCCTGCGCAGCACACCAGCGCACGCTCCTGGCCGTTCACCGAACGCGCCTTGGCGAAGGCTTCATCGACGCTTTCGTCAGTAAGCACGTCGCAGCGACAAAAGACCGAGCCGGTTTCGGCGGCCATCTTCTCGCCCAGTTCCTCGTTGAGGTCGAAGATGGCGACTTTCGCACCTGCTGCGCGCAACGCCTGGACGGTCGCAAGGCCCAGGCCGGAGGCGCCGCCGGTCACGACTGCCGCGAGTGAGTTGTCGATCTTCATGAGGACTTCCGGTAGAGATATTGATAGCGATGCGTTGTAGCGCAGTTGCGAACACTATGCAACAACGCTGTTGATTAGTATGATCCGCTGACAAGTATTCGATCAGCTTCGCGGCACATCAGTGAGGAGTGCGCATGACGCAGGTAATGAAGGGTGTACGGGTTCTCGAAGTCGCGCAATTCACGTTCGTGCCTGCCGCTGGCGCCATCCTCGCCGACTGGGGCGCGGACGTCATCAAGATCGAACATCCCAGGCGCGGCGACACGCAGCGCGGCTTCGTCAACCTCGGCGGCATCAAGGTGAACCCGAATCGCAGCCCGTTCATGGAGCACCCGAATCGCGGCAAGCGCAGCGTCGGCATCGACATCTCGACGCCGGAAGGCATGGCGGTCATCTACGAGCTGGCCAAGACCGCGGACGTGTTCCTGACCAACTACCTGCCCAGCCAGCGGCAGAAGATGAAGTTCGACATCGAGCACATCCGCGCAGTGAATCCGAAAATCATCTATGCGCGCGGCAGTGCCTATGGCGACAAGGGTCCGGAACGGGACTCCGGCGGCTTCGACGGCACCGCGTTTTGGAACCGCAGCGGCATCGCCCACAGCATGACGCCGGAGGAATTGCCGGGCCCGCTGTCCCAGGGCATTCCCGCCTTCGGCGATTCGATCGGCGGCATGAACATCGCGGGCGGCATCTCCGCTGCGCTGTTCCACCGCGAACGCACCGGCGAAGCCATCGAACTGGATGTCTCGCTGCTCAGCACTGCCTGGTGGGCGGCGGGCACGTCGATCGACATGGGCATCGACTGCGGACAGATGATGCGCAATCGCATGCCCGGCTCCGGCGGCAATCCGGGCAACCCGTTCATGGGCAACTACCAGACCTCGGACGGCGGCACGATCAACCTATGCACGCTGACGCCTGGACCCCACATCAAGAGCTTCTTTGAACACATCGGCCGGCCGGAATGCGCGACCGACGAACGCTTCGCCACCGCCGAAGCGCTGATGAAGAACTGGCAACCGGCCAGCGAGATCATCCGCGACGCCTTCGCGGTGAAGGACTTCAAGCACTGGCGCCAGCACCTGACGACCTACTCCGGCCAGTGGGCGCCGGTACAGAGCCTGATCGACATCGCGAGCGACGAGCAGGCGCTGGCCAATGACATGTTGTTCGAGGTTGAAGCCTCCGACGGCGGCGCGCCGATGAAGCTGGTGCGCGGCCCGGTCCAGTTCAATCACGCGCCGGTGCAGACCACCCGCGCCCCGCAGGCCTCCGAGCACACCGAGCTCGTGCTGATGGAACTCGGCATGGAGTGGGAGCGCATCGAGCAGCTCAAGGCGGCCGGTGCGATTGCCTGAGCGGGGAAAAAGGGAGACGCCGAAGAGCCCGTAGGGCTGGGTAGCGCAGCGTTTCCCGCCATGTTGCAAAACCGACCGTGCCAACGCGTGCTTTAACCGCACGCGTCCCGCCCTACGGCCACATTCAGGAATTACTTCGCGGCCTTCTTCTTCGTGCCCAGGCTCTTCTTCATCCGTGCATCGAGCTCCGGAAATTTTTCCGGACGCACCGTACCGTAGAGGCTCAGGCGCAGCATCTCGTGGGTAAAACGCTGGGTCATCATCTGGCGATCCTTGGCAGTACGCGACTGCGCTCGCGCAAACACCGGCCACAGGAAAGCGCCGATCAGCATGATCACCGAATGCACCTCGGCATCGATGCCCGGTTGCGCCCAGTCTGACTGCGCGAACTTCTCGAACTGCGACCAGTACTGATTCCAGAACGGATCGTTGTCGGGACGGCTGGAACTGAGCACCTCGAACAGCCAGACACGGCCGAGCTCGGGATTTTCCATCGCAAACTCGGCCAGATGGCCGGCCACAGACTGCGGGTCCATCAGGCCGACGGCCAGATCGGCGCCCTCATCACCGAACACCGCCTGGCGCAGTCTTTCGCTGACCCAGGCGGTCGTTGCTGCAAGCAGCTGCTCACGCGTCGGAAAATGCTGGTAAGCCGTACCGCGATTGACGCCGGCCAGCTGCGCCACCTGCGAAACACTCAAGCCCTCGGGACCATCCTTTGCCAGCAGTTTGCCGGCAGCTTCGAGGATCGCCGCGCGCGTTCCGTCCGGATCACGCTTGCGTCTCCGCACCTTCTTGTCCGAGAGACTCGCCTTGCTCGCCATATTTTCCGACTCCCGATGGTTCCCCAAACACCTCTATTTTGCAGCTTTTTCGCACAACGATGTTGCGTATCAACGGGTAGGCGGCGCCTACCCGTCTCGATATTTCCTAGGGCCTGTTAGCGCTATGGCGGTCGCTGAGACGGAGACCGTTTTGGCGCAGTGCAAGGAAGAAGGA
>CAZDPA010000172.1:4168-8381 GCA_964507195.1 uncultured Salinisphaerales bacterium | reverse complement strand
GACTCTCCTTTTCAGTTTAGAAAAGGTGTCAACCTCGGGTAGGACGGGTCATCATTCACAAAAAAGCCCGCCGGATTCCGGCGGGCTTTTTCCCATCTGAGGCAGCGATCAGGCCTTGAGCAGGTCTTCGATCGCGGCGCGCTCTTCGCGCAGTTCAGTCTCGGTCACGCCCATGCGGGCGCGCGAGAACTCGTCTACCGACAGGCCCTGGACAATCTCGTACTTGCCGCCCTTGCAGATGCACGGATAGCCGTAGACGATGCCCGGCGCGATGCCGTAGCTGCCATCCGACGGCACGCCCATGCTGACCCACTTGCCGTTGCTGCCGAGTGCCCAGTCACGCATGTGATCGACCGCAGCCGAAGCGGCCGAAGCGGCCGACGACAGGCCACGCGCCTTGATGATCGCGGCGCCGCGCTGCTGAACGACCGGGATGAAATCCTTCTCGATCCAGTTCTGGTCGACCAGCGACTTGGCCGGCTTGCCGCCGACGGTGCAGTGGCTGATGTCCGGGTACTGCGTGGAACTGTGGTTGCCCCAGATGATCATCTTCTCGATGTCATTGCCGTGGATGCCGGTCTTGGTTGCGAGCTGGCTGACCGCACGGTTGTGATCGAGGCGCACCATCGCGTGGAACTGCTTCGGGTCCATGCCCTTGGCGGCAGTCGCGGCGATCAGCGCATTGGTGTTGGCCGGGTTGCCGACGACGAGGACCTTAATGTCTTTCGAGGCCTTGGCGGCAATCGCCTTGCCCTGCGGTCCGAAGATGCCGCCGTTGGCGGTCAGCAGGTCCTTGCGCTCCATGCCGGGACCGCGCGGGCGGGCGCCGACGAGCAGGGCGTAGTCCGTGCCCTCGAAGGCGGTCATCGGATCGGAGTGCGCTTCGACGCCGGCAACCAGCGGGAAGGCGCAGTCCTCGATCTCCATGATCGTGCCCTTGAGCTTCTCCTGGACTTCCGGCACCGGCACTTCGAGCAACTGCAGGATGACCGGCTGGTCCGGACCGAGCATCGAGCCCGAGGCGACGCGGAAAATCAGCGAGTAGGCAATCTGGCCAGCGGCGCCGGTAATGGCGACCTTTACGGGCTTTTTCATGTTCAGGGAGCTCCGAAGAAGCAAGGTGGGGAGTGCTGCGGGGCGGCAATTTTAACCGCACTGCGGGGGATTCGCAGGTGGGTCGCTTTGGGGCTGATTTTGGGGTGTCGAAAGGCTGATTCCGCACCCCGGTGCTGGCCTCTCGATCTACCGCGCTTACGCGCGTCACGGTGTATCGAGAGACCGGCGCACAGCCAGACGACCTACCCCGTCTGCTGCAACACCAGTCGCGGTGGGGTTTTCAGCACCTTGCGCAGGGACAGCCAACCCAAGCCGGCGACGACCACAGCGCCAGCCAGCGTGCCGATCAACCACAGCATCGGTCGCGGGCCATAGCTGATGTTGAACACCTGTTCGGCCAGCACCCAAGCGACGGTCTGCGCGGCAATCGCGGCGACCAGGCCGGCAATCGCGCCGAGCACGGCGTATTCGCTGATCAGGCCACGCGCGATCAGGCCGGAGCTGGCGCCCAGCGCACGCAGCAGCGCGGCTTCGCGCACGCGCTCGGCGCGCGTGCCTTCGATCGCGGCGAGCAGCACGGTCAGACCGGCGGCGAGCGTGAACAGGAAGATGAACTCGACCGCCGCAACGATGCGATCAACGATACCGCGTACCTGCGTCATCACCGCTTCGATATCGAGCGCGCTGATGTTGGGAAAGCGGTCGGCGAGTTCGCGCAACAGCACGCGATTGTTGCGCGGCAGATGGAAACTGCTCAGCCACTGCGTCGATACGCTGTCGGGAATCGCTCCCGGCGGCGCAAGCAGGAAGAAGTTCGGCTTGAAGCTGTCCCACTCCACGGTGCGGAAGTTGTGCACCTTGAGTTCGACCTGCTCGCCGGCAAAGTCCAGCGTCATCGTGTCGCCGAGCTTGAGGTTCAAGCGCTTGATCGCGTATTCGTCAGCGGACAGCCACGGCTGGCCGGTGCCGGCTTCACCCCACCACTCTCCCTGGGTGACGCGGTTGTCGGGATTGAGTGTCGCCGACCACGACAGATTGAAGTCACGATTGATCCAGCGCTGGGTTTCGGGATCCGGAAAGGTTTCGGCGCTGACGGGCTCACCATTGAGCGCGATCAGGCGCCCGCGCGCCATCGGCCACAGTTCGAGCTTGGCGTAGCCGCGCTCGGCGAAGAACGCGCGCAGATCATCGACCTGTTCGCTCTGGATGTTGATCAGGAACTGGTTCGGCGTGTTCTCCGGCAGTTTCTTCTGCCAGCTCAACAGCAGATCCTCGCGCACGACCGACACCAGCAGCAGCGCGAGCAGGGCCAGACCCAAGGCGCTGACCTGGGCCACTGTCGCCGCGCGCCGGCGTGCGACATTGCCGATGCCGAAGCGCCAGGACATGCCGACCCGCTTGCGCAGCGGCTGCAACGCCAGCACCAGCAGATAACCGAGCAGCGCGAGCAGCAGCAGCGAGGCCGCCGAACCGCCAAGCACGATCGCAGCCAGCTTCGGATCGCCGGTTGCCATCCACAGCAGGCCTGCCCCGGCCGCGAGCGCGGCGAGCCAGACGCCGCGCGACAAGCCGGTGTGATCGAGATTGCGCTGGAACACGCGCATCGGCGGTGTGCGCCGCGCATCGAGCATCGGCGGCGCCGCGAAACCAAGCAGCATGAAGAAGCCGAGGCCCGCTGCGGTCAACAGCGGCAGCAACGGTGCCGGCGGCAGTTGCAGTTGCATCAACTCGCCAAGCAATCGCGTCAGTACGTCCTGCGCGAAATACCCGGTGACCGCTCCCACCGCAGAGCCGACCAGACCCAGCAGCGCGAGTTGCAGCAACAGCGCGCGTGCCAGAAATCCCTGGCGCGCGCCGAGGCATTTGAGCAGGGCGATTTCATCGCGCAGCTTTTCGCCGTACTGGCGCGCAGACAAGGCAACGGCAGCGGCAGCCAGCAGCGTCGCGGCAAGAATCGCGACATCGAGAAACTGTCCGGCACGCTGCAGGGCATTGCGGATTTCCGGGCGCGCATCCTGCGGCGACTGGCGTTTCACGCCTTCCGGTGGTTCGGCCTGCGCCAGCGTTGCGACAGCGTCGGCATTGCCGGCAACGAGCAGGCTGTACTGCGCGCGACTGCCGGGACCGAGCAGGCCGCTCGCCGGAAGATCGACCGCATTGATCATCAGACGCGGCGCGAGATCAGAAAAGCCATTGCCGCGATCCGGCTCGCTCTCGATCACTGCAGCAATCCTGAGTTCAATTGCGCCGACCTTGATCGTCGCGCCCGGCGTCAGGCGCAATTCCTGCCACAGGCGTGCGTCGCCCCAGGCCTCGCCCGGTACCGGCAAACCTCCGGCGACCTTTGCGTCGGCAAACGGCTCGGGCGCGCTGCGCAGCTGGCCGCGCAGCGGATAGCCGCTGCCGACCGCCTTGACGGATGCGAGTGCACTCGCATCGCCGAGAAACACCACGCTGGTGAAACTGACCAGCGCCGCGGATTGCAGGCCGAGCGTCGTCGCCTGCGCCGGCAGGCTGTCCGGCAAGGGCTTGCGCGAGCTGTACAGCAGATCGCCGCCGAGCGATTCGCCGGTCTGCTGCGCCAAGCCGAGGCGTACGCGCTCGGTGAACAGGTTGACCGCACCGACCGCCGCCACTGCAACCGCCAGTGCCAGGGTCAGGATGAACAGCTCGCCGCTGCGCCAGCCGCGGCGCAAACGCCTTGATGCGTAGCCCAGTGCACTAGCCATTGTTCTGCAGACGTCCGTTGCGCAGCTGCAGCGTGCGCCCGCAACGCGCCGCAAGCTGCGCGTCATGCGTGACCAGCACCAGCGTCGTGCCGACCGCCTGGTTCATCTGGAACAGCAGTTCGATGATGCGCGCGCCGGTCGCACTGTCGAGATTGCCGGTGGGCTCGTCGGCGAACAGGATGCGCGGCTGGCCGCAGTAGGCACGCGCGATCGCGACGCGCTGCTGCTCGCCGCCCGACAGTTGATGCGGATAGTGGGTCACGCGCTCGCTCAGGCCGACCCGCTCCAGCGCGGTGCGCGCGCGGACATCGGCATCGGCGAATCCCGCCAGCTCGGCCGGCAGCATCACGTTCTCCAGCGCGGTGAAGCCCGCGAGCAGCTGGAACGACTGGAACACGAAGCCGACGCGGCCCGCGCGCAGCTTGGCG
>CAZDPA010000172.1:0-4158 GCA_964507195.1 uncultured Salinisphaerales bacterium | reverse complement strand
GAGATGAATCTCGCCGCTGCTCGGCAGATCGAGGCCGGCGAGCATCGACAGCAAGGTGGTCTTGCCCGAGCCGCTGGCACCGACGATGGCCACCGATTCGCCAGTCGCGATCTCGAAACTGACATCCGCCAGAATCGTCAGCGCATGTCCGCCGCTGCTAACCTCCTTACCCACCCCGCGTGCGGTCACTGCACTGGTCTGACTCATGATTCGATCCCTGATGCGCGCAAGCGTCTTGTCATTGCTAAGTTTGTGCCTGTGCCTGCCGATTCAAGCGGCACGGGCTGAATCCGCCGCAGCCACGGCGGTACCGGCCATTGCTGAACCGGTCATTCTGGTCCTGGGTGACAGCCTCGGCGCCTCATTCGGCGTACCGAAGGAACAGGGCTGGACCGCCCTGCTGCAGGCGAGGCTGCGCGAACAAGGCTATCGGCACCGCGTCGTCAACGCCAGCATCAGCGGCGACACGACATCCGGAGGCTTGGCCCGTCTGCCGGCCCTGCTCAAGCGTCATCAGCCGCAATGGCTGCTGCTGGAACTGGGCGGCAACGATGGTTTACGTGGCCTGCCGCTGGAACGGATGCGCGGCAACCTGAGCCGGATGACCCGGCTCGCCGCGGCCGCCGGTGCTTCGACCCTGCTGTTCGAGATGTATATCCCGACCAATTACGGTCAGGACTATGCACAGGGATTCACCCGCAGCTTTGCCGATGTCGCACGCGACACCGGCGCGACGCTGGTGCCGTTCTGGCTGCAGGCGATTGCGACCGATCCCGACGCCTTCCAGGACGACGGCCTGCATCCCAATGCCGGTGCGCAACTGACGATGCTCGATGCGGTCTGGCCGACGCTGCAGCAGCGGCTCGGCAAGGCGCCGCCGGTCCGCGAACAGCCGTAACGCATCCAGACCACGCTGCGGCGCGTATCCGGACCGGCATTCCCAATACTCCCTCCCTTCCCCAATGAAAATCGCGGTCATAGGCTCGGGCATCTCCGGGCTGTCTGCAGCATGGTTCCTGGCGCGCCGGCACGAGGTCACGCTGATCGAGCAGGACGACCGGGTCGGTGGTCACACCCATACGTTCATGGCCGGCGAGCAGCCGGTCGACACTGGCTGGATCGTCTACAACGGCATCAACTATCCGAATCTGACTGCGTTGTTCGCCCAGCTTGGCGTGCAGACGCGGCCGACCAGCATGTCGTTCGGTGTCTCTCTGGACCGCGGCGCCTATGAATGGAAAGGCAGCGACCAGCTCTACAGCGTGTTCGCGCAGGCTTCCAATCTGTTGAGGCCGACGCACTACCGCCTGCTGCTCGACATCCTGCGTCTGAACTCGCATTGCAACGCCTTGCTAAAGGCCGGTACCCTGCCCGGCGGTTCGCTCGGCGATTTTCTGCGCGATGCCAAGTTTTCGCCCGAATTGGGCGCGCGCTATCTGCTGCCGATGGCCGGCCTGATCTGGAGCTGTTCGCCGAAGCAGGCGATGGCCTATCCGGCGGCGGATTTCATGCGCTTCTTCGACGCGCACAGCCTGTTCACCGCAACCCAGCAGCCGACCTGGCACACGGTGATCGGCGGCAGCCATCAGTACGTCAGACGATTGCTCGCGCAGTACAACGGCGCGCTGCGCCTGAGTACGCGCGTCGACAGCCTCCGTCGCGTGGATGATGGCGTCGAACTCAGCTGTGGTGGGCATCTCGATCGTTTCGATCGCGTGGTCTGCGCCACGCATTCCGACCAGGCCCTGCACCTGCTCAGTGACGCCAGCCCGGCCGAGCGCGAGGTGCTCGGCGGCATCCCGTACTGCAGCAGCCGGGTCGTCCTGCATACCGATACGAGCTACATGCCCATGCGCCGCAGCGCCTGGGCGTCCTGGAACTACATCGAGGATAACGTCGATTTCCGCAGCGCTGATTTCAACCGGGAAATCCACGACCGGCCGATCACCGGCAGCTACTGGATGAACCTGCTGCAGGGAATCCCCGGGGCGACCGAGTACATCGTCACACTCAACCCGACCCGGCCTATTGCGCAGGACCGGGTCCTCTATGACACCATCTACCACCATCCGCTGTACGGTCCGCAAAGCGTGCTGACACACACGCGGCTCGCGGACATCCAGGGCAACGGTGGGCTGTGGTGGGCAGGGGCGTGGAGCGGTTACGGTTTTCACGAGGACGGGCTCAAGTCCGGACTGCGGGCCGTCGCCGGTATCGATCGGGGGTGTCTGCCGCAATGGACGCAGCTGTAAACAACGAAGCGGCTGGAGAGGTGCCTCTGGATGGCGCGCTGGACATCCGCCGTGGCGCGTCGCCTGACGGCGCACTCTACGTCGCGCGCGTGATGCACCGGCGGCATGTGGCTCCGCTGTATCGTTTCGTCTATCGCGTGTTCTATCTGCTGGTCGACATCGACCAGCTTGATGCACTTGCGATGCGCCTGCGCTTCTTCTCGATCAACCACCTCAACCTGCTGTCACTGCATGCCCGCGATCACGGTGACGGCAGCGGCCTGCGCGGCTGGGCGGAAACCACGCTGCGTGCGCACGGCCTCGCGCCCGACGGCGGGCGCATTCGCCTGCTCGCGTTTCCGCGCGTGCTGGGCATGGTCTTCAATCCGATCAGCCTGTGGTATTGCGAGCGCCGCGACGGCTCGCTGCACGCCGTGATCGCCGAGGTCAACAACACCTTCGGCGAGAAACACAGCTACGTACTGGACGGCGCTGGCGCGCCGTTTGCGTATGACCAGGCGATCGACAAGAACAAGCGCTTTCATGTTTCACCGTTCTTCGATCGCAGCGGCAGCTATCGCTTTACCTTCAGCGAGCCGGGTGAGCGCCTGCGTGTCGTCATCAAGCAGCGCCGCGAAGGCGTGCCGTCGCTCGATGCGACGATTGCCGGCGAGCGCCATGTGTTGAGTGATCGCGAGATTGTCCGGCAGGTCCTGCGGATGCCGTGGATGGCGGCCAAGATCGTCGCCGGCATTCATTGGGAAGCCCTCAAGCTGTGGCTGCGCGGTGCGCGTTTTCACAGCAAGCCCGTACAGCTTGATCCAAAAGTCAGCTAGCGCCGTATACGTAGCGAGTCCATACCCAGACCAGCCATGAAAGACCGCGATCACGACAGCAATCTGCAGCAGGATCTCGAACCCAACCTCGGGCGCATCCTGTCGCGTGACGGCTTCTCGCCCGATCTGCCAACACAGCTGCGTGCGCGCGCAACACGCGCCGCACTCGGTGTGCGCCTGCTGATGTACATGCTCAGGGGCATCCGCATCGGCTCGCTCGACGTCACGCTGCCGAATGGCGAAGTGCGCCAGTTCCGCGGCAGCGAAGCCGGCCCGCACGGTGTACTCAATATCCGCTCCAACGCGATCGTCGGCCGCGTGCTCGCTGGCGGCGAGGTCGGCTTCGGCGAGGCCTATCTCGACGGCCTCTGGGATTCGCCGGATCTGTCGTCGCTGCTCTACGTGATGCATGCAAACGAGCCGCACTACAAGGGCCCGTACGAAAAGAACCTGATCGGTCGCTTCGCGGGGTGGGTGCAGCACAAGCTGCGCGCCAACACTAAAGAGACAGCGCAGAAGAACATCGAGTACCACTACGATCTCGGCAACGAGTTCTACAAGATGTGGCTCGACGACACGATGGCCTACTCGGCGGGCATGTTCATCAAGCCGAACGAAACCCTGATGGACGCGCAGCTCAACAAGTTCCGCCTGATGGCCGAACGCCTTGAGCTGTCGCCCGAGCATCACCTGCTCGAGATCGGCTCCGGCTGGGGCGGCTTTGCGATCCATGCCGCGCGCACGACGGGTTGCCGCGTCACCAGCATCACCCTGTCGAAAGAACAATTGGCCGAAGCCCAGCGCCGCGCTGCGGCGGCGGGTCTGAGCGATCGCATCAGCTTCGAGCTGCGCGACTATCGCGACGTCAGCGAAACCTATGACCGCGTCGTCTCGATCGAGATGTACGAGGCGGTTGGCGAGGAGTACTGGCCGGGCTATTTTGCAACGATCGCCAGGGCGCTCAAGCCCGGCGGCCGCGCGGCGATCCAGGGCATCACGATCAACGCGCAGATCTTCGGCGAATACCGGCGCAAGCGCGACTTCATCCAGAAGTACATCTTCCCCGGCGGCATGCTGCCGTCCGAGGCCGC
>CAZDPA010000171.1:0-8425 GCA_964507195.1 uncultured Salinisphaerales bacterium | reverse complement strand
TCAGGTCCAGGCGGAGCCAGCGTGGTGTTCCTAACCAGGGTGGTCCAGGAGTTGTCCCAAATGGTGGTGAGTGGTGGAGACGAAGGGGATCGAACCCTCGACCTCTGCATTGCGAACGCAGCGCTCTCCCAGCTGAGCTACCGCCCCACGCGAGGAGGCGTATTCTACGCAAAGGGATACAAAACGCCAGCGCCCCCGCGCTTGGCCACCTACGGGATGAGGATGACCCTATGAATGCACGTCGTACGTCGGCAGCGATTCGCGCCCGTTTCTCCCTTCCAGGCACCGGTACGGCAACGGCTTTCGCTCTGGGTCTGGCTTTGCTGGTGCAGACTCCGCTGGCCTCGGCGGTGCGTTACCAGGAACCCAGGCTGTATGTGCCCGGCGAACTGCTCGTGCAATACCGCTCCGGCACCGAAGCAACGCTGGCCAAGAGCAGCCAGCTCAAGCTGGGATTGGAAAAGAAGCGCGATCTGCGCGACGGCCGCACCCAGTTGCTCAAGCTGCCGGCGATCAGCGACATGCGCTCGATGATGGCCCTGCTTCGCGCCGATCCGGCCGTGGCCTTCGCCGAACCCAACTACATCCGCCATACCCGCGCACGGCGCAATCCGACCGATCCGCTGTTTGACCGTCAATGGGGCTTGCGCAGTACCGGCCAGGCCAATTTCGTGCCGACCGAACCGGGCGAGCCGGACTTTGCGAGCATCCCCGGTGCCGACATGAACATGCTGGTCGCCTGGGACGCTGATGCCGATGGGACCTTCGAGCGTGTCGGCAGCCGCGACGTCGTGATCGCCGTCATCGATGACGCTTTCGACCTGACCCACCCGGACCTGATCGACAATTTCGTCCCCGGGCGTGACCTGGTCAACGATGACGACGATCCCAGCTACGACAACACAAAGCTGGATCACGGCACGCTCGTCGCCGGCAGCCTCGGCGCCGTCGGCGACAACACCATCGGCATCGCCGGTATTGTCTGGAATGCCAGCATGATGCCGCTGCGCATCGGCGAGCTGAACGACGATGGCGAAGCCGAACTGAGCAGTGCCGCGATCATCGACGCCTATGACTATGCGCGTGAGAACGGCGCGCAGATCATCAACGCCAGCTACGGCGGTCCGAGCTTCCTGAACTCGGAACTGCAGGCACTGACACGGCTGCGCGATGCCGGCATCCTGTTCGTCACCTCGGCCGGCAACTTCAACTCCAATCTCGACTACTCGATTGCTGCGTACCCGGCGAACTACGACCTGTCCAACATCGTTTCGGTTGCCGCGACCAACCGCCAGGACAATATCGCCAGCTTCAGCCAGTACGGCCCACTGAGCACCGATGTTGCCGCGCCTGGGCTGCAGATCCTGACCACCCGGATCGGCGGCAGCTATCTCAGCGGACTGAACTGCGGTGACGGCGGGGATTGCGGCGTCAGTGGCACGTCGTTCGCAGCGCCGCATGTTGCGGGCGTAGCCGCGCTGCTCAAGGCCGAGTATCCGGACGCCGACTACCGCGAGTTGAAGGCGCGCCTGATCGAAGGCGCCGAAGACGGGGCCGACGGCGGCGATGCCGAAGAGCTGAGCGCCGGAGGCCGCGTCGATGCCGCACGCAGCTTGAACCTGAGCCCACGCCCTTCGCTGATTCTCAACAAGGTCCGCCTGATCGACGACGGCAACGAACGCCTGGATCCGGGCGAGACCCTGGACATCGAGGTCACCATCGAGAACCTGTGGCTCGCCGCTACCGGCGTACAGGCGCAGCTCGTCGTGCCTTCTGTGATCAGCGTCGTCGATGGCAGCGAAACCGTGGACAGCATTGCCAAAGGCGGTACCGCGACCGTGCGTTTCACGATCCAGGTCGGCAACCCGACGACCGCCTACAACGATCTGCCGTTCGCGGTAACGCTCAGCGCCAACGATGGCGCCTATCAGGCCCGCCGGCCCTTCCAGCTTGAGCTTGCGAATCTCCCGCTGAACGACATCATCGACGAAACCCTGTCGACTGGCTTGCACGACGAATTCCACACCTATCACGTCAACATCGACAGCACGCCGCGCGCCGGCGAGCGTCTGGTCATCCGGACCAATGCCGCTGACGATGAGGACATCGATATCGACCTGCTGGTGAAGTACGACCGGCCGGCCGAGTACGACATCGATCTCGGCGCGGAAGAAGATGAATTTCCGACGTTCTACGTCGACGACGAAGCCGAGGTCAGTGCGGAAGAAGGCGGCGATGAAACCATCAGCATCGCCAATCCCCAGGTCGGCACTTACTACATCACCGTCGTCAACTACGGCCTCACCGAATCGCTGGACTATTCACTGTCCGCCGACCTCGAGGAGGGGAACAACGGCGGTGGTGGTGGCGGTCCGTTCGGCCCATACGCTGCGGCTGTCCTGCTCTATGCGGCGATCTGGCGTCGACGGCGTCATTGAGGGTCTGCGCAGAACTTCCTGAAGTGACCGCAATCTGACTCGTACAGAACTGTTTTTAAAGGTTTTGTAGAAACCACTTCCCGTGGTTGAAAAAGCCTGATAAAAACGCGCGCGAAAGGGTGGCGTTGTCAGTAGCCGCTCGCCCAGGAAGCAGAGCCAATGCCGCGCAAACCGAAGAAGCCGCAGCCGCAAGCCGAAGCACCCAAGGCCTTTGACGAGTTCGTCGATGATGCCGAAGCCGTAGAGGACGAACCGTTCAATGTCGAGGAGGCGGTCGCCGCCGCCGACGACAGATCGCGCGATTGGCGCGACGTCGAGAAGTACAAGGAAGAGCGTTTGTTGCGTCGTCTGGTGGACGACGACCTCGACGTCGACATCTAGGAAGATTCGCGAAAACGGCAGCGGAGCCGGCGGCTCCGCCGTCTACCGTTCAGTGCTGCGTCGCAGCCTCGGTATCTACCGGCTTGCCGTCGGGGCCGGTCCAGATCAGGGGATCTGAACCCCGCTCGAATTCGATGTTACCCAGACGTGCGATGGCACCCTGCAGATCGCTGGAAGGGTCAATCGGCATCGCCCGGCTTTCAATCAGATCCGTTGCAAATGCAGTCGCGCGTACGCGCAGATAGCGATCTTCCATGTAGTGGCTGAGCATCACCGCATTCCGTTGCGGGTAATAGCCACGCACACGGACCCAGTGCTTGATGCCGGCAGCCGGATCCAGAACTGTGTACCAGCCGCCAGGAATCAGCAGAATCGACAACAGTCCCTGCAGATCCTGCGCAGGCGAAAGAACCGGCCTGGCTTCGCCGACTGCAGCCGTCGAAGCGGTTGATACGCCCGACGTGGCCTCGACCGCCGACGCACTCAGTGCATCAGCATTCCGGGCATCAACGAAAGGCGCTTCGGCCTTTTCCAGATAAGCCTGGAGCAACCCTGAAATCACCTCTTCCAGACGTTCATCAGAAAAGCCGATGCCGGTCAGGCGACGCGAGATCGACGCGACGATCTCGGCTTCTTCGGCCGCACAGACATCGGCTGAGCCGCTGCGGCGGTCGAGGCTTGCAAGCACGCGATCGACCAGCTCCATGGTCTGGTTCCACGATGCGCCTTCGATGCCGCTGCGAATGTAGTCGAGGCACAGCAGCGGGCCGAAACCCGACAACATCAGGCGCATGATGCCCTGCGCCATCGGACGCTCGCCGATGCGGCGCTTGAGCTCATGCGACACAATCCGGCGCACGCGCTCGATACGCGAGCGGTTCTTGCGCTGCTGCTGATTCTGCTGTTCGAGCAGGAAGTCGTCTGCAGTCCGCTCATCGACCGTCGGCGGGCGCGCGGCCTTGAGTTTGGCCGGGTCGAGGTGAAATGCCTGTGCGGCAGCATCCACCAGCCCCTGCACTTCGTTGAGCAGCTGCGGCGGGGGCGCATCTGCGCTGCCGAACTGCAGCAGCATCTCGAACAAATCGTTGATCGTGCGCCGGGTCGGGTGTTGCGGATCGGCGAAGAAGCGCTGGTCGGCGAGCGCTGCCTTGGTTGCCGGCACCTGCAGTCGCGCCAGCAGCGGCTTGAGCTCATCCGACAGACGGGCGTCACGGTAATAGCCGTCGAACATGCGCGCGACGAGCGCGACATTCTCCGGCGGGATCCAGTCCTGGCGCTGCGGCATGCGGCCTTGCGCATAGTCGCCAAGAATATGTGCGATCTCGTGGGCAATCTGTTCATCGCCCTGTTGCGTAGTCTGTGGTCCAGCGTACATGCCGGTGGCGGCAGCGCTGCCTGCCATCATCGACTGCCCATGACCCTGGCTCCACGGCATCTGCCGCCCAGCGGCCCACGTCGGCATCTCGTATGAACCGGCAGAACCTGCAGCGCCAGCCGAGTAGCCGGACGGCGGCAGGAACGCCTGCATGCTGCGGTTGTCGAGATCCATGGCCCAGGACGGCACGCCGATCTGACGCGGAGCATCCGGGAGCACCGATTTCCTGGCAGTCACCGGTGCCGCCGATGAGGGCTCGATGCCGTGCACCGCCAACAGCTGATTGGCGCCGACAAAGACCTCGGACAGACGACCGACAACCACGCGGTCAAACAGCTTGTAAATCACCAGCTTGATCGGGAACTCGACCGCGAGATCGCGCATCGAGTCCTGGAAAGCCCGGATGATGCGCGTCGGCGACATTGATTCCGGCGACAGGCCGCCGGCACTGGCACCGGCAAGATCGGACAGACGCGCCAGACGCCGCTGCAGTTCAACCAGTTCGTGTGCGTGCAGGCTCGATGCCTTGGTCTGCATGTTGCTGACTGCAATGCGCTCTTCGAGCGCGTCGCCGTCCTGCAGCGACCACTGCGACATGTCGTCGAGCTTGCTGAGGTCGGGATCGACAGCCCCCGATTCGCCGATGTCCTCCAGCGAATGCTTCAGCGCATCTTCAAAAGCCCTGATGATCTTGCTGCGCTGGACGCGGACGATCCGCATCGTATCCATGTACAGCCGCTGCTCGTCGCCAGCGCGCGCCTTTTCGGCCGAATCGAACAGGATGTCGTCGGCCTTGTCGAACATCTCACGCAGCTTTTCTCCCAGCACCGAAACCGCCATCTGGTGCAGCGCGGTGACAATCGGGTTGACAGCCGCGTTCAGACTCGCACCGGGACCGGCAGAATCGCTGTTCGCACTGTGCAAAGTGGCTGTCGCTGACATAACTCAATACTGCTCCGGCACACTTCAGACCTACCGATCCCGCCACGCTGGCCAACCTCTTCAGGAAGGCCGGCCGTTAACGATGTTACCCAACGGTATTACGATGTATACCTAATCGAACGGTCCGACTCAAGCGAGTAGACACCCGATCAGATAATTTTCCTATCGAGAATAGCTCCAACGGTGGGCCGACGCTGCCCGAGCGGCAAAACTCCCGGGCCACTTGCCGGATCGGCCCCTCCCCCTCGCCGGCGCCGGAAATGCCGGATCACGCTAGCTGGCCCTCGGCTGTGCGGGCGCATGGGCCAGCAGGAATTCCATCTGATCCGCCAGGATGCGGCGATTCGACAGAATCAGATACTCGGCGTGATTGGGGGTATACGGCACGGCCAGCAGCCGCATGCCGGCTTCTTCCGGCGTACGGTCGTCCTTGCGCTGATTACAGCTCTTGCAGGCGGTGACGCAATTCTTCCAGATCGATCTTCCCCCACGGGATGCCGGCATCACGTGGTCACGGGTCAACTGCGCGGCCGGCAAGCGGCGACCGCAGTACAGACACAGATGGCGATCGCGCTCGAACAGCGTGCGATTGGTCAGGACGGGGGCCATGCCCGGCAGGCGACGCGAACGATCCGTCACTGCGATGATCGAGCCGATGCGGATTTCCGAGCGCCGCCCGGTCAATGCATTGATGCCACCGCGAATCAGGAAGCGCTGATCGCCGGCTTCCCAGCACACGCGCTGGCGTGCATACAGCACAACCGCAGCCTGCCATGGAATCCATGACACCGGCCGGCCGCCGGAATCTATCTTGAGAATGGTCGGAAAACTGTCCACGTCCAGTTCAACTCCGCTGCTGTCCGCACCCGCTGCCCACACTGATCTGATCTATACCCGGACTGTATTACATCCAGCAGATCAGAGTCATGAAGATGACCTCCGGGCTTGGCATCAGTCAGTAGGCGTTGCGGTCACGCCAGATCATCGCCAGCGTGCGAAAGATGATCCGGATATCGAACAGGGGCGACCAGCGGCGGATGTAATCGAGGTCGTAGCGCACCCGCTCTTCCATGCTCTCCAGCCGCTCGGTGGCGCCGCGCAGACCGTTGACCTGTGCCCAGCCGGTCAGGCCCGGCTTGACCTTGTGCCGCAACATGTAATGCCGCACGGAGCGCCGGTAGTACTCGTTGTGTTGCACAGCATGCGGTCGCGGACCCACCAGACTCATGTCGCCACGCAGCACATTCCAGAGCTGAGGCAGTTCGTCGATCGAAGTCGCGCGCAGAAAACGGCCGATCCGGGTCACCCGCGGATCGGCGCGCGCCACCTGCACGATCTCGTGGTCGGGATCGCTGAGGCGCATGGTGCGGAACTTGTAAACCTCGAAAGCCTGGCCGTTGAGTCCATACCGTTGCTGGCGATAGATCACCGGCCCCGGCGAATCCAGACGGATGAGCACAGCAACCAGCAGCAGGATCGGCGACAACAGCAACAGGGCCACGGCGGAAACCACAAAATCGAACATCAACTTGTAGAGGCCGTCGATGCCGTACATCGGCGTCTCGGCCACGCGCAGCACCTGCACACCCTCGACTTCCGCGGGCTCGGCGTTGACCAGATCGTAGAGCGCGATGTCCGGTACCAGATACAGCGACGCCGTGGTGTCGCCCAGCTCGTCCATCAGTTCCATCGAACGCCGGATACCGTGGTTGGACAGCATCATGAAGACCACGTCCACAGAGTGCTCCATGATGTAGTCCTTGGCCTGCGCGAGCTCACCCAGGCGTGTGCACATCTCGGCAAGCTCACCCAGCCGCGCCTCGCCACGATCATCAAAATAGCCGAGCAAGGTGTATTGCTCGGACTCGGCAAGACTGGTGGCCAGCACTTGCGCCGATTCATTGGCAAAGATGATCACCGCACGACGACGCGCCAACATATACGGTGCAAACCAGAGCGACAGTGTCCGCAGACTGAAATTGAACATCAGCAGTGCAACCGGCGTAATCAGCACCCACGCGGTGAGCACGACGCGCGAGTAGTAGGCCGAGTACTTCGCGACATAGGCGACAGAAAGCAGCAGACCGACGATCGCCACCCATGAGTACAGGACCTGGGTGCCGATCGACCCGCGTCGCCCCATCCGCCACGGCGCCAACAGATCAAATCGCCCAAGCAGCAGAAACGAGAATGCCGCTCCCAGAATGGCGAGCGCACGATAAGCTGCGGAGAACTCGACCCCGTAAGCCATCGCACACACAAAGAGCGTGACCGCGACGGCAGCGGCATAGATCGCACCCTGGATAATTGGCGTTGCCGCCGATCTCCGCACTGACGCGCCCGTACTGCTACTCGGTCCCATTCCGGATCCTGACGACCTCAAACACGCGGCTCCTCCGCCGGTGCAACCGCACATGCTTTCGCTGGCTCCGACCGTGTTCAGTCCGGCGCTGGCTCTGGCAGCTGCGTGATCGCGCTGCCTATCTGATGTGCATCCCCAATGGCGGAATCCAAACGGATGATCCGGCTCATCTGCGCCAAGCACTGTAATCCCTCGCTGACATGCGAACAAGGCAAAACCAGCTGGCGTTCCGTGCAGGATCAGTGTGCACCGGACTTGAAACAGCGAGCCCCCACCGCCATCTGGCTGTCAGGCTTTGCAAGAATCGAGTCAACATCATGCGCATGGACAAATTGACCAGCCGCTTCCAGCAGGCGCTGGCGGATGCACAATCCCTCGCGGTCGGGCGCGATCATCCGACGATCGAGCCGGCACACGTCCTGCTCGCCCTGCTTGATCAGGACGGCGGCAGCGCGACACCGCTGCTGCAGAATGCCGGCGCCAATGTCGATCTGCTGCGCAGCAAGCTGCGAGCGCAGGTCGAGGCCCTGCCGCGGCTGGGTGCGGCGACTGGCGAGGTCGGCGTATCGGCGGATCTTGGGCGGCTGCTGAATCTCACCGACAAGCTCGCGCAGAAGCGTAGCGAAGCTTTCATCGCCTCCGAGCTGTTCATCCTCGCCGCCGCCAGCGAGAAGAGTGCGGTCGGCGATGCCCTGCGCGCGGCTGGTGTGCGCGCCGAACTGCTCGAAAAGGCGATCGAAGCGGTGCGCGGCGGGCGCAAGCCGGACAGCGCCGGCGCCGAGGACCAGCGCCAGGCGCTGGAAAAGTACACCATCGATCTGACCGCACGCGCCGCCAGCGGCAAGCTCGACCCGGTCATCGGCCGCGACGAGGAAATCCGCCGCGTCATTCAGGTGCTGTCACGCCGGACCAAGAACAACCCCGCGC
>CAZDPA010000170.1:0-8467 GCA_964507195.1 uncultured Salinisphaerales bacterium | reverse complement strand
CATCGGCTGGGATCTGATCCTCGAATACGCGGTGGCGACCGCAACGGTATCGATCGGCTGGTCGGGCTACTTCGCGAACATCCTGCACGCCTACTTCGGCATCGATCTGCCGGCCGAGTTCACATCGGCACCGTCCGAAGGCGGCATCGCCAACGTGCCGGCAATGATCATCGTCATGACGCTGGCGATCCTGCTGTGCTGGGGCGTGAAGGAATCCGCGCGCTTCAACGGCGCGATGGTGATGGTCAAGCTGGCGACGATCCTGGCCTTCATCGCCATCGCCGGCCCGCACGTGAATATCGATAACTGGACGCCGTTCATTCCGGAGCGTGTCGTCGATGCCGACGGCAACGGCCACTTCGGCTTCATGGGCGTGACGACGGCGGCGGCGCTGATCTTCTTCGCATACATCGGTTTCGACGCGGTCTCAACGGCGGGCGAGGAAGCGGTGAATCCGCAACGCGACCTGCCGATCGGCATCCTCGCGTCGCTGGCGATCTGCACCGTGCTGTACATCGTCGTCTCCGGCATTCTCACCGGCGTCGTGCCGTACGCGGAGATCAACATCAAGGCACCGGTTGCGGAGGCCATGCGCAGTCTCGGCCTGAACTGGGCCCAGGGCCTGATCGCAACCGGCGCGATCTTCGGCATCACCACCGTCATGCTGGTGCTCTACTACGGCCTGACCCGCGTCGTGCTGGCGATGTCGCGCGATGGTCTGCTGCCGGCCGGCATGGCAAGCATCAACACCAAGACGCAGACGCCGGTGAAGCTGATCCTCGGCAGCGGTGTAGTCATCGCGCTGATCGCCGGCTTCTTTCCAATCGGCAAGGTGGCGGAACTGGTCAACCTCGGGACGCTCGGCGCGTTCTTCCTGGTCTGTGCGAGCGTGATCATGCTGCGCAAGTCGAAGCCGGACATGGTGCGGCCGTTCAAGGTGCCGATGGTGCCGCTGATTCCGATCCTCGGCATGGGCTTCTGTGCCTGGCTGATGCTCAGCCTGCCGGCGCTGACCTGGATCGCGTTCGGGATCTGGATGGCGATCGGACTGGTAGTGTACTTCGTGTATTCGCGCAGTCACGCCGTGGCCGGCAAAAACATCATCGACGTCGCGCTGCATCCGCCGCGCTGATCAGTACATGATTCGAATCAGGGCGTTCACGGCAATGCATGCTGTGAACGCCCTTTTTCGTGCAGCCGTCCGATGATGCTCCTGCAGCGACAATAGCGCCGTGTACGGACTCCGCCTGCGCTTCGCCGGATTCGTGCTGCGCCACAGGGCCTGGTCCTGGGCCGCATTCATCCTTGTCACGCTGTTCTTCATTGCCGGGCTGCCCAAGGTCGAGCTGCGCACGATCTTCTCCGATCTGTTGCCCGGCGATGATCCCTTCGTGCAGGTCTTCCAGGATCATCCGTCCTTCGGCAATCCGCTGACCGTGATGATGATGGTGCAGCGCACCGACGGCGGTGATATCTACGACAGCGAAACCCTGTCGAAGGTGTGGAAGCTGACGCGCGACATCGATCTGACACCCGGCGTCGATCACGATCAGATTCTGTCGATCTCGACCGAAAAAGCGCGCTACGCAGAAGCCACGCCGTTCGGCATCGACATGCGCCCGCTGATGAGCGATCGGCCGCCACAGACGCAGGACGAACTCGATACCTTCAAGCGCCGCGTCGATCACTCGCCCAAGGTGCGCGAGTTTCTGATCTCGCGCGACGACAAGGCGACGCTGGTGATGGCAACGTTCATCGAGCCGCGCACGGACTACGGGATCGTTTTCGATCACGTCCAGGCGCTCGCGCAGAGCGCGCACGATGACAGGCACGAGATCTACGTCGCCGGGCAACCGATGCTGATCGGCTGGGTCTACAAGTACGAGCGGCAGATGGTCGGCATCTTCTGCGTCACGCTCGGTGCACTGATCCTGGCGCTGGTGCTGTACATGCGCAACTGGGTCGGTGTACTGACCCCGATTGTCACAAGCGCGGTCGCCGGCATCTGGGCCTTCGGTCTCGTCGGTTGGCTCAACATCTCGATCGAACCGCTGCTGATGGTTGTGCCGCTGCTGCTGACCGCGCGCAGCTTCTCGCACAGCGTGCAGTTCACCGAACGCTTCTACGAGCAGTACGCACTGCTGGGCGATCGTCACCTCGCCGCCGAACGCACGATGGTCCTGATGATGTCGCCATCGGTGCTCGGCATTCTCACCGACCTGCTCGGGATCATCGTGGTCTGCGCCGCACCGATTCCGGCGATGGTGCGCCACGCGATCTTCTGCGGAATGTGGGCGGTGTGGCTGATCCCGACCGGTGTCGTGCTGATCTCACTGCTGCTCTCAAGCCTGCCGGCGCCGCGCAATGCGAAACAGCTCAGTGGCTCGGCGGCCGATGCAACGACCGATCTTCTCAAGCGCGTGCTGCACGGCATCGGCCGCTGGACGTATGGGCGCGCCGCCAGACTGACGACCGTCGTCGTTGTCGCGCTGTCGGCAATCACGATCTACACCGCATCGCAGATCCAGATCGGCAATCCGGTCGAGGGCAGCAACCTGCTGTGGGACGACTCTCCGTTCAACACTTCGGTGCGAGCGATCAACGGCTCATTCCCCGGCGTCAACACGCTGGAGATCATTCTCGAAGCGCGGAACCCGCGTGATCCCGAGTGGAACGCACAGCGTCTCGACATGGTGCAGACCATGCAGCGTTTGCAGAAGCTCATGGAAGACAGCGATGCCCCGCCACGCGCGAATCTCTCGTTTGCGGACTACCTCAGCGAATCCAGCCGGCTGTTCAACGGCGGGCATCCGAAATGGGCGCCGCTCGATCCGCGCCAGGCCGCGATCAGTGCCGCAGCGATGGGCGCGCTGTTGGGCTCCAGCGAGAAGAACCTTGGCCACGTTGTCTCATCCGGGCTGCAACACGCCACCGTTTCACTGTGGTACCCGGACAACAAGCAGGCGACGGTCGATGCTGCGCTCGCCGCTGCAAGAAAGGCGATCGACACTGTGGGCATCGAGCACGAGCACTTCCGCGTGCGCCTCGGCTCCGGCACGATCGCTCTGCAGGAAGCGGTCAATCGTGTCATCCAGCGCTATCACCTCGTCGTGATCCTCGCTGTGAATTTCTGCGTATTCGTGCTCGTCAGCCTGGCCTACCGCTCGGCAGTCGCCGGGCTGCTGCTGCTGGTTCCAGTCAATCTCGCCAACGAGGCGCTGATCGCTGCAATGCATCTGCTTGGCGTAGGCCTCGATGTGAACTCGATGATCGTTGCGGCGATCGGCATCGGCGTCGGCATCGACTACGGCATCTACCTGCTGTCGCGTATCTGCGAAGAGATTCAGCAAAGCAACGGCGACTGGAGCGTCGCAATCGATGCGTCTCTGGCCACGACCGGCAAGGCAATCCTCTTCACGGCCAGCATCATGGTGCTCGGTATCCTGCCCTGGTACCTGTTGTCCGATCTGAAGTTCGTCGCCGACATGGGCCTGCTGTTGATCGCGATCATGGGCATCAACATGCTGCTGTCTCTGATCGTGTTGCCTCTGCTGGTGTGGTGGGCCAAACCTGCGTTCGCATCTCGCTATCAGGCCAGCACAGACGCCGGGCTGGGCACGTCCTCGCGCGTTGAGTGAGCGCTTTGTGTTGATCGCCAGAACAGGCGCACACTGACTGCATAACAGCGGCTAAGCCGATGGAGAGACCGGCGCAGTGTGCCCCATGGATGCGAGCCTGCGGCTAAGCCTGAACGCGTAGGTCTCGACCACACGCCAATCCCAATCGGCGGCCGCGCCCAGTTCCGGATAGCGACTCTCGCGCGACTTCGCTCGCGCTTCCGAGTTGACCGCAACCCTGCACTGGAGCGTGCCGGGTGACGGTACGTAAAGATGCAGGTGGATGATGCCCCAGCCGGAAAGCGAGTAACGAAAAGACTTGCCGTCACGCGGCGGATCAAGCTCCACCCTTCGCTCCAGCATGCCGCCCTTCATCGAGGGATACCAGAACCCGAAGGCATAGTTATGAGTGCCTGCCTCGACACATTGCGCCGCCTTGACCAGGATCGCCGCTGGATTCTCGAAATGCTGCAGCGACTCGCCGAGATCGGATTCGGAAGACGCGACAACCGGAATCTCCGGATAGAAGGCGCTTTCAACGATGGAGCCGAAGTCGGAGAAGCTGATGACAGTGGCAAGCGTCACGGGGTATCCATCTACTCGACAGTGACCGACTTGGCCAGATTACGCGGCTGATCCACGTCCGTTCCGCGCAGCACCGCAACATGATACGAGAGCAGTTGCAGCGGGATCGTATAGATCAGTGGTGCTTGCAGTGGCTCGATGTGATCCGGCATCGTGATGACTTCAACACCGTCGCTGGCTTCGATGCCGGTGTTGGGATCGGCGAAGACGAACAAGCGGCCGCCGCGTGCGCGGACTTCCTGCAGGTTGGATTTGAGTTTTTCGAGCAGCGCGTTGTTCGGCGCAACCGCAATCACCGGCATGTCTTCGTCGACCAGAGCCAGCGGACCATGCTTGAGTTCGCCGGCGGCGTAGGCCTCGGCGTGGATGTATGAAATTTCCTTGAGCTTGAGTGCGCCTTCCATCGCAATCGGATAGGTCGGGCCGCGGCCGAGAAACAAGGCGTGGTGCTTGTCCGCAAAATGCGCGGCCCAGCCCCGAATCTTCTCGCTCAGCTGCAGGGTGTGTTCGACCATCTCCGGCACCGAGCGCATCTGCCGTGTGTAGAGTGCGATGATGCGACGGTCGATGCCGCGGCGCTGTGCAATCGCGAGGCCGAGCAGCGCGAGCGCGGCGAGCTGCGTCGTGAACGCCTTGGTGCTGGCAACGCCGATTTCCGGGCCGGCGCGTGTCATCAGCGACATGTCGGCTTCACGTACAAGCGAAGATTCCGGCACGTTGCAGATCGCCGCGGTGGCGACATAGCCGAGCTTCTTCGCTTCGCGCAGGGCGGCGAGCGTGTCCGCAGTTTCGCCGGATTGCGAGATCGCGAGGAACAGCGTGCCCGGCGTGACGACCGGATTGCGGTAGCGATACTCGCTGGCAACTTCGACCGCGCAGGGAATGCGCGCGCCCTGTTCAAGGTAGTAACGCGCAACCAAGCCGGCGTGATAGCTGGTGCCGCAGGCGACGATGTGCACCTGCGAAATGCACGGCAGGATTTCCGCAGCGCGCGGACCGAACGCCGCTTCAAGCACGTGATCACCGGCGATGCGCTCGGACAGCGTGTCGGCCAGCGCGCGCGGCTGCTCGTAGATTTCCTTGAGCATGTAGTGCGCGTATTCGCCGCGTTCGACGCCGTCAGCCGACAGCGAAGATTCATGCTCGGCGCGGGTCACCGGCTTGCCGCTGATATCAAAGACCGAGACGCGGTCACGGCGAATGTCGGCGACATCGCCTTCTTCAAGGAAGATGAAACGCCGCGTCACCGGCAGCAGCGCCTGCACATCAGACGCGACGTAGTTCGCACCATCGGCAAGCCCAACGACCAGAGGACTCGCGATGCGCGCGACGACGATGCGGTCCGGATTCTGCGCGTCGAACACGACAATCGCATACGCGCCGGTCAGGCGGCGCACGGCCTGCTGTACGGCAACGGTCAGGTCTGCCCCCTGCTTGACCAGATCGTGGATCAGGTGGGCGATGACTTCGGTATCGGTCTCCGAGGCGAAGACATAGCCCTTGGCCTGCAACTCGGCCTTCAGTTGGGAGTGGTTTTCGATGATGCCGTTGTGAATCAGCGCGATGCGACCACCGGACACATGTGGATGGGCATTGGCTTCGGTCACGCCGCCATGGGTGGCCCAACGCGAGTGAGCGATGCCGAGCAGCCCTTCACAGGGATCGGCCTGGATCCTGGCCTGCAACTTGACGACTTTGCCGACGCTACGACGTAGCGCGAGGCCGCCGCCAGGCTGTGCCAAGGCGACACCAGTGGAATCGTAACCACGATATTCAAGGCGACGCAGCCCTTCGATCAGAACGGGGCTGACATCATGAGGCGCGATGGCGCCGACGATTCCGCACATGGCAGGGTCTAGTCTGGAACAGGGCGCCTAGTTTACCGGTGCCCCGGTGCATGCGCTCAGCAGCCGCCTCCTGCCCCTAACCGGCCTGGAATGCCTAAGCCTTGGGCTTCTTCTGAGGCCGCTTCCAGTTGGCGTAGGTCTTCTGCTCGCGCGCCCGACACACCGTCAGGCCGCCTGCCGGCACGTCCTTGACGATGGTCGATCCCGCTCCGACTGTGGCGTTCCTGCCGACGGTGACTGGCGCAACCAGCTGGGTGTCGGAGCCGATGAACACCCCGTCCTCGATTACCGTGCGGTGCTTGTTGGCGCCGTCGTAATTGCAGAAGATCGTGCCGGCACCGATGTTGACGTCGGCACCGACCTCGCCGTCGCCCAGATAGGCGAGATGATTGGCCTTGCTGCGCGGGCCGACTTTTACTTTCTTGATCTCGACGAAGTTGCCGACGTGAACCTCGTCCGCCAGCTCGGCTTCCGGGCGCAGGCGCGCAAACGGGCCGATCTGGCAGCGTTCGCCGACCTTCGCGCCGTCGAGCACGCTGTGCGATTCAATCACCGTGCCTGCGCCGATCGTGACGTTGCGCAGCACGCAGTACGGCCCGACCCGCACACCGTCGCCAAGCTGGACCCTGCCTTCGATGATGCAGCCGACATCGATGCTCACATCACGGCCATGCGTCAGCGTCCCGCGCACATCGAGTCGTGCCGGATCCGCCAGGGCCACACCGTCGCGCAGCAGCGCGTTAGCCAGACGCCGCTGCCAGGCGCGCTCCTGACGCGCGAGCTGCAGGCGATCGTTGACGCCTTCGACTTCGGCGGCATCCGCAGCACTGACAGTTGCGACCTTGAGCTTGTCCTTCACCGCGAGGGCGACAACGTCGGTCAGGTAGTACTCGCCCTTGGCGTTGTTGTTGCGGATCTTCTTGAGCCAGGCGCGCAGGCGCTTGGCCGGTGCGGCCAAGAAGCCAGTGTTGACCTCGGTGATGCGCTTCTGTCGCGCATTGGCTTCTTTCTCTTCGACGATGCCGCTGATGGCGCCGCCGCGGCTGCGCACGATACGTCCGTAACCCGTGGGCTCGGCGAGTTCGACCGTGAGCACCGCGAGCGTTCGGCGGCCCGCTTCGAGCAGGGCCTGCAGGGTCGCGGGAGAAATCATCGGCACGTCGCCGTAGAGCACGAGGACAACGGCATCGTCCGGGATATCCGGCATCGCCTGCTGCACCGCATGGGCGGTGCCAAGCTGCTCGCGCTGCTGCGCCCAGTGCACGTCCTTCCCCGCGATGCTGCTGCGCTCGAACCAGCCGCGCACCTGATCACCGCCGTGGCCATAGACGACGTGGATGCCGGCGGCAGACAGGCTGCGCGCCGCACTCAGCACATGCGCGAGCATCGGCTGCCCGGCAAGCGGGTGCAGCACCTTGGGCAGCGCGCTCTTCATGCGCGTGCCCTGGCCTGCAGCCAGAACGATGCAATGCAGCGGCGCGATGGTCTTCGACATGCGGATTGTCCCTCTCAGCGGATACATCCAGAACTTACCGACTCGTCATGCCCGCGCAGGCGGGCATCCAGTTCTTGCGCCCTTTCCGACCCGAGTAAAACTGGATTCCCGCCTCGCGGGAATGACGGTATGGGATTGTTGTCGTCTGCACAAACAAAAATCCCGCTCATGCTGCCTGAACATGAGCGGGACGGTCATCTTTTGCGAAGCTTGAAGCTAATTGTGCGTGTGACTCTTCAGCTTCTGCACGAACTGCAGGCGGGCGGCAGCTTCGATCAGTTCCTGCTGCGCGCGCGTGGTGTCGAGTTCGGTCTTCGCGCCGGCGAGCTTCTCTTCCGCTGCGGCCTTGGCGGCCTGGGCTGCAGCTTCGTCGGCATCCTTGGCACGCAGCGCGGTGTCGGCGAGCACCGTCACCAGATGCGGCTGGATTTCGAGGATGCCGCCGCCGACGAAGAATTGCAGTTCTTCACCACCCGGCTGCTGCACGCGCACGGTGCCAGGCTTGAGGCGGGTCAGCAGCGGCGCGTGACGCGGCGCAATACCGACTTCACCCATCTCCGCCGGCGCGAACACCATCGTCGCCTCGCCAGAGTGAATCTGGCCTTCAGCGGAAACGATGTCTACGTGGATGTTTGCCATGGGATATCCCGCGAGCGCTGCTTAGAGCTTCTTGGCCTTTTCGACGGCTTCGTCGATCGTGCCAACCATGTAGAACGCCTGTTCCGGCAGGTGGTCCATTTCGCCGTCGACGATGGCGCGGAAGCCGCGGATCGTTTCCTTCAGCGACACGTACTTGCCCGGCGAGCCAGTGAAGATTTCGGCAACGTGGAACGGCTGCGACAGGAAGCGCTGGATCTTGCGCGCACGGGCCACGGCCTGCTTGTCTTCTTCAGACAGTTCGTCCATGCCGAGGATCGCGATGA
>CAZDPA010000169.1:3724-8470 GCA_964507195.1 uncultured Salinisphaerales bacterium | reverse complement strand
CGGGTAGCCGGTAATCTCGCGAATCTTTTCGTACAGCGGTTTCAGCCGCGAATACATCGGTGTGTAGACCTGCCTGTACAGCGCGTCATAGGTCTTGACCGCGGCAGGGTCCGGCACAAACGTGCGCTCGCTGCGGGTCATCGCACGCAAGGCCGTCGGATAGTCCGGGTGGATGCCCAGACCAACCGCCACATTGATTGCCGCGCCCAGTGCCGAGGTTTCATACACCGCGGGGCGCTCTGCACTGAGCGCAAAGATGTCCGCCGTCATCTGCATCGCCTGATCGGATTGCGAACCACCGCCGGATACGCACAGCCGACGCAGCGGCTGACCGGTGCGGCGCTCGATCTGCTCGCGGCCGCTGCGCAAACCGTAGATCAGGCCTTCAAGAATCGCGCGGTACAGATGCGCACGCGTGTGCACGTCGCCAAAGCCGATGATCGCGCCCTTGGCCTCCGGGCCCGGATCACGCACACCCGGCGACCAGTACGGTTGCAGGGTCAGGCCCATAGCACCCGCCGGCACTTCGCGCAGCAGGTCATCAAACAGCTGTTCGACCGCAACGCCGCGCTCGGCTGCGAGTGCCTGTTCGCGATGCGCGAACTCGCGCTTGAACCACGACACCATCCAGAAACCACGATAGATCTGGATCTCGGTGTTGTAGGCGCCCGGCACCGCCGCCGGATACGGCGGCAGCATGCGCTGCACTTCGAGGTAGCGCGTCTGCGTCGTGTTGATCGTCGCTGTCGTGCCGAAGCTCAACTGGCCGACGTCCGGCTCCAGCGCACCGCTGCCGAGCACTTCGCAGGCCTTGTCGGCTGCTGCGGCAATCATGGTCAGCGATTCAGGCAGACCCAGTGCATCCGCTGCCTTGCGTGTGAGCTTGCCGAGCGATTCTCCCGGACGCACCAGACGCGGCAGTTGCTCACGCCGCACCGCGACGGCCTGCCATTTGAAATCCTTCGGTTGTGCCCAGTCGAGTCGCTTGAAATCGAACGGCACGAAACCGACCTGGCAGCCGACCGAATCGACAAACTCACCGACCAGGCGCTGCGTGATCCAGCCCGACAGGAACAGGAAGCGCGCGGTGTTGCGCCACAGTTCCGGCTCGTTCTGAGCGAGCCAGTTGGCGTCAGCCTCACGCTGCATGTGCTCGATCAGCGGTGTGGCTCCGACAACTGCAAACGCCGTGCGCCACAACGCCGACATGCGCGGCGGTTCGGTACAGCGGCGCTGGTCGAGCCAGACGATCGCCGGACGCAGCGGATTGCCCTGCCCGTCGGTGCAGATCATCGTCGCGCGCTGCGTGGTCAGGGTCAGCGCGGTAATGTCCTGCGGCCGTACATCCGACTCGCGCCACAAACGCTGGCAGCACAACACCACGGCATTCCAGTAGACCTCCGGGTCCTGCTCGGCCCAGCCCGGTTGCGGCGATACATAAGTCGGATTGAAGGTTTCCTGCGCCTTGGCAACGAGCTGCCCCTGGGCATCGAACACGATTGCGCGTGCACTTTGCGTGCCGATGTCGATGCTGAGAATACGGACGCTCATGGGCGTTGACTCATGCAGACGGTGGCGCGTGTTGCGCCTGCCAGTATTCGAGATAGGCGCCGCGCTCGCGCGCACAGCGGACTTCGTCCCAACCGAGTTCCTCGCGGCAGATCCTGAGGATGCGTGGCAGCTGTTCGCTCGCTCCGTTGCCGGCAACCAGGCCCAGGCGCGTACGTCGCATCATCAGATCCTGCAGGTGCACGACCCACTCATGCCGCGCCGACCAGCGCAGCTCGGCCCAGCTGTATGGCGTACCCGCGATGCACTCGCGCTCGTCCGCGCTGCTCTGCGTCACGATCTCCTGCGCGATCAGGCCGCCGAAGCGACCGATCAGGCGCTGCGGTGCCGATGCAGAGCCCATCGCCGTGAATACGGCTGCGTCCTCACCCGGCTGCAGCATCGGCACTTCCTTTGCCGCTTCGACCAGTGCTTCGCGCGCCGTCGTGCGAAAAGTCGTCAGCTTGCCGCCGGTGACATTGACCAGACCCGGACTGCACCACAAGGCGGATTCACGCGACTCTGCCGAAGGATTGGCCTTGCCGCTGTCGACCACCGGACGGATGCCGGCATAGGAACTCAGCACGTCCCGCATGGAAAGATCCAGACGCGGGAACTGCTGCCGCAGCGCATCCATCAGATAGGCAACTTCGTCGCTGCTGATCCGCGGCTTGTCGAGCGCACTCGCGTGATCCAGATCCGTCGTGCCGTAGACGACCGCACCTTCCCAGGGGTGCGCGAAGATCGGTCGATTGTCCTTCGGATGCAGCCAGGAAATCGCATTGCGCAGCGGCAGGCGTTCCTGCGCAATCAACAGGTGACTGCCGCGCAGCGGTCGCAGGCGCGGCGCACCGCTGGGCGCACCCGGCACGCCGGCTGCCCAGACACCGGTTGCATTGATCACGACGCCGGCATCGATGTTGCGCGACTCACCAGTGATCACGTCACGCAGGCTGACGCCGACGCAGCGACCGTCAGCCACCCGCAGCGTGGCTTCGGTGTAGTTGCGCACCGTCGCGCCAGCACGGCAAGCCTCGTTGATCAGCCGCAGCACCAGGCGCGCGTCGTCGGTGTTGGCATCTTCGAACTGCATTGCGCCGCTGAGGTGTTCGCTCGCGAGGTCTGGCTCGACTTCGAGAACGCTGCCCTTGGGCAACCAGCGCGAGCGGCGCACACCCGCCATCCAGTCGTAGACGCGCAGGCCGATCTGCATCAACCAGCGCCCCGGCTTGCGGTTGCTGTAGATCGGCATGATGAAGGTCTGGGCGCACACCAGCCCGGGCGCCTCGCTCATCAGGCGCTGACGCTCGCGCACGGACTCCAGCGTCAGCCGCCACTGGCCATTCTTCAGGTAACGCAGGCCACCGTGAACCAGCTTGGACGACCACGACGAAGTCCCCGCGGCGAAATCCCTTGCGTCGACCAGCAACACCCGCGCGCCACTGCGCACGGCTTCGCGAACGATGCCGGCACCGGTGATTCCGCCACCGATGATGATCAGCTCGTAGCGCGCGTCCAGCGCCGACAACTCAATGCGTGATGGCATCGAATTGCGCCACGGACTGGCCCTCCGGCATCAGCAGATCGATTGCGGTGGTCAACAGCATCGGCGGCCAGACGTCCTCGGTGGTATCGAGCATGCGCTGACTCAGGGCGATATCCATCGTTTCCTGAGTGCAGGCTGCTTCCCACGTAGCGCGATCAGGCCACTGCGCATAGGCAACGAAGTTGCCGTTCTCCAGTCGATGCAGACGCGAGCCGCGCGCGCCATCGATGCGCATGAGCTGCCGGGTCACTGCGGCCCAGGCCTCGACGAACTGCGCCTCCATGCCGGGCTTGACCCTCCATTGATAGATCGCAGCAAAACCGGACGTGCGTCCGCTCACGGGTGCACCCTATGCCGGAAGGAACAGCCAGCACTTCGCCGTGAGCAGACGCGCGCCTCCCGCACCCGCTGCGCTTCGCGCAGGAATCGTGTCGGCGCGCTATGCAAACAACTTACCCGGATTCATCAGGCCATCCGGATCGAGTTCGCGCGCAGTCGCACGGATCAGATCCATGCCCAGCGCGCCCTTCTCCGCCGGCAGATACGGCGCGTGGTCGACACCGACGCCGTGCTGATGGCTGATCGTGCCGCCGTGCGCAACAATGGCCTTGCACATCGCCGTCTTCAGGCGCAGCCAGCGATCGTAGTCGGCGTCGTGATCACCAATCAGGCGAAACACCAGCGTCGTGTAGATACTGCAGCCCTGGCGGTACATGTGAGACAGATGGGTGAACACGTGCACGCGTTCGTCCTCAGCCGCGAGCACATCGCGCGTCGCCTGCTCGATCGCGCGCATCAGGCCGGTGACCTTGGGCCAGTTGACCGAGGTCTCGGCGGTGTCGGCGCCATAGCCGATCTCCCACAGAGCGTTGCGCAGCAGCGGACCACGGAAGCGGCCCTTGGCCCACCCGGTGCCGATCGTCTTGCCGACATGCACGCCACGATGACGCTTGGCCAGGGTGAGTGCCTCGCGCTTGATGCGACGGATCTGCGCCGCATTGCCGGTGAGGCCGATCATCAGCATGCACTTGCCCGGGCCGATGCCGCGCATGCCCAGATAGCGTTGCAGCCAGCGAATCAGATCGGGATGCCCGGCGAGGCGCAGCTGGGTTTCGGTTTCGGTTTCATTCGACAGGCGCATCATCGACAGCGGAATGTCGGCCTGCACCATCTCGCGCACGGCAGTGATGGCTGCGTCCCAGTTCGGGAAGAACACCCCGTGGAAGAACTCGGCTTCCGGCAACTTGCGGATACGCGCGGTGACTTCGGTCAGCAGGCCGAGCCGACCTTCCGAACCCATCACTGCCTCTCGCAGATCGGGGCCGGCGGACGACGCCGGCATGCCGCCGACGCTCAGCTGACCACGCGGCGTGATCAGACGACCACTGGCGAACATCTGTTCGATACGTCCGTAACGCAGCGATTGCTGGCCGGACGAGCGCGTGACGACCCAGCCGCCGAGCGTCGAGTATTCGTAAGACTGTGGAAAGTGTCCCAGCAGATAGCCGTGGCTGCGCAACTGCGCCTCGATCTGCGGTCCCGGCGTACCGGCGCCGAAAGTCGCGAGCCACGATTTGTCGTCGAGATCCTGGAGACGATTCATCCGCTCCAGCGAAATATTGACGACGGGTCTATCGCTGGCCGGAACGTTG
>CAZDPA010000169.1:0-3714 GCA_964507195.1 uncultured Salinisphaerales bacterium | reverse complement strand
ATGCCCGACCACGCTGGTGCCGCCGCCGTAGGGCACGACGATCGCGCCCAGCCGACGCGCAGCGGCAAGTGCTTGCGCAGCTTCGTCGTGGTTTGTCGGCAAGGCCACGCCGTCGGCGCAGGGGCCGATACGGCCGTACCGCGTCGCCAGGAGATCCGGAAAGCTTTGCCCGCGCGCGCGCAGCAGGCGGACGCTGGAATCGGTCTGAAACGGCGTGGATTCCGGCAAGCGGCTGGCGCTGACGGCCTGTACAACCTGCTCAAGCGTGGCGTCTACCGTCGGGGTTCCCGGCCCCAGGCGTTCGGCCAGGAATGCGCGCGCGTCATCGCCTATCGGAAACTGATCTGCATCATCGCCCCAACCATTCCAACGTCGCATGGCAACCCCTGATATGTCAGGCGCGGAAGTATATCCAGCCGCAGATGACCTCAGTCGACTTCAGGTCAGTTTTGCAGTGGCGCAGGTTCAGGCAGCGCGCGCTTTTGCCTTGGACGGCTGCGCAGCGATCTTCTGCAGATCGGCTAGGGTCACCCAGCTGTTTCCGACCAGGTTGCCGCGCAAGACCTGCGCCGGCGCCCCGGGCTCGCCGAGGCTCGACATCACCAGCGCTGCACTGCTGAAATCCTGTTCCAGAGTGTCGCTGTTGACGGTCACTACGGCGGCGATACCCGCTGCGGTCGCGGCTGCCAGACCCATCTGCGAATCCTCCAGCGTGACGCACTCGCAGGCGTCCACGCCAAGGCGATTCAGCGCCAGCTTGTAGAGATCCGGCGCTGGCTTCTTGCGTCGCACTTCTTCCCCGCTGGCGATCACATCGATTTCCGCCGCCAGTTCCGGCCCCATGCAGTAGCGCAGCACCGGCTTGAGCGTTTTCAGACTCGCGTTGGTGACGATGCCAAGCTTGAGCCCGTGCGCACGTGCCTCTCGCATCAGGCGCGCAATGCCCGGCCGCAGCGGTACGCTGCCGCTGCGCATGCGCTTCTTGAAGTATTTGGATTTGAGCTCGTGGACCTTGGACACCCAGGCATCGAGATCTGCACTGGCTTCGGACTGCTGATCGCCGAGGTCGGGCTGGTAGTGCTCGACGTAGTGCTTCAGGCGCTCGCGCCCACCTGGTTGCCTGAGCAGTTTGCGATACAGCTTTGGCCCCCAACGCAAGGGAAGACCGAGCTTGCGGAATGCGCGGTTATAGGCAGGTCGATGCCCCAGCGCCTCGGTGTCGGCCAGGGTTCCGTCTACATCAAACAGCACCGCACGTAGCGTCATGGCTACTGAGCCGACAGCAGAAACAAGGGGGGTTCTTCGGAGTCCATCTCAAAGATGTTCAGCGGGTTGCGTGCTTAAGTTAATGTAGCATGCGGACGCCCCAAAACGGATCAGCGATCTGTGACCAAACGCACACTGGCTCAGGCTCACGAGTCTCCAGCCAAGTTCTCCCGAACCTATCGTGGTCGCTTTGCCCCGACGCCGAGCGGCCCCCTGCATTTGGGTTCGCTGCTGACCGCACTGGCGAGCTGGCTCGAAGCGCGCAGCGGAGGAGGCGACTGGTTACTCAGAATCGACGACCTGGATCGTCTGCGTTGCGTACCCGGCGCCACTGAACAGATTCTCCGGCAGCTGGAAGACCACGGTCTGTACTGGGACGGCGCGCCGCGCTATCAATCACGGCACATCGCCGAGTACGCCGACGCCCGTCAGCAACTGCAGGCATCCGCAAAGCTCTATGGCTGCAACTGCACCCGCGCCCGCCTTCAGGTCGAATCACGCACCGGAATTGCCGGGCGCATCTACAGCGGCCGCTGCCGCGATCAGGCTTTACCGCTGACGGGCAACGCCCAGCGCCTGCGTGTCGACAGCGATCCGGTGACACTGGACGATCGCTGGCAAGGGCGCCAGGAGCGCGACCCTGCCAGCGATCTGGGCGACTTCGTGATCTGGCGTCGAGACGACATTCCCGGCTATGCCCTGGCCTGCGTCGTCGATGATCTGGCGATGAACATCAGCCATGTCGTTCGCGGCGCAGATCTGCTTGACGCATCCCTGCAGCAGATGGTCTTGATGCGGCAGTTGGGCGCACCTGCTCCGCACTATGCGCACCTGCCCGTAATCGCGGGGGGAGACGGTCGCAAGCTGTCCAAGCAGAATCACGCGACGCCATTGGATGCCGACTCCGGCGTCGCGAATCTGGTCCGTTGCCTGCGCTGGCTCGGACAAGACCCGCTGCCGCAAGGCGTGCTCAAACCCGAAGACATCCTCGAATTCGCCGTCGCGAACTGGATGCCAGACAAGGTTCCAAAGGTCAGCAGCATTGCTGTGGAGCAATGCGCCTGAGTCTGGCATGATGCTATGCAACAAACGCAGTGCAACATTTCATTCTAATTAGCATCTTATGCCGGACCCACGCGTCATCAAGAAATACCCGAATCGGCGGCTGTACGATACTCACATCAGCCGCTACATCACGCTCGAAGAAATTCGTCAGCTGGTGTTGAACAACATTCCGTTTCGGGTGGAAGACAAGCGTTCGGAAGAAGACATCACGCGCAGCATCCTGTTGCAGGTCATTGCCGAGCAGGAAGAAGGGGGCGACCCGATCTTCACGACCGACCTGCTCGAATTCATGATTCGCTACTACGGGGATCCGATGCAGAACAGCATCGGCCGCTACCTTGAGCTGTCGGCACGCCTGTTCCAGGAACAGCAGCATCACTTCACCGACCAACTGCGCGACCTGCTCGGTCAGGCCCAGCAGCCGATCCAGATCCTCAAGGAACTGGCTGACCGGCAGATGCCGATCTGGCGCTCGGTGCGTGCGGAGTTCCTGAAGAACCTGTCGACCCGCGCCAAATCGATCAAGCGTCGCGGCGCAGAAAGCGAAGGTTCCGACGGCCGCTAGCCAGGTCTTGGGCGGCCCCCGACCGCCATTTCCGACCTGAAATCTGTTCGACATCAGTCGATGCCAGATCGCAGAAGTCACTTTCGACTATAACGCCAATAACCTGTTTTAAAAGATTATTACTGCCTCGCGTCATCTGCCCGTAATAATTGACATCGCTGCGAGTCAATTTTATACTGCACTGCAACATAGCCCAACCAAGAAAAAACCCGACGAGACCAGAGTCTGCCGGGTTTTAAGAGTCTCCTCCAGAAAGGCTTTGCGCCTTTCTCGCACTTAGCCCCCGTCCCCCGGGGGCTTCTTTTTGCCCGAAGTACGGGCTCAAGAATTCAGTTCAAAGCAACAACCGCTTCAATGAATGTCGCTCGCTGCAGTCGTTGCTGCGCGATGCGATGGGGCCGGATTCTGACCCAGAATCCGGCCCCATTCAAGTTTGAGTCTGAGCTTAGACCGCGCCTTCGAGATCAACCGCCTTCATCGACAGGCGAATCTTGCCGTCGCGGCTGACTTCGAGAACCTTGACCTTGACCAGCTGGCCTTCCTTGACGACTTCCTCAACCTTTTCGACGCGCTTGTCGGCGAGCTGGGAAATGTGGACCAGGCCATCCTTGCCTGGTGCGATCGTGACGAACGCACCGAAGTCCATGATCTTGGCGACCTTGCCTTCGTAGATCGCACCGACTTCGACATCGCGCGTCAGCGCATTGATGCGCGCAACTGCGGCTTCGCCGGCGGCACCATCAGTGGCGGCAATCTTGATCGTGCCGTCATCGGAGATGTCGATCGACGTGCCGGTTTCGCGGGTGATCGCCTGGATG
>CAZDPA010000168.1:0-8612 GCA_964507195.1 uncultured Salinisphaerales bacterium | reverse complement strand
CGTCAGCGCTTCGGACTTCTGCACGTAGTCGTTCCAGTAGCTGTCGGCCAGGCCGTTGACCAGTACGGTGCTGTACGAGCCGGCGATCTCGGCTGCGGTTTCGTTGTCGCCGGGCAGAGAGCGCACAAGGCTGTCGCGCGCAAAGTCGACTTCATCAGCCTTGAGCGGTGACTTTCCGAGCACGCCGTCGAGTTCCTTGCGCATTTCGCGCAGTGATTCGACGGTCTTGTCGGTCTGCACCGGCGCGTACGTGAAGAACGGCCGTTGTGCCTTGGCGCCGGCGAGCACGGTGAATGCGCCGTAGCTCCAGTGCTTGTCTTCGCGCAGGTTCATGTTCATGCGCGAGACGAAGTTGCCGCCGAGTGCGGTGTTGCCGAGCTTCATCGCGAGGTCGTCCGGATCGGACAGCGGTGGTGCCAGGTGCGCGCCGAGAATCAGAGTCTGTTCGGCACCGGTCTTGTTGATCAGGAAGATGCGCGCGCTTTCGGGCAGTTCGACTTCAGCAAGCTGCTTGGTCGGTACCGGTTCTGCAGGTGCGGACCATTTGCCGAGACGCGCTTCGAGCAACGGGCGGATTTCGGCGAGCGTGGTGTCGCCGACGATCAGCAGGGTCGCACTGTCGGGACGCAGCCAGGTCCTGTAGTAGGCCTTGAGGTCATCCAGGTTGATCGCGGCAACACTGTCTTCGGTCCCGTTGCCGCTGCGCGGATTGGCGTAAGCGTGGCCTTCACCATAGATCATCCGAGGGAACAGGCGCGAGGCAATGCCCAAGGGCTGGGCTTTTTCCTGGGCGATGGCGGCAAGCTGCAGTGCGCGCAGGCGTTCCAGTTCGGTGGCGGGGAAAGTCGGCCGCAGCACCACATCGGCATACAGATCGAGGCTTTCGGCGAGCCTGGCCTTGAGCGCATTGAGGCTGACTGCGGAACTGTCGAGCGTCGAGCCCGCGCCGATCTGCGCGCCGAGTTCTTCGGCACGCGCCGACAGCGCGAGCGCGTCGTACTTGCCGGCGCCTTCGTCGAGCATGTTCATCGCCAGCTTTGCGGTGCCGGCCTTGATGCTGGCGTCGGCGGCAAAGCCCGCGTCGGCAATCAGGCTCATCTGCACCACGGGTGCCGCGTGGCTTTCGGCGAGCACGAGCTTGAGCCCATTGGAGAGCGTCGCGCGCTGCAGCGGCGGCAGCTTCAGCGGCGGCGCTTCGCCGAGTGCAGGCAGCTTGCTGCGATCCGCGCCGCCGGACGCCGGGATGTATTCGGGGAATGGTTCGACGGTCAGTGCATAGACGCCGTCGGACAGCCAGCGCCGCGCAACGTCGCGCACCTGCCTGGGCGTTGCGTCACGGATCTCGTCGAGCTCTTCGGTATAGCGGTCCGGTGTACCGCAATAGACCTGGTACTGCGCCAGCGACGAGGACTTGCCGTTGAAGCCATCGATGCGTTCCAGACCGCGTACTGCTGAGGCGAACACCTTGGTCCGTACGCGTTCCATTTCAGCCGAGGTCGGGCCATCCTTCAGGAAACGTGCGAGCTCTTCATCAATCGCCTGCTCAACCTTGGCGATGTCGCCGCCCGGTTTGGCCATCGCGTCGATCGTGAACTGTGAGGCGATCTCGAACGGTCCCATGCCGGCATCGACCGCGGTGGCGATCTGGTCGCGATAGACCAGGCGTTCGTAGAGGCGGCTGTTCTTGCCGCTGGCAAGCACGTCGGCGGCCATGCCGAGCAGGTTGGCATCGGCATCGCAGAAGCCGGGCACATTCCACACCTTGAACAGACGCGCCTGCGGCACACGATCCTGCAGCGTGGCGCGCTTTTCCCCGCTCATCTTGGCGACCCAGGCGCCAGCGTGCTTTTGCACCGGACCGGCAGGGATATCGCCGAAATAATGCTCGACCTTGGCCTTGACCTCGTCAGCGTTCACGTCGCCGGCGATGACCAGCACTGCATTGGCGGCGCCGTAGTGCTCCTGGAACCAGGCCTTGACGTCTTCCAGCGAGGCCGCGTTGAGATCTTCACTGGAGCCGATCGTGGTCCAGGAGTACGGATGTCCGGCTGGATAGGTGGAAGCGGCGATGAGGTCGTCGACCTTGCCATAGGGTTCATTCTCGCCCTGGCGCTTTTCGTTGAGCACGACTTCACGCTGTTCATCGAGACGCTTCTGGTCGATCGCGCCGAGCAGATGGCCCATGCGGTCGGATTCCAGCCACAGCGTCAGGTCCAGCGCGCTGGTCGGCACGTTCTGGAAGTAGTTGGTGCGGTCGTACCAGGTCGTGCCGTTCATCTTGGTCGCACCGGCCGGTTCCAGCGGACGGAAGAACTCGTCGTTGTAGTTCTCCGAGCCGTTGAACATCAGATGCTCGAACAGATGCGCAAAGCCGGTGCGACCCGGGCGCTCGTCCTTGCTGCCGACGTGATACCAGATGTTCACCGCGACAACCGGCGCCTTGTGGTCCTCGTGGATCAGCAGGGTCAGGCCGTTGGGCAGCACATGGCGCTCATAGCTGATGCGCACGTCCGGAAACTCGCTCTTGGCCGCGCGGGCGCTCTGCGTGGTGGCGAGGGGTAGCGCAAAAGCGAGCGTGGCGATGACGGCTAGGCGACCGTGCTTCATGATGCTGACTCTCCAACAGTGAATCGGGTTGAAACGGGGTTGAATCGGTAATGACCAAGATGACGCGCAATACCGCCAAAGGTTCCGTTGCTGCACGGACTCTGCGCGGAAACGCCGCGAAATCGGATTCAGCAGGCATCGATTCTGCAGGATGGCTGCACCGTGCGCGCCGGGTGATATCACCCAATTGTGACCTGCGCCCGGCTGCCGACGATATCAGCCTGCTGGTTATTCACGGAATCTCCCTGCCGCCGGGCCGTTTCGGCGGGCCGTGGATCGATGCCCTGTTCACCAACACGCTGGATCCGACAGCGCACCCTTACTTTGCGAGCATCGCCGAATTGCGCGTCTCTGCGCACGTCTGCATCCGCCGCACGGGCGTTGCCACGCAGTACGTCAGTTTTGCCGAGCGCGCCTGGCATGCCGGGGTCTCGACCTACGATGGTCGCAGTCGCTGCAACGACTTTTCGATCGGCATCGAGCTCGAAGGTACGGACGAGAAGGCCTACACAGCGCGCCAGTACGCGCGCCTTGCGGGCATCACGGCGCAGCTGCTGGCACGTTACCCGAAGATCTCCGCGCAGCGCGTCGTCGGTCACAGTGACATTGCGCCCGGGCGCAAGACCGATCCGGGTCCGCACTTCGATTGGACGGCATTTCGGCGAGCGGTGAAGGCCGCTCGTCGATGAATATGCGCGGGCGTTCTGGCGGCTACGTTAAAGTGACGTTATGACGCTGATCGGAATTCTGTTGGCACTCGGCCTGGAGCGCCTGCTCGGGCAGCTCCCGGGATGGGGGCGTCCGGTGCTGTTCATCGCAGCGATGCAGGGATTGCGCGCTGTTGTTCCCGCAGTCGCATGGCAGTCGCTGGCCTTACCGGTGCTGGTGATTACTCTGCCGGCCGCCGCCGTGTGGTGGGGACTGGATCAGCTCGAAGGCCCGATCTCGGCGCTGGCGCTGTCGGCCACGGTGTTGTTGTTGTGCCTGGGCCCCCGCGATCTCGCCGAAGAAGTACATGACCTGCTGCGCGCACGCAGCGAGGGTGATCAGCCGCGCATTGCGCAGCTGGAGCGCGCGCTGCAGCGTGGCCCCAATCCCGGTGAATCGCATCGCTCGCTCGCGGGTGCCCTGTTCATCCAGTCCCACGAAAAACTGTTCGGTACGCTGCTGTGGTTCTTCGCAGTGGGGCCGGCGGGCGCGGTGGCGTATCGCATGGCCAGTCGCCTGCCGCGCTATCTGGCCGAAACCACTCCGGATTCTGCTGCGCTGAAAGCTGCAGACGTCCTGCATGGGGTGCTGGCTTTTGTGCCGGCGCGTGCGACGGCATTGGTGTACGGCCTCGCTGGCAGTCTCGACGATGCGCTGCAAGCCTGGCGGCGCCTGCGTAACGACGCTGACCTCGACTGGTATATGCAGACCTGGGCAATCCTCGCCGAAGTGCCGACGGCCTCGCTCGGTACCGAAGAGCCGGATGGCTCGCCGGTGGTGCCGGCGAGCCTGGAAGCGATGTTGTCGGAAGTCCTGAACATGCAGTGGCGTGCGACGCTGATCATGCTCGCCGGATTTGCCCTGTTTGCGACCGGCACGCTGCTTTGAGTCTGCGTTGGTGGTTTGCTGCGTGCGTTGCTTCGGCACTGGTTGCGATGAGTGCCGGTGCGCAGCCACCGTCGCGCATCATCACGCTGGCACCGCATCTGGCCGAACTGGTTTGCGACGTCGGCCGCTGCGATGCGCTGGTCGGCGTCGCAAAGCACAGCGATATGGAACGGCTGACATCGAAGCCGGTACAGATTGGTGATGCCTTCAACGTCAACCTCGAATCCGTGCTCGCGCTGCGGCCGACACTGGTGTTGGCGTGGACTGGAGGGACACCGCCGCAGCTGATCGAGCGTCTGCGTGCGCTCGGTATCAAGGTCGAAATGGTGCAGGTGCAGAAGCTCGCGGACGTCGCCGATGCGCTGCGGCAGGTCGGACATGCAACGGGCTCAGCAGATCAGGGTGAGCGTGCGGCGCAGACCTATCTCAAGCACCTGCAGGCCTTGCAGCACAACTACCGGCAGCGTCCGCGCCTGCGCGTGTTCTACCAGATCGAAACCGCACCGGCATTCAGCATCAATCGCAACAGCCCGATCAGTGAAGTGCTGGATCTGTGTGGGGCTGACAATGTGTTCGCCGATCTGCCGACGCTGGCCGCGGCGGTGAGCATGGAGTCGGTGCTGGCGGCGCAGCCACAGGCCGTCGTGTTCAGCGTGCAGGATGGTGCGGATGCAATCGCCGCCTACTGGGCGCGATTGCCCGGACTGGCACCGGCCGATTCACGTTTTCGCCTGGCGGTTGATGGCAATACGCTGACGCGGCAATCGCCCAGTGTGCTGCGCGGGGTTGCCGAGGTCTGTGAAGGACTTCAGCGCATTCGCGCCCAGATCAAGCCCTGAGATCAGCAGCGCTGCCAGGTGACTTCCGCGCCGTGTGCGCGTGCAAAGTGGCGCGCAAACACGAACAGGATGTCCGACAGTCGATTGAGATAACGCAGTGATGCGGCGTTGTGCGCCTGCCCAGTGGATGCCGTTTGCGCGACGCGCCAGACGCTGCGCTCTGCGCGCCGGCTCACCGCTCGCGCCAGGTGCATCTGCGCGGCGAGTGCACCACCGCCGGGCAGTACAAATTCCTTCAGCGGGGGCAGATCGGCGTTGAAGATTTCGATCAGCTCATCGAGCGCGGCGACGTGTGCATCGGCGATCGCCGCATGTCCGGGGATTGCCAGCTCACCACCCATGTCGAACAGCCGGTGCTGAATCACACGCAGCGGGTCGGCAAAGCGCGGCATCGGTTGCAGGCTCAACACGACGCCGATCTGGCAGTTGAGTTCATCGAGATCGCCCATCGCGTCGAAGCGCGCGTCGGTCTTGGGCAGACGCTCGCCATTGGCGAGGCCTGTCGTGCCACCGTCGCCGGTGCGCGTCGTGATCCTGCTGAGTCGATGGCCCATCCTTGCCGCTCCTGATGAGGTGCAGGCTCTGTGTCCGTTGTGACACAGAGCCTGCACGAAAATCCTAGAAACCTTGCGCGATGCCAAGATAGAACGACAGGCCGGCCTGGTTGTAGCCGGACGAGGTCTGATAGTCCTTGTCCAGCACGTTTTCGACGCGCAGATTGACACGTGTCTGCGTTCCCATCTTCACGCCGCCGCCAAGGTTCAGCAACGCGTAGCCGCCGAGTTCGCGATCGAAGTCCGGCCGCGAGCCGCTGCCGAGCACGTCCACGCCGGCGTTCCAGCGACCGAACTGACGGTTGAGCCGCAACGCAGCGGTGCGCTTGGCGCGGCGCAGCAGCTGAGTGTCGGTGCTGAGATCCCTGGGGTCCTGCAGCAAGCCGGTCAGCGTCGCGGTCCAGTTTTCGAGGGCGACGTTCCAGCTCAGCTCGACGCCTTCGTTGCGGTACTCGTCGACATTGACGGCCGCGCAGCTGAAGTCGGCATCGCAGAGAACATTGATCAGATCGTCGACCTCGCTGCGGAACACGCGCAGATCGATGCGTTGCGCATCGCCGATGCGTTGTTGCCAACCGAGTTCGAAATTCTGTGCGCTTTCCGGTTTGAGGTCCGGATTGCCGCCGAAGCCGAAACGATCGGTTGCATCCGGTGCGCGAAAGCCGGTGCTTGCCGAAGCGACCAAGCGACCGTTCCCGGTGACATCAAAGCCGTACTCGACCGAGCCGTCAACGCGGTCGCCGAAGCCGTCGTAGTCCGCCCACGTGGCACCCAGCACGGCATGGTGACGGCCGATACCGATCTCGTCCTGCAGGCTTAGCGTCAGGATGTCGCGGGTTTCGTCGGTCTCCGTGCCGAAGCTCAGCGCTTCGACTTCTTCGCGGATCGCGCTGATCGCTGTGGTGACGCGCTGATGTTCTCCGCGCCAGACCAGATTGCCGTCGACGCCGGTGCGAACGGTTTCGACGAAATCGTCGCTCTGTTGCTGCTCGCTGTCATCTTCGCCACGGCTGACGCGCAGCGTGCCGGACAGCGCACTACTGAACGGCAGCGTGACGTCGAGCGCGGCGACCAGGTTGCGGTAGTCCTGGGACAGAACGACCCGGCTGAAGTCAGGCGCGTAGCCGTAGTAGTCCGTTGTGCCGACAGCGTCCCAGACGCGCGCACCGATGCTGGCCTTGCCGATCTTCAGGTCGCCGTCGACGTTGAAGCTCGTGCGGTCGTAGCCGGTGTCCTGCGTCTCGCCGGCCAGCGCCGGGTAGCCATCGGTCTCCAGGTGCTGCGCCTGCAGGCTGAGGCTGCCCTGTTCGTTGGCCCAGCTGCCGCGCACACTGCCGTCATAGCTGTTGTCGCTGCCGCCGCGCAGACTCAGATCGGCACCTGTAGCCGCACTTCCGCGCGTGATGACATTGATCATGCCGCCGATCGCATCGGAGCCATACAGCGTCGCGCGCGGGCCTTTGACGATCTCAATGCGCTCAATCATGTCCGGTGCGATGTTCTGCACCGCTGCGCCACCGGAGGTTGCCGGATTGACGCGCACGCCGTCGATCAGCACCAGCGTATGGTTCGATTCGCCGCCACGGATGAAGATCGAGGTTTGGGCGCCGACGCCACCGCTGCGGCCCAGCTCTATGCCAGCGTAGAAGCGCAGCAATTCAGCCAGATCGAGCGCCTGCGATTGTTCGATCTGTTCGCGGGTCAGCACCAGCATCGGCGCGAGCGTGTCGCCGATCGCGGTTGGCTGACCGGTTGCGGTGACGACGATAGGGTCCAACTGCTTCGCCGTCTGCGCCGAGGCGCAGAACGGCACCGCGACACAGGCGGTGGCCATCAATACAGCTTTCATGAATGTCTCCAGAACCGCGTCCCCGCGGCAGGCAGATGAAAACCGGCAAATGCCGGATGCTCACAGGCCGGTCTCCGGGCTTAAGGCGCGTTATCGTTCAGACCTTCCCAGCCGAGGGGCCAGTGGTCTGCCGGTTTATGCCTTTACCGTTGCGGGGGCAGCGTTCGCATTTCACGAACTTCCCGTTTCACCGCGCTCGCGCGCGACACCTGTGCGGCGCGATTGTAGGCAAACCCGAGATGGCTTGCCTTATCATTCGACCCCCTCACAGTCCCCTCATCGGAATCCCTGCAATGGCCAGTCCGCAGTTGAGCGCCGCGATCGAAGCCGCCCGCGCCGCCGCCGTCATCATCCGCAAGGCCTATCGCGGCAATTTCGAGGTCACGATCAAGTCCGACGCGACGCCGGTGACGGAAGTCGACGTCGCTGCCGAGCGCGCGATCAAGCGGTTGCTCAGCGAACGCTTTCCGGACTATGGCTTCTACGGCGAAGAGACCGGCAAGACCGAGGCCGACAGCGAGGCGCTGTGGCTGGTCGATCCGATCGACGGCACCAAGGCCTTTGTGCGGGGGTACCCGATTTTCTCGGTGCAGATCGCACTGATGCTCGGAGGCGAGCTGGTGCTGGGCGTGTCCTGCGCGCCGTGCTGGAATGAAGGGCAGGGCGAGTTGATCTGGGCCGAGCGTGGATACGGAAGCTGGCGTGGCCTGCTGGAAACGCCGATGGACGCTTTCGAGCGCCTGCGCGTGTCGTCGTTCGATCAGCTGAAACAGACCACGCTGTCGACCGGCAATCTGGCGACACTGGCGGGATCAAAGCAGTGGGCTGAGCTGGGCCGCATCATTCCGCAACTGCAGCGCATTCGCGGCTACGGCGATTTTCTGCACTACCACTATCTCGCAGGCGGCACGCTTGATGCGGTCGTCGAATCAGACGTGAATATCCTCGACATCGCTGCGCTCGCAGTGATCGTGCGCGAAGCGGGCGGGCAGTTCACCGATCTGAACGGGCGGGAGCTGACGCTGGAAACGCGCTCTGTGCTGGCGACCAATGGTCGCCTGCATCCGCTGTTCGCCGGTTTGGCGCTTTAGGGCCTGTTAACGCTATGGCGGTCGCTGAGATGCCACGAGATTTACGGCCAGGCAAGGCGCGACCGACCGAGTTTGG
>CAZDPA010000167.1:0-8664 GCA_964507195.1 uncultured Salinisphaerales bacterium | reverse complement strand
CCGCCGGTAAAGCGGACGTCGCCGAGGACTTCCGTCTGGCGGCCAATCAGCGTATCCACACCGACATTCTCCGGCGCGCCGCCTTTGCTGCGATTGCCTCCAAACATGCTCAGTCTCCTTGTTGTTTCAGGACACGGCTCCAGTCGAAGGATTCTTCGACCTTCCCCGCTGTCGCGCCATTGGGCACGAGCGTGACGACGATTCGTGTCGGGGCAAACCCCGTCGGCACCGTGATGTCGCCGGAAAACTCTTCAAAATACTTCAGCGCAAACTGGAAATCCTTGGCGGCCTCACCCACGGCTACAGCCGTCCACGGCAGTCGTTTCTCGACGCCGTTGGTTTCACCCACCAGCTCCAACTCCACATGCCCTTCGACACGCTTTTCATGCCGAACGGACTGAATCAGCACCAACTCGAAATGAAAGCTGGCCGCGTCCGCGCCGGGCATGAGCTTGAACTCGTAGACCCGTACGCCCGCCCGCGACTGCTCAGGAGCCACGATACCACGGTAAAACGCCAATTGTTCCCGCAAATCCGAGGCTTCTGCCTGCAGCTGGCCAAGGGAGCTGCGAACCGCCTCGCAGGCCTGGCTGTCGATGTCCTGCGAGCGCTGCTCGTAAACCGTCTGCTCCTGCATACGCTTGACCTCCTCACGGGCGGCGCGCAGATCGCGCGCGAGCTCGCGGCGCTCGTCGCGCAGCTGCTCGACCTCCAGCTGCGCGCGTTCGAAGTCACTGACCGTCGCCGCTCGGGTGAACACGTACAGCGCCCATGCACCGATCGCCAGCGCACAACTCGTCCCCCCGATCAGCGCCAGCTTGTGCCAGGCCGGCCGATTGCGGGTGATGACGATCTTGTGCGTCATGGAACGCTAGGGCGTGACGGGCACGGCGTTGAGCGCCGCGGCCTCATCAAAGCCGAACATCAGGTTGAGATTCTGCACCGCCTGCCCCGACGCGCCCTTGACCAGGTTGTCGATGACACTCAGCACAATCACCTGACGGTTGTCCGGCGACTTGTGCACCGCAAGCCGGCACAGGTTGGATGCGCGCACGCCGCGGGTATCCGGATGGTCCCCGGCGGGCGTCACATCGACAAAGCGCTCTTTGGCGTAGCGCTGCTCGAACAGTGTCTGCAGGGTCTGCGCGTCAATCGAAGGATCGCGCAGGCGCGCATACAGCGTCGAATGGATGCCGCGGATCAGCGGCAGCAGATGCGGCACGAAGGTCACCCCAACCGGTGCAGCCGTCATCCACTGCAGCCCTTGGGCAATCTCCGGCCAGTGCCGATGCCCGGGCACGCCATAGGCCTTGAACGAATCACCGGCTTCGCACAGCAGCGAACTGATCTTCGCCTCGCGCCCCGCGCCGCTGACACCGGACTTGCAGTCGGCAATCAGCGTGTCGGGGTCGACCAGACCGGCCTCCAGCAGCGGCAGATAACCGAGCTGCACCGAGGTCGGATAGCAGCCAGGGTTGGCGACGACACGCGCAGACCTGATCTGCTCGCGATGAATTTCCGGCAGACCGTAGACCGCCTCGGCGAGCAGATCCGGACAGCTGTGATCGAGCGCATACCAGCGCTTGAATACGGCGACATCCTTCAGGCGAAAGTCGGCCGATAGATCGATCACGCGCACGCCGGCAGCCACCAGCGCCGGTGCCATTTGCATCGCAGCGCCGTGCGGCGTCGCGAAGAACACCGCATCACACTGCTTCAGGCTCTCGATTTCCGGGGCTTCGAACTGAAGCTCGCAATGTCCGCGCAAGTGCGGAAACAGGGCATCGGCGCGCATGCCGGCCTCTTTGCGCGAAGTCAGCGCCGTCACCTGGACGTGCGGGTGCTGCGCCAGCAAGCGCAACAGCTCGGCACCCGTGTACCCGGTACCGCCTACGATGCCTACCTTGATCATGTCTCGGGTTCTTCAAAAGCCTGCTTGCGCAAGCCGGGGCGCAATTCTAAACGAGAGTGCTGTTCTACACTGTCGACCAGTCACCCCCTACACGCCAACTGCACATGCTCTGGATCAAGGCCCTGCACATCATTTTCGTCATCAGCTGGATGGCCGGCATGCTGTATTTGCCGCGCCTGTTCGTCTACCACGTCGACACTCGCGACCCGACTGGCCACGCGCGCTTCTGCCTGATGGAACGCCGGCTGTACACCCTGACGACGATCGGCATGATCGGCACCTGGATTTTTGGCATCTGGCTGCTCATGCTCACGCCAGGCTTCATGCAGATGGGCTGGCTGCACGCCAAGCTGACGCTGGTGCTGGCCCTGTCCGGCTATCACGGCTGGCTCAAGGGTCGGCTGCGCGCCTTTGCCGAGCAGCGCAACGACAAGAGCGCCCGCTATTACCGCATTGCCAACGAAATCCCTGCCCTGGCAATGGTGGCCATCGTTATCTTTGTGGTCGTGAAGCCGTTCTAGCGCCCAGGGGTCGGGAGAAGAAGAATCTCTCCGGATAATGTCCGGAGCAGATGAGCCTATATACTGAGCTGCCCCCAAATATGCCGATCCGGCGCTCTCGCACGTTCAAATGGAAGCGAACGACGACCGACAGCTGATGCTGCGCTTTCAGCGGCATGGCGATCAGCAGGCATTCCGGCAGCTCTTTCAGCGCCATAAGGATGCATTGCTGGCCTTTCTGCTCAGGCTCGCGTCGTCGCCTGCGCAGGCCGAGGAGGTATCGCAGATCGTGTGGACAAAGTTGCTGGAGATCGCCGAGCGCGGGGCTTACCGCGCCACCGAGCAGGCGCAGTTCCGGACCTACCTGTTCACGCTGGCGCGCAACGCGTTTCACGACGAGCTCCGGCGCGGCACTCGGATTGAGTATCACGACGAGGTGTCGGAACCTGAGGTAGCGGACGAAAACCCGATCGAAACGGCACTCGGTGATGCGCAGCTGGGCAATGCTCTGGACCGTGCGATCCGCTCGCTGCCGGTAGAACAGCGCGAAGTGATCGCATTGTGGTCGCAGGGCATCTCTTACCAAGCCATCGCGGAAATGACTGGAGCCCCGAGCAATACCGTCATCGGGCGCAAGCGTTACGCCGTCGAGCGCCTGCGCGCCACCCTGCAAGCCCAGGGCATCGACTGGAGCGGACCATGAACCAGGACTCTGATGCACCGCATGACGGTAACGACCCGGCGCTGGATCGCCGGCTGCGCGCGCCGCCCACTCCACCACCGCGAACCAGTGCCGCACACGATGACGCGGTGATGCGCGCAATGGCCGCGAGTGCCCATCGCATACAGCGGCGACGCAGGAAGCGCTGGTCGCTACCTGTGGCCCTGGCAGCCATGCTGGTTGTTGGCGTCGGCGTCGGCCTGAATGTGATGAACAACGACGCCGCGCGCGGCGAGATTTTGCGCGGCACCCCGACGATGGACGTGCAGCCACAGAACGAGGCACGGCTTGCAGCAGCACCCGAATCTTTCGCATGGACGCCGGCGACGGGCGTGGAGGCATATAGCGTCGTGTTGAGCGATCTCCAGGGACACACACTCTGGAGCTCGCCCGCGGTGACACTCCCAACGGTGACGCTGCCGGCGGAGATTCGCAAGCAGCTGACCGACGGCGGAACGTATCTATGGCAGATCGAGGCCCGCACTGCGAACGGTCGGCGCGTGATCGGCCCGTACTGGTTCGAGGTCAGGCGCTGAGTAACCGGCGATGACCCTCCTCCGCCTGGCAGCGCTGCTTACCCTGGCCAGCAGTCTGGGTTGCGTGATCCCTGCGAATGCCGCGGTGCGGGTGTTGAAGGTCGACCCCGCAGGGGCAGGTGCGCGCGCTGGCGTACAAGTCGGAGATCTCATCGAGTCGATCCAGTTGGCCGCGGCGCCAGACTGGATTGCGGTCGACTCGCCGTTAAGTCTGCAGGCCGGCTCGGCCGTCGGCAACGGACCAGCGGGCGTGCGCCTGCGCCTGCGGCGCCAGAGCGCGCAACTCGAACCGGTCATGCTACCCGCCGGCACACTGGGTCTGGAAACCGAGCCGGAGTCCCCGGAGGGCACGCTATGGCCGCAGGCACTGCGCGTCCTCGAAGCGGCCCGGGCCGCAGAAGTCGACCGCGCCAATACGCTGCTGCACGAGACGCTGGCAGTGCCCACAATGGCGCACAGCGAGTTGCCTTTGGCCGGCTGGCTGATGCTAGAGACTGGTAAGGCCTTGTACGAGGCCAGCGAATTGCGCGCGGCAGCAGCACTACTCGACGAGGCGCAGCGGCGGATACAGCAGCGCTGGCCGCGCTCACGGCTCAATGCGCAATTGCATCATGCGCTTGGCCTTGCCCAGATCTACCTGGGCGATACAGAGGCGGGCTCGGCAAGCTTCGAAGCGGCGCTGGCCGGCAGTCGGGCGAGCGGCGATCAATTCTTCGAGGCCGTTGGCATCGAGCGGCGCGGCTTTGCGCAGCTGTGGCGCTATGACAATGCAGCCGCGCTGGAGAGCCTGACCGAAGCCCTGACGCAGATACGCGCCATCGAGCCGGACGGCGAGTTTGAGATCGGCACTCGGATGCGCCTGGCATTGCTGCACCGGCAGACCGGCGAGCTCACGACAGCGCGGAACTACGCGCAGTCGGCATTGACCCTGATCGAGGCACGCCCGCCCCCGCAGTCGGCCGCACGTGTCTGGTTCGAGTTGGGCGTCATCGCCTCGATGCAGTACGAAGTGCGCGAGGCCGAGCAGTATCACCGCAAGGCGCTGACCGAGGTTGAAGCGCAGCAGCCGCATTCGCCGCTGCGGACCTATGCGCTGAACTCGCTGGGCTATCTCAAGCACCTGCGCGGCGACTACGCTGGCGCACAGCGCTATTACGCCGAGGCGCTCAATACGTTCGAGCAGCGCGATGCCAAGCCCGATTTAGGCATGGTTCTGCAGAACATCGCGTACAACGCGATCTACGCCAAGGATTACGAAAATGCAGAGAAGGCAGCGCAGCGCGCACTGGCGATCTACAAGTCCGCAGACTTTGGTGACAAGGGCCTGACCCCGGTCTGGCTGATCCTGGGGCAGATCGCCCTCGAGACCGGACGAATCGATCTGGCCCAGGACCGCTACCGGCAGGTTGAAGCGCTCCTCAAGGATGCCCCTCAGGACAGCTGGGACCGCTGGGATCTGCACTACAGCCATGGCCTGATCGATCTCGAACGCGGGCAGCCCGATGCCGCGCTCGAAGATTTCGAGCGGGCGTTGACGATCGCGCGCCGCCGCACACCCGGCACGATATACGAGGCGCTGCCGGCCTTCGACAGCGGCCGCGCGCACGAGGCAGCAGGTCGCAACGAGGCAGCAGTGCGCTCCTACTTCGTCGCCATCGACGCCTACGAAGCGGCGCAACGCCTGCTCGGTGGCAATCTGGAAGATCAGGGCAGTTTCCTGGCACGCCATGCGCGCTACTACCGCCAGCTGATCGCGCTGCTGCTGACGCTGGAGCGCGACGAGGAAGCGTTTGCAGTACTCGAACGCTACCGCTCACGTCTGCTGCTCGACCTTGCGGTGTCCGGCAGCGGACAGCTGCCGATCGAGGTTCCCGCCATGCTCGCCGCGCGCATCGCCGCGGAGCAAACACGACACGACCGCCTGCTTGCCGAGCTGCGCGATGCCAAGGAAGGAGCCGATCGTCTACTGATTGCTCTCGAGACTTCGCGCGCCGCACTCGGTGGCCTGCGCACAGACTGGATCGCGACGACCAGCCCGGCGCGGCTGGCCAGCGTCGGCGTCACGCCGCCGGTCTCGGTCCCGGCACTGCGCGCAGCACTGCCCGCGGATACGGCACTGCTGTCCTACGCGGTCGTCGATGAATCGACCTATCTGTTGAGGCTGCGCCGCGACGGCTTGCGCGTCGTGCGCCTCGATATAGGCGCACAGGCGCTGAGCGAACAGGTGAGGGCACTGCGCAGGCTGCTGGCCGCCACGCGGCCTAATGCAGCACTGCGCAATGCTGCGGTTGTTGCTGGCCATCGCCTGTATGAACAGTTGATCGCACCTGCGGCGCGCGACCTGGATGCAACCACCCGTCTGGTCATCCTCGCCGACGGCGCCCTGCACGCGCTGCCATTCGCCGCACTGGTCGCACGCCCCGTGTCGGAGACCAGTGACAGGCCGCAATACCTGATCGACCGGTTTGCGGTATCTACCGCGCTGTCGGCTCAGCATTACCTCACCGACGTGCAGCGGACGCGGCGGTCGCGCCCAGAAGCGTCGGTCGCCCTTTTCGCGCGCGACCAGGGCCAAGGGAGAGTACCGGTCGATAGCGAAATCCTGCGCGGCGCCATCCCGGCGGCGTTGCCATATGCGCGTGAGGAGGCACAGGCGATCGGTCGACTGTTCGGTACGCGTACTCAGCTGCTGATCGGGGCGGAGGCAACCGAATCGCGCGCCAAGGCACTCAGCACCAACGTGGGCATCCTCCACTTTGCGACGCACGCGGTCCTCGATGAGGCCATGCCGATGGACACCTATCTGGTCCTCGACCCCGGCGATTCGAGTGACAACGGACTGCTGCAGGCCTGGGAAGTCGCGCAGTTCATGCGCCTGGATGCGGATCTGGTAACGCTGGCGGCCTGCGACACGCTGCTCGGCAAGGACTACGGTGGTGGTGCGCAACTGGGACTGCACAGCGCATTCATGAGCGCCGGTGCGCGCAATGTGCTCGGCACGCTATGGAGCGTCTCGGACCGACAGACTCATGCCTTGATGCTGAGGTTCTATGAAGCCCTGGCGGAAGGCGTGCCGCCGGACCGCGCCCTGCAGATCGCGCAACGTGCCGCAGCCGATGCGGCTGTCGACGATGCGGGCCCGCGCGCATGGCTGTCGCGTCTGCAACGAGTCTGGCGCGAAGGGCTCTCCGCGTTTGAACCCAGCGCCGGGACGCACTGGACTGCGTTCCAACTGACCGGCACCGGGTACTGAGCGCCGGCAAGCCACGCTGTTTTTTCTTCCTGTATGCCGATTGTCCGACTTCACGCGTTGAAGTTCGGCAGGGCCCGCCATGTGCGCGGGCAAGCGGCGATGCCCGACCGCCGATGCGCCTGCGCCGTTCGGACGCGGGCGCTCACACAGGAAGGGACTCCATGCCTCATCTCCGCCAGCTTCATCTTGTTCGGGAGCGCGCTGGCCTGCGCGCCGGTTTGTTCGCGGCACTGCTGGGCATCGCGGCCTTGCCGAGCCAAGCCGCTGTCATCGCCGTGGCGACTGGCGGCTGCACGATCGTGGACGCCGTCGACGCCGCGAATCTGGATACCGCCGTCGGCGACTGCGACGCCGGCAGCGGCGCCGACACGATCGTTCTCGAAAACGGCGTCAACTACACGCTGACGGGCGAACTGATCGTCGATGCCGCGACCGAGCTGCTCATCGAGGGCAACGGCGCGGCGCTGCGGCGGGAAGCTGTCAACCCGGCGTTTTTCCGCATTCTCACCAACAACGGCCTGCTGACAATCGAGGATCTGACGCTGGAAGGTGGCCTGAGTACCACCGATGGCGGCGGCATCTACAACGGATTGAGCGGTGATCTGACGATCCGCAACAGTGTCGTGACCAACAACCGTGCTGACGACGGAATGGATGCCTTGCGCGGCGGCGGCATCCACTCGCTGGGTGCGCTGAGCATCTTTGACAGCCTGATCAGCGACAACACCACTCCCCTCGGATCTGGCGGCGGCATCAACGCCTCTGGTCCGACGCAAATCGTCAACAGCCGGATCACCGGCAACAGCGCGGGCCTCGATGCGGCGGTCGGCGCGCATTCCGGTGGCGGTATTTTCGCCTCAGGCGCGCTCACCGTCACCCGCAGCACGATCTGGAGCAACGCATCGCTCTACGCCGGCGGCGGCCTTGCCTCATCGACAGGCGGCAGCGTCGCCGTCATCAACAGCACGATCTCGGGCAATCAGGCCGGAGACGGTACATCCGCCGGGGTCGGTGGTGGCGTAGGGGCGATCGGCTCCGGCACGATCGAACTGTTCGACAGCACTGTCACCTTGAATGCCGGCGGGATCGGCGGGGTTGCCGCCCTCGGCAGTGGCCTCGTGCAGATTGGACGCAGCGTCGTCGCCGGCAACACAGGTAACGTTCGCGAGGCGAGCGCCAACTCGGGTGGCACCGTCTTCAGTGCTGGCGGCAATCTGTTTGGCAGCGCCGGGGCGACGACCGCGCAATCACTAATTGGTGTCACGCTGGATTTCACCGACCTTGCGGCAACTTCCGATGGAGACCAACCGACGGCGCTCGAAGACATTCTGAACCCGGATCTGGTCGGCATCGACAATTTCGATCTGACGCCGCACCACAGGCTTGTCACGGGCAGTCCGGCCATCGATCTCGCCGGCGCCAGCTGCCCGGCGACGGATCAGGTCGGCACCGCCCGCCCTCAGGGCGCCGCCTGCGATGCGGGCGCGGTGGAAGTCCTGCTGTTCAATCTGGAGATCGCCGTCACCGGCAGCGGCATCGTCACCAGCGACCCGATCGGCATTAACTGCGGCGGCGACTGCAGTGAGGTGTTCGCCCAGGGCGCGGTCGTCGAACTGACCGCCGCACCGGCTGTGGGCTGGCAGTTTCAGACGTTCGGCGGGGATACGGGTTGCGGCGGCGGAATCAATCCCTGCCAAACAGGGATGATCTCCGATCGGTCCGTCACTGCGACTTTTGTCCTC
>CAZDPA010000166.1:0-8758 GCA_964507195.1 uncultured Salinisphaerales bacterium | reverse complement strand
CCTTGGGCCCCTGATACTCCGGCAGTTCCGGCAGCTTCTGGCCGATGTGATCGATCAGGCCGGCGAGCAGCGCCTGGTGGATCGGCGCGTACAGCGCCTCCCACTCGTCAGGCGTGAGGGGCGAGGGGTGAGGCGCGGTCGAGGGCGGTTTCTTCGCCTCCCGCTTCCCGCCTCCCGCCTCACCAAGCAGATCGCAGATCTGCTTGTACACCGCCTCCCATTCCTCCATGCGCAGAAACGAAACGAAGTGCTCGCGACACAGCTTGCGCAACTGGCGGTTGGTCGATGCCGCGCTCCATTCGCGCCAGCGTTGCCACAGCAACAGCAGGGACAGAAAGTCCGAACGCCGGTGCCGCCATTGCGCATGTGCATTGCGCGCGGCGTCCTTGGCATCGGGCGGCACTTCATGCGGGTCCTGCACCGACAGCGCGGCGGCGAGCACGAAAACCGCATCGCGCACCATGCTGTCGCGTCCGGCCATCGCAATGCGCGCAATGCGCGGATCGAGCGGCAGGCGCGCCAGCTCGCGGCCCTGCGCAGTCAGCTTGCCCTGCTCATTGAATGCGCCCAAGGTTTGCAGTACGCGTGACGCTTCGGCGACGTGACGACCATCCGGAGGATCGACCCACGGAAACTCGTCGACCTGGCCGAGTCCGAGCGCCGCCATCTGCAGCAGCACGCCAGCGAGATTGGCGCGCTTGATCTCGGGATCGGTGAACAGCGGGCGTTGTGCAAAATCGTCTTCGGCATACAGGCGGACACAGATGCCGGGTCCGAGTCGTCCGCAGCGACCGGCGCGCTGATTTGCCGCCGCCTGCGACACCGGCTCGATCTGCAGTTGCTGTACGCCAGTGCGCGGTGCGTAGCGATTCAGGCGCGCGAGGCCGGTGTCGATGACGTAGCGGATGCCCGGAACCGTCAGCGAGGTTTCGGCGACATTGGTCGCGAGCACGATGCGCGGCGCGCGTCCGCTGCTGAACACCTTGTCTTGCGCCGCCGCTGCGAGGCGCGAGTACAGCGGCAGGATCTCTGCTTTCGGATAGCGCCCACCGAGCACGCGCGCGGTGTCGCGGATTTCACGCTCGCCGGGGAGGAACACGAGGATGTCGCCAAGTGCATGACCGCCGCGCAGCGGCATCAACTTGCCTTCTCCTCCTGGGAGAGGGGGAACCGTCTGCGGAGCAGGCGGTGGGTGAGGGCGGCCGAGCCACAAGGTATCCACGGCAGTCGCGACCGCATCCTCCATGTCGGCGTCTTCGCCGATCGCCTGATAGCGCGTTTCGACCGGAAAGGTGCGACCCGAAACGGTGATGATCGGCGCACCACCGAAGTGCGCCGACAGGCGCTCCGGGTCGAGCGTTGCCGAGGTCACGATCACTTTCAGATCGGGGCGCTGCGGCAGGATGCGACGCAGCCAGCCCAGCAGAAAGTCGATGTTGAGGCTGCGCTCGTGCGCTTCGTCGATGATGATCGTGTCGTACTGGCTCAGCTGATGATCGCACGCGAGCTCGGCGAGCAGAATGCCGTCGGTCATCAGCTTGACCAGCGTGCCGTCCGAAGTGCGTCGATCAAACCGAGTCTCGTAGCCGACCAGCGCGCCGATGGTTGTTTTCAGTTCGGACGCGATGCGCTGCGCGACGCTGCGCGCGGCGAGACGGCGCGGCTGGGTATGGCCTATCAGGCCACGCGTCCCGCGACCGAGTTCCAGACACAGCTTCGGTAGCTGCGTGGTCTTGCCCGAGCCGGTTTCGCCGCAGACGACGACGACCTGGTTCGCGCGGATCGCATCAAGCAGTTCCTCGCGCGCCTGCACGACCGGCAGCTCGGCGGGGAAGTCGATTTCCTTCGGACGCAGGCGCTGACGGTTCTCGGCGCGCAGCTGCGCCTGCTTCAGATCCTGGGCAAAGCGCGCCGTATCAAAGCGTTCCGCGCGCGCGCGATCCAGCTGCGCCCGCAGACGCATGGCGTCGCGAACCAGCAGCTTTTCGGACGCGCTCGCGAATTGCGACCGCAGGGCGCTCAGGTCAGTCACTGCAGCGGCGTCTGGTGGAGATCCTGGAGCGATCAGTCCGCAGCCGGCGCGGAAGTGATCCCGAGCTGGCTTTCAAGTTCGCTGACGCGGCGTTCCAGCGTCTGTACGCGGGCGAGCAGCTCGGTCACATCGATACGTTCACCACCGGGCGCTGCCGTCGCAGCGGCAGGTACCTCGAACGCAACCGACTCCTGCGCGCCACTCAGCGTATGTCCGTAACGCGTTGCGGCCTGGCCGTGGGCACGCGGCAGCTGGACGACCAACGGCGTTGCGCGGTCGGCGAGATCAGCCAGCGCCGCAGAAAATGCCTCGCCGTCACCGGGGCCGTTGAGTGGCAGCGCATTGGCACGCAGCTCCGCCGCGGTCTGCGAGGAGCGCAGGACCAGCGTCGTCAGCAGTGCCATCGTCTGTGGCTTGAGCATCAGCTGATGCATGAACTGCTGGCGCCACTTCTGCACTCGGCCGCTGAAGCTGTCGCGGGTGACCAGCTTGAGTTCCTCGAGCCGGTTCAGCGCGGCGCTGACATCGCCTTCGGTCAGATTCATCACCGGATGGCGCGAGCTCTTCTGGTTCGCCGCCATCATGATGGCGTTGACGGTCATCGGGTAGTACTGCGGCGTCGTGATCGATTTTTCGACCATGACGGCGACGACACGGGCTTCGGCGGGCGACAGCTGGAGTTCGGACATGCGATGCGGAGCGGAGCGGCTGGACGATGAACGTGCAGTTTAACGCCCTGCACCGGGGGTCTGCGGAATCTCGTACAGATAGTCGCGCGTCACTGGCAGTCGGTCGTTGCGCCGGACCAGTTGGGCATGGAACACGACGAGGCCGCCGACGCGGAAGCAGGTCTCCGAGGCAAGCAGATAGAACGACCAGAGGCGCCGGAAGCGCTCGTCGAGTCCGGCAGGCAGGGCCGCATGCGCAGCTTCGAAGCGCCTGCGCCACTCGGCCAGGGTCATCGCATAGTGCCGGCGCCAGATCTCCAGATCGCTGAGAATCAGTCCGCTCGTCTCGATGGCCGACAGCATTTCAGATGCCGCCGGAATGTAGCCACCGGGAAAGATGTACTTCTGTATCCAGGGATTGCAGCAGCCCGGCGGCGACGAGCGGCCAATGCTGTGGACCAGTGCGGTGCCCTCGGGCTTGAGCCGCCGTGCGATGGTGTCGAAATAGCGCCGGTACTGCGGCCGCCCGACATGCTCGAACATGCCGACGCTGACGATCGCATCGAACCGACCGCGCGTATCGCGATAGTCTTCAAGGCGCAGGCTGACGCGATCCTGCAGGCCGCGCTCCCGCACGCGCTGCTGTGCCAGCGCGAGCTGCTCCGAGGACAGTGTGATGCCGGTGACCCGGGCGCCATGATGCTCGGCGAGATACATCGCCAGACTGCCCCAGCCGCAGCCGATGTCGAGGACTTCCGCGTGCGCACGCAGATCAAGCTTGCGCGCGATCAATGCACACTTCGCCTGCTGAGCCTGCTCGAGCGACATGTCGGCATCCGCGAAGTAGGCGCAGGAGTAATGCAGGTCGGTGTCGAGAAACAGCCGGTACAGCGCGTTGCCGAGATCGTAGTGGTGTGCGACGTTGCGGCGACTGCGCTGCGCGCCGTTGCGTTCGGACCAAAGTGCGCGCAGACGCTGCAACCACGGCCAGCGTGCATGCTGCTCGAAGTGCATCTGCAGGCGGATGCCGACGTCGAGCACCTCGCGCAGCGTGCAGTTCTCGGGCACCCAGCCGCCGTCTACGTAGGTTTCGCCGAAGCGCAGCGCCGTATGCATCGCGATGCGGCGCAGTACGTCGACGTCGCGCAGGCGCAAGCGCACGCAAGGCTTGCCCCGACCGACAGTCCAGGTGCGGCCATCCATGGTCGCGAACTCGATGCAGCCCTGTTCGAATCCGCGACCGATTCGATCGAGGAAACGTTGCATGGCACTTTTTTACGCCGGGGAACCAGGGCAAGGCAAGGCCGCGCGGAAGCTCATGCTGAACGAAACCTTGCTTATCCTTTGGCGCACCGGCCTACTGGAAACCGACTCGCAGCACGCGCGCGTCCGTCTCGTCGGTCAACAGATAGAGATAACCGTCGGGACCTGCGCGGACGTCGCGGATGCGTGCTTGCAGCCCGTCGAGCAAACGCTCTTCATGGACGACCTTTTCGCCATCGAGCTGCAGGCGCACGAGCTGGCCGAACTTCAGCGAACCGACAAACAGGTTGCCGCGCCAGGCGGAAAAGCGATCTGCGGTGTAGAACGCCATGCCACTGGGTGCGATCGACGGTACCCAGTAGTGGACCGGCTGTTCCATGTCTTTGGCGCTGGAGATGCCATCGCCGACCGCCATGCCGGAGTACTCGCGACCGTGGGTGATCACCGGCCAGCCGTAGTTGCGGCCGGCGAGCGGAATGTTGACTTCATCGCCGCCCTTGGGGCCATGTTCGTTGAGCCACAGTTTTCCGGTCTGCGGATGGATTGCCGCGCCCTGTGGGTTGCGATGGCCGTAGGACCAGACCTCGGCGGCGCCATCCTTGCCATCGGCATAAGGATTGTCGGACGGCACGCTGCCGTCGGGCCGGATGCGGATGACCTTGCCGATGTGATTGTCGCGTTGCTGCGCGAGTTCGCGGCTTTTGTTGCGCTCGCCGAGTGTTGCGAACAGCGTGCCGTCAGGGGCAAACGCGAGACGGCAGCCGAAGTGATAGCCCGAGTCCATTGCGGGCTGCTGACGGAAGATCACCGTGACGTCGCTCAGCGCAGTGTCGCCCAGCCGGGCGCGTGCAATCGCAGTGGCGTTACCTTCTGTGCGTGGCTCGGCATAGCTGAAGTAGATGCGCCGGGAGTTCGCAAAATCCGGCGCCAGCACGACATCCAGCAATCCGCCCTGCCCGCGCGCAACGACAGCTGGAACATTGGCAAGCGGGGCTGACACGACACCCTCCGCTGAGACCAGGCGCATGCGGCCTGGCCGCTCGGTTACCAGCATCCGTCCGTCGGGAAGAAATGCCAGAGCCCAGGGATGTTCGAGACCGCGAGCAACTTCGACGACTTCGACGGTGCTCGCAGCGGGCTGGGCCGCCGGTTCTGCGGCACTGCAGGCAGCACACAGTGTGAACAACAGCAATGGAAGGCGCAGGTACATGCACCCAGTTTGGCTCAGCTGGCCTGATTCCGCATCCAGTCGGCGAGCGGTACCAGCGCTTCCAGCAGGGATTGCACGAGCGGCGCCGCCAGCGCGCGTTCTTTCATCGCCGCATTCATGCACTGCAGCCACTGGTCGCGTTCGGATTCGCCGATCGAGAACGGCAGATGACGCGCGCGCAGCCGCGGATGGCCGAAGCGTTCAACGAAATGCTGCGGCCCGCCGCTCCAGCCGCACAGGTACCAGAACAACTTGTTGCGCGAGCCGCTCAGGCCCGCAGGATGTAGCGCACGGATGCCGGCATACGCCGGATCCTTGTCCATGTGGTCGTAGAACGCATCGACCAGCGCCCGCACGCCCGGCTCGCCGCCGAGTGCGTCGAAGATCGTCGACGTGCTCACCGAGTGAGTCGCTTAGACGCCGAGATAGTCGAGGATGCCTTCGGCAGCTTCGCGACCTTCGAACACAGCGGTGACGACGAGATCGGAACCGCGAACCATGTCACCACCGGCAAAGACCTTCGCATTGGCGGTCTGGAACTTGTGCTTAGCCAGCACCGCGCCATTGACCTTCATGCGGCCGTCTTCATGCAGCTTGAGGTTGTGGTCGCCGAACCACTGCGCTGGACTCGGGCGGAAGCCGAAGGCGACGATGACGCGATCGGCTTCGATGATCTCTTCCGAACCTTCGACAACTTCCGGCTTGCGCCGGCCCTTGGCATCGGGCTTGCCGAGCTGGGTCGTGACGAGCTTGACGCCTTCGACCTTGCCGTTGCCGACGATCGCGACCGGCTGGCGGTTCCACAGGAACTCGACGCCTTCTTCCTTGGCGTTGGCAACTTCGCGACGCGAGCCCGGCATGTTGGCTTCGTCACGACGATAGGCGCAGTGCACGCTCTCTGCGCCCTGGCGGATCGAAGTACGGACGCAGTCCATCGCCGTGTCGCCGCCGCCGAGCACGACGACGCGCTCGTTCTTGACGTTGAGCGCAGCATCGCCTTCCTTGGCCTCGCCGAGCAGCGGATTGATGTTGGCGATCAGGAACGGCAGCGCTTCGAATACGCCCGGCAGTTCTTCACCGAGGAAGCCGCCCTTCATGTAGTTGTAGGTGCCCATGCCGAGGAACACCGCGTCGTAGTCCTTCAGCAGGCTGTCGAAGCTGATGTCCTTGCCGATCTCGACGCCGAGGCGGAATTCGACGCCCATGCCTTCGAGCAGCATGCGACGCGTCTTGACGACGTCCTTCTCGAGCTTGAACGGCGGAATGCCGTAGGTCAGCAGGCCGCCGATCTCGTTGTACTTGTCGAACACGATCGGCTTCACGCCGTTGCGTGCGAGCACATCGGCGCAGCCCAGGCCGGCCGGACCCGCGCCGACGATCGCGACGCGCTTGCGTGTCCATTTGACCTTGGACATATCCGGACGCCAGCCCTGCTTCACGGCCTCGTCGGTGATGTACTTCTCGATGCTGCCGATGGTGACGGCACCGAAGCCTTCGTTGAGCGTGCATGCGCCTTCGCACAGGCGATCCTGCGGGCAGACGCGGCCGCAGACTTCGGGCAGCGAATTCGTGCGATGCGACAGCTCGGCAGCGGCAAACAGATTGCCTTCCTCGATCAGCTTCAGCCAGTTCGGAATGAAATTGTGTACCGGGCACTTCCACTCGCAGTACGGATTGCCGCAGGCGAGGCAGCGGCCGGACTGCGCCTTGGCCTGTTCCGGCTGGAACTGCCCGTAGATTTCACGGAAATCGTGGATGCGCACCTCGACCGGCTTCTTCGCCGGATCGTGGCGCGGCAGGTCAAGGAATTGGTTTGCGTTCTTGGCGCCCATATAGCGTGAGGTGTGAGGCGTGAGGTGTGAGGCGTCCCGGTGGCGGGTGCCGACAGCTCCTGCGTCCTACCTTCCTCCAGTTGAACAATTCAGTTAGTACGAGGCGGTGGCAGTGAAGGTGGCGCTGTACGCCTCACCCCTCACGCCTGCCGCCTCACGAGATTCAGGCCGCAGCACGGACTGAATCGATCAAGGAACCGATTTCGGCGGCGCGCGGCTTGACCAGCCAGAACTTGCCGACGAAGTCGGCCCAGTCGGCGAGGATCTGCTGCGCCCACTTCGAGCCGGTCACCGTCGCGTAGTCGGAGATCACGGTGCGCAGGTAGTTCTCGTGTGCCTCCATCGATTCCGACACGACGCGATGGATGTCGATCAGCTCGTGGTTGTAGCGATCGACGAAGCTGCGCTTCTCATCGAGCACGTAGGCGAAACCACCGGTCATGCCCGCACCGAAGTTGACGCCGGTGCGGCCGAGCACGACGACGACACCGCCGGTCATGTACTCGCAGCCGTGGTCGCCGCAGCCTTCGACGACCGCATGCGCGCCGGAGTTGCGCACGGCGAAGCGCTCGCCGGCCATGCCTGCGGCATACAGCAGACCGCCGGTCGCGCCGTACAGGCAGGTGTTGCCGATGATCGCGGCATCACGGGTTTCGTAGCGCACGTTCTTCGGCGGCTTGACGACGATGCGACCGCCGGCCATGCCCTTGCCGACGTAGTCGTTGGCATCGCCTTCGAGTTCGAGATGCAGGCCGCCGGCATTCCAGACACCGAGCGACTGGCCGGCGGTGCCCTTGAGCTTGACCGTGATCGGCTTGTCGCTCATGCCGAGATTGCCGTGGCGGCGGGCTATCTCACCCGACAGACGCGCACCGATCGAACGATGACGGTTCGACACGGTGTAGTGGAAGATGCCGCCGGTCTTGTGGCCGATCGCCGGCATGCAGTCCTCGAGCATCGCTTCCGCCAACTCGCCCTTGTCGAACGGCTCGTTGTTGAACATGCAGTACTGCGCGCTCGGCAGCACCATGCCCGAGGATTCGAGAATCGGCGTGAGGTCGAGGTTCTGCGCCTTGGCACTGCGCGTCTCCTCGATCTCGAGCAGATCGGTGCGGCCGATCAGTTCGGCAATCGTGCGGATGCCGAGCGAAGCCATCCATTCGCGCGTCTCGATCGCCACGAAGCGGAAATAGTTCATGACCATTTCCGGCAGGCCGATGAAGTGCTCGAGACGCAGTACCTGGTTCTGCGTCGCGACGCCGGTCGCGCAGTTGTTCAGATGGCAGATGCGCAGATACTTGCAGCCCAGCGCGACCATCGGCGCAGTGCCGAAGCCGAACGACTCGGCACCGAGGATCGCCGCCTTGATGACGTCGAGACCGGTCTTGAGACCGCCGTCGGTCTGCACGCGGACCTTGTCGCGCAGATTGTTCATGCGCAGCGTCTGATGCGTTTCTGACAGGCCGAGCTCCCACGGTGTGCCGGCGTACTTCACCGAGGTCAGCGGGCTCGCACCCGTGCCGCCGTCGTAGCCGGAGATCGTGATCAGGTCGGCATAGGCCTTGGCGACGCCAGCGGCAATCGTGCCGACGCCGGGACCGGAGACGAGCTTCACGGAAACCAGCGCCTGCGGATTGACCTGCTTGAGGTCGAAGATCAGCTGCGCCAGATCCTCGATCGAGTAGATGTCGTGATGCGGTGGCGGCGAGATCAGCGCAACGCCTGGGCGCGAGTAACGCAGGCGCGCGATCAT
>CAZDPA010000165.1:3956-8767 GCA_964507195.1 uncultured Salinisphaerales bacterium | reverse complement strand
CGAACGTACATTGCATATGTGGCGATGGTGCCGGCAGCAGGAATCGAACCCGCGACCCCCTGATTACAAATCAGGTGCTCTACCGTCTGAGCTATACCGGCGCGGCGCGCAGTTTAGCCGAGTGCGGGGTCGGACTGGCAGACTATGCGCAGTAAATTTGCCTTGCTGGCGCAAACGCCACGTGCGCTGCCCAGGATCATTCGCGCATTCACTGCCTGCCTGTTGACCTACCCATGAGCGAAATCGAACTCCACCGCAAGCTGCTGGGCGATGCCCCGCGCAATGCGGCTTTTCACCAGGCGCTCAAGCAGCTCGTGGTGCCAGGCGAGTCAACCGTGCTGGACATCGGCGCGGGCACCGGCTTCCTGAGCTTTCTTGCGTGGAAGCTGGGCGCGCGGCAGTGCACGCTGATTGAGTACACCGACATGCTCGACATGGCGGAGGATCTGGCGCGGCGCAACGGCATCGACGGGCTGCGCTTCATCAAGACCCACTCGGGCGAATACCAACGCAAGCTTGCGGTCGACATCGTCGTCACCGAGACGCTGGGCAACTTCGCGCTGGAAGAAGGCTTTCTCGAAACCGCTGTCGATGCGCGACGCTTCCTCAAACCGGGCGGCGCGATTCTTCCGTATGCGCTGCGCCAGTTCGCCGCGCCGATGCTCACCGACCGCTTGCAGCGCGAAATCGACATCTGGCCCGGCGTCGGCTTTGATCTGGACCTGTCGATGGCGCGCACCGTCAGCCTCAACAACATGTATGTAAAGACCATCACGCCGACGGATCTCGGCGGCAGCGCCGCAACCGCGCGCCTCTGGGATGATCTCGATGTCCGCCCCGGCAAGCCGGCGCCGCGCAGCCGACGCACTCAGGCAGTCAGCTGGAAGGCCGGCGATCTACCGTCATCGCTGATCAGCGGCTTCGCGCTGTGGTGGGAGGCCGATCTGGTGCCGGGCGTGCAGCTCTCCACTTCACCGTTCGAGGTCGCGACACACTGGGAACAGATCTATCTGCCCTTGCTCGATCCGCTCCAGATAGAAGCGAACGACACGCTTGAACTGACACTGACCTGCGACACCCGTCCGGATGTCGGCGTGCGTCTGGGCTGGAACACGCGTCAGTTGCGCGGCGGCAAAGCCATACAGACGCAGCAGCAGGACAGCTTTCGCGGCCGCATTTAGGGAAGCGTCAGTCGCTCAAGCTGCGACAGATACAGCAGCGCCTGCTCTCGCGTCTGTCCGCACATCTCCACGATCGGCTGCAAACTCCCGCAGACAGCGGGACGGCGAGGGTCGCCGAACAGGCGACATTGCATGGCCTCATCGAGTTGGACGCAGGGCACGCCCGCCGGTTTTCCGTTGGGCATACCGGGAATCGGTGAGGAGATGGAGGGCGCGGTACAGCACGCACCGCAACTGATGCGGCACTTCATCGGCCAAGCCCAACCAATGGCCAGAATCGGGATGTGCTGGCCCGCCGGCCAAGCCGCCAGGCGCGACTATCCATTAATCTTGCGTCTCGCCTACGCCGCTGTGTACTCATGAATCGCATTCTGCAGGATCTGGTGAACCTCCTCGACCTCGAAACCCTCGAGGCCAACCTGTTTCGCGGGCAATCGCGCGATCTCGGCGGCAAGAGCGTGTTCGGCGGGCAGGTCATCGGTCAGGCCCTGGTTGCGGCCAACCGTACGGTTGCTGTCGGTGACGCCCACTCCCTGCATGCCTACTTTCTGCGCCCTGGCGACATGACGCTGCCGATCGTCTACGAAGTCGAGCGTGTCCGTGACGGCCGCACCTTCACGACGCGACTCGTGCAGGCGATCCAGAACGGCCAGCCGATCCTGTCGATGATCGCCTCGTTCCAGAAACCGGAAGCGGGCCTCGAACATCAGGTCAAGATGCCGGACGTGCCGCCACCGGAGAAGCTCGTCAGCTCGCGCGAACTGAATGATCTCTGGATCCAGCAGGCTGACGATGTCCCGGACCGGGTGTTTCACACACTGACGCGCGAACTGGCAATCGACTTCAAGCCGGTCTCGCCGTGGAATCCACTGGCGCCGGAGATCCAGCCGCCGGCGCAGCACATCTGGTTTCGCGCGGCCGGCAAGTTGCCGGACGATCCGATGCTGCACCGTTGTGTGCTGGCCTATGCCTCGGACTTCAACCTGCTGTCGACCGCGCTGCGTCCACACGGTCAGAGCTGGTTTGCCGACTACATGGTCGTCGCCAGCATCGATCACGCGATCTGGTTCCATCGCCAGGTGCGGGTTGACGACTGGCTGCTCTACAGCATGGATTCGCCGACCTCGCAAGGTGCACGCGGCATGTCGCGCGGCCTGATCTTTGATCGCAGCGGCCGCCTCGTCGCCAGCATTGCGCAGGAAAACCTGATGCGCGATACGCGCAACCAGCAGTCATAGAGAGAACGCATGATCCGCCGCATCCTGATTTCCCTGCTGGTCCTCGTCGCGCTGCTGATCGGCAGCCTCGTGGCACTCGACCATTTCGCACCAGCGAAGAGCGCCGCTTTTGCGGTGGGCATCGAACGCCAGCGCGCACATCTGGTGCGCAAGACCGCAACGATCGACGGCTTCGACATCGCCTATCTCGAAGGCGGCAGCGGCGAGCCGCTGGTCCTGGTCCATGGCTTCGGCGCCGACAAGGACAACTTCACGCAGGTCTCGCGTCTGCTGACGCCGCACTATCGCGTCATCATTCCGGACATGCCGGGCTTCGGTGAGAGCAGCAAGCCTGCGGATGTCACCTACACGATCGACGAGCAGGCACTGCGTCTGGATCAGTTCCTGACTGCCCTCAGTGTCGAGGGTGCGCATCTCGGTGGCAGTTCGATGGGTGGCTGGACCGTGCTGCAGTACGCGGCGCTGTTCCCGCAGAAGACCCGCAGCCTGTGGCTGCTCGCGCCGGCCGGTGTCGAAACCGCGAAGCTCAGCGAAGTGCGCGAGATCTACGCGAAGACCGGCAAGATGCCGCTGATCGTCGAGCGGCCGGAGGATTACCCGGCGCTGATGGCGATGGTGATGAACCAACCGCCATTCCTGCCGAACGGCATCAAGACCGTGCTCGCCGAGCGCGCCTATGGCAATCGCGAACTCCTGAAGAAGATCATGGCCGGTCTGCACGGCGTGTCGACGCCGAGCGAGCAGCTGGCGGCGCAGGTCAAGGCGCCGACGCTGATCGTCTGGGGCGACCACGACCGCGCGCTCGATGTCAGCGGCGCGAGCATCCTGCAGCAGCTGATTCCGGGCTCGGAACTGATCGTCATGCCGGACATCGGCCACCTGCCGATGCTTGAAGCACCGAAGCAGGCGGCAGCGGACTATCTAAAGTTCCGCGCCTCGCTCAAGCCCTGAACCTCGACTGCAGGGCGCTGCCAGTCCGGCGGCGCCCACAGGTGCTTGAGGCGCTGCCACAACGGTCCCGGCCGGGCGACGTCACGCCACATGTCGAGGAACTCGTGCATGTTCAGCGTCCACAGATTGTTCGACTTCACCTGGCGTGGAATGCCGTAGTCGACCGGCTCGACTTCATCGACATAGGTGCCGAACCAGCGGTCGAAGATGATCAGCACGCCGCCGTAGTTCTTGTCGATGTACTGCGGATTGCGGCCGTGATGCGCGCGATGGTTGCTCGGCGTATCGAAGATGTACTCGTACCAGCGCGGCAGCTTGGTGATCACTTCGGTGTGGACGAAGTACTGGTATGCGAGGTCGCAGGCGTACAGGAAGAACACCACGCCCGGCGGCACGCCGAGCCACACCAGCGGCATGAAGAACAGCCACCAGCCGGTGATCGAGTACAGCGCGCTCTGGCGCAGCGCGGTCGTGAAGTTCATATGCTCGCCGGAGTGGTGCACGACGTGCGCGCTCCAGAACCAGCGGATGCGGTGGCTGGCGCGGTGGAACCAGTAGTACAGGAATTCGACGGCGATGAAGATCGGCACGATGGTCCAGCCGTTGATCGGCATGTCGAACACGCGGTGCTCGTAGATCCAGACGATGATCGCGCCGCTGACCAGCGCATGCACGATGAACTCGGCGACCTGATAGCTCGCACCGAGGCCGATATTGGTGCCGACATCCTTCCAGTGGAACGCCGTCCGCCAGCCGCGCGTCTGCATCAGCTTGTACTCGACCGCGAAGGCCATCAGGAATACCGGCGCCATGCCGGTCAGCACGACCTGCTTCCAGTCGACGTGCGGGCCGAGCAGCTGGTGCACGGTGCTGATGAACTGCTCGATCATGGCTCTGTTCCCCAAAAGGCATTTCGCGATGCCGCCATCTTCGGCCACACTGGGCGCGGAATCTTGACGCCGCACGCCAGGCCGAATGACAGACCGCGCCACAGCAAACTCCGTATCCATGGCGTATCTGCGCGCCCTGCTCGACTATGCCCAGGCACGCGGCGTCGAGCCGCCGCATCTGCTGGCAGGCACCGGCATCCAGGCTGGGGATCGTGAAAGCCGCGTGCCGGAATCCCTGGCCGCCGCCCTGTTCGACCGCGCAGCGGAACTGCTGGATGACCCGCATCTGGGTCTGCATGTCGGCGAGAGCGTCCGCCCCGGCCATTATGGGGCGCTCGGCTATGTGGCGATGAACTGCGGCAATCTCGGTGAAGCACTGGACTGCCTGCGGCGCTACCAGGCTCTGGTCATCGACCTGGGCGGCGTGACCGCCGCGACCGAATCGGATCTGATGGTGCTGTCCTGGCAGCCCGAAACCGATCCGCCGTTCCGTCAGCTCGCCGAGTTCAACCTGTCAGGTCTGCTGACGTTCACGCGCTGGATGGCCGGCC
>CAZDPA010000165.1:0-3946 GCA_964507195.1 uncultured Salinisphaerales bacterium | reverse complement strand
CAACGGTGCAACGCATCGACTTCATCTATCCGGCGCCCGCAGACCTGCGCGAGCACGAGCGCATTTTCGGCTGCGAGCTGCGCTACGGGCAGTCGGCCTATCGACTCGCGGTGCCGCTGAGCTGGCTGTCCGCGCCGCTGATCCAGCCCGACCCGGCAATGCGCGAACTGATGCTGCGTCTCGCCGATTCGCAGTTGCTGGAATTACCGCGCAGCGACGATGTGCTCGCCCGTGCGCGCGCGCTGATCGCCGCGCGCCTCAAGCACGCACCGGTGGATCTCGAGTGGCTCGCCGCCCAGCTCGCGCAGAGCCCGCGCAGCCTGCAGCGGCGTCTGAGCGAGCAATCGCTGAGCTTCAGCCAGCTTGTCGAAGAAGTCCGCCGCGAACTTGCCGAACGCTGCCTCGCCGATCCGCTGCTGGATCTGACCGACATCGCGTTTCTGCTCGGCTACTCCGAGCAGAGTGCATTCCAGCGCGCGTTCAAACGCTGGACCGGGATGACGCCGGTGCAGTGGCGGGCCCGGCAAGACTGATGCGCTGGCCTCTCGATACACCGCGCCGATGGCGCGGCACTCGAGACGAACGGGTTTTTTTGAGAGTCCCCAGCTTGAGTAGCCCGGTTCCGCGCAGTGGAGCCGGGAAGCTGATTTGCGCAACAGTGCTTCCCGGCTTCACCTATGGCGAAACCGGGCTACATCAGAGCTCGCAGGACGGGAAAGCGCAGAGTATCCCGCCCTACGAAGCTTCAAACCTTCCGCGCCCGGAACTCACTCGGCGAGCACCCCGCCCAGCGCCGGAATGCGCGGGTGAAGCTGCTCATGTCGCCGAAGCCGAGCATGAAGGCGATCTCGCCGATGCTCAGATTGAGATCACGCAGATAGCTCAGCGCAAGCTGGTGCCGCGTATCGAGCAGCACGGCGTTGAAGGTATTGCCGGTCTCCGCCAGACGGCGCTGCAGGCTGCGCGGCGACATGTGCAGTTTCGCGGCGACCGCGGCGGCGCTTGGCTCGCCGGTCGGCAGCAACTCGGTCAGCGCGGTGCGCACGCGGGTGACCACGTCATCCTGGCGCAGACGCGCGAGGTAACGCTGGACGATCTCGTCGTTGTGCCGCGCCAGCTCGGGGTTGGCACCCTCGAGCGGCATGTCGAGCACATGGCCGTCGAGGTAGACCGCGTTCTCGCCGGCGGAAAACTGGATCGGCGCGCGGAACAGGCGCTCGAAGGCCGCACGGTTTTGCGGTGCGGTGCGCTGCAGGCGCAGCAGGCGTGGCGAGAAATCACGGCGGCCGAGCAGACCACGGCACATGCGCACGATCAGCGCGGAAAACGCGTCGATCGCTTCGACCGACAACTCGCCGCTGACGCTGGCATCGGAAATCGAAAAGCGATAGCCGTCCTCGGTCGGCTCCAGGCTCAGGCGCGCAACGTCGGTGATGACGTCGAAGTAGCGCACCATGCGATCGAAGACGTCATGCAGGGTCGCGCTGGCGCTGAGCGCATAGCCCAGTGCATGGAAGGTCGTCGGCCCGACATAGCGCGCAACACTCAGGCCAAAGGCGTCATCGCCACTGGCCTCGACCGCCAGCCGCCACAGCCGCGCAGTGCGGCTGACCGGATAGCGCGCATTCGGATCGTCCAGCGCTGCAAGCGCCAGTCCGGCCGCCGCAAACAGACGCGCGCTGTCGTAACCGCCAGCATCGAGTGCCTTGCGGATGGCGCGGGCCCAACTGGTCAGTGCACTGGCGGATGTCGACATGGACAGATTTTTTGGCGTTCTTGGTCAGGCGATTGGCGCGCATGGCCGGGTCTGCATGGCGCGTCTCCCCTACTCTGCCTGCAGCTGCAAGACCCTCATGCGGAGAATGATGTGTACGACGCGTCGCTGACAAGCACCGAAACAAGGAACCTGACCGACGAGCAGAAGACCGCGCGCATCAAGGCCGTGGTCATGCAGGCCGGCCAGGACCTGCGCCGCCGCCACCCGTGGCTGCTGCATCAGGACGCGATCGGCGTCGGCATCCTGCTGTTCTCGCTGGCCGGCATGGGCCTCAGCGCCTGGGCGTATATCGCCGGTGTGATTCCGGCCTGGCTGTGCATCCCGGTCGTGGCGCTGTTCGCCTCGTTCACGCACGAACTGGAACATGATCTGATCCACTGGATGTACTTCCGCAAGCAGCCGGTCTTCCATCATCTGATGATGGCGGCGGTCTGGCTGGCGCGACCGAGCACGATCAATCCGTGGATCCGCCGCGAACTGCATTTCCGCCACCACAAGCACTCCGGCACCGAAAAGGACACCGAGGAGCGCGCCATCACCAACGGCCGGCCGTGGGGTCTGTCGCGACTGCTGATGCTCGGCGACGCGACGCTGGCGCTGTTGTTTCGCGTGCCGCAGGCCAAGAGCCGTCACCACCGTCTTATGCTGCTGATCGGCGGCCCGATCGCCTACTTCCCGCTGGGCTGGATCAACTGGGGCCTGTGGTACTGCTTCCTCGGTTTCCATGCCGGCAACGGCGCTGCCGCGCTGATGGATACATCGATCGTGTGGTCGGCGACGACGCTCGCAGCGATGCCGTGGATCAACCTGCTGATGGTGGTCTGGGTCGGTCCGAACCTGATCCGCAGCTTCAGCCTGCATTTCGTCAGTTCCAACATGCACTACTACGGCGATGTCGACGACGGCAACGTCATGCAGCAGTGCCAGGTGCTGACGCCGGCCTGGATGATTCCGTTCCAGCTGTTCTGCTTCAACTTCGGCAGCACCCACGCGATCCATCATTTCGTCGTCAAGGAGCCGTTCTACATCCGCCAGTGGACGGCCCGCGAGGCACACGAGGTGATGCGCGAAATGGGCGTGCGCTTCAACGACACGGCAACGTTTGGCCGCGCGAATCGCTGGGCGCCGAAAACGGTCAGCGCGTAAGGAATGGAGCCCGGGTGACCGGGCCCTCTGTCCCTGCCGCCACTCTATCGGCGGCAGCGATGGCGCAGACTGGGGCACTTCAATGAGGGATCCGCTCATGAAATCGCTTGCCCCCAGCCGTCTGGCCTACTGGCGCGGTGCCCTGCAGTTCGCCGGTGACGGCTTCGACCTGATCACCCAGCGCGTGCATGGCATCCACCGCGCGATTGCCGACAAGCCGTTCCAGACGCTGGCGCCGCTGCCGGCCATCGGCGACGGCACCGCCCCGGTTCGTCAGCTGCACGACTCGATCACCGACGGCGTCTACGGCGTGGTTCGCCTCAGCGGCAATGCCCTGATCGGCGCTGCCGCCGAGGTGCTCAAGCAAGCCGATCGCGTGCTGCCGTCAACGCCGGTCACACCGGACTTCCACCGCGACAGCGCCGTCGCCGCACTCGGCGGGCTGTTCGGCGATCACGCCGCGCGCAAGCGCAACCCGCTGATGCCGCAGCTTGGCTTCTACAAGGACGGCGCGCGTCACGCGCTGACCCGCGCGGCACTGGCGGAAGCGTATCCGCAGGCGACGCGCAAGCTCGTCGTGTTCGTGCACGGTCTGTCCTGCACCGAGCATGGCTGGAAGTTCTACGTGGACCCGGCGCAAGCCGACACTGTCGACTACGGGACGCGCCTCGCTGCCGAGTTCGGTTACACGCCGCTGTATTTGCGCTACAACACCGGCCTGCATATTTCCAAGAACGGCAGGCGCCTGTCGCAGCAGCTCGCACACTTGCTCGCTGGCTGGCCGGCGGACGTCGATGAGATTGTCCTGATCGGCCACAGCATGGGCGGCCTGGTGATTCGCGCCGCCGCCGCGCATGCGATGACGCTGAATGAAAGCTGGGCCGGCAAAGTCAGCACGCTGATCTGCCTCGGCTCGCCGCATCGCGGCGCGCCGCTGGAACAGGCGGTCGATGGCCTGACCCGCGTGCTGGGTCGCTTCGACCTGACCCGGCCCTGGGGCCAGCTGCTCGAAGCACGCTCGGT
>CAZDPA010000164.1:0-8907 GCA_964507195.1 uncultured Salinisphaerales bacterium | reverse complement strand
CACACCAGCACTTCCATCGCCGTTCCCGGACCTTTCGCGGCTATCGCGCCGACAACGAAAGGACCGAGCGCGGCGATGATGCGGCCGGCGTTGTAGCAGAAGCCGGCGCCGGTCGCGCGCAGGCGCGTCGGGAACAGTTCCGGCAGGTAGAACGTGAAGCTGCCGAAGATGCCGAACACCGACAGGCCGATCGCGAAGTACAGGTACAGGCGCAGTTGCGGCGCGACATCGAGGCCGAAGGTCGCGAAGATCGCGAGGGCCGACGCGATAAAGTACAGGGCGAACATCGGCCGGCGACCGAGCCGCTTGGCGATCGGGATCGTCAGCAGCGTGCCGATCAGCCCGCCGATGTTGAACATCATCGTCGCAGTGAACTTCCAGTCCTCGACCAGGCGCTGGCGCGCGATCGCATCGAGTCCGTCGCGCGCTGCCTGTTCGAGAGCCAGCCCGGTTGCGAAGGTAGGCAGGAAGGCATTGCAGCTCCACCAGGTGATCAATGCAATCAGCGCCATCAGCAGGCCACTGCGCGTTGCGCCGCGCAGCGCCGGTGAGAACAGCTCGGAGAGTTTCGGCGGCCGGTGGCCGCGCGTGGCCTGGGTCCAGCGCTCCGGTTCCTTGATGAACAGGCGGATCACGAGCACGACCAGCGCCGGAATCAGGCCGCAGGCGAACACGTAGCGCCACGACAGCTCCGGCTGATCCGCGAACAGATGGCCGGCGATGATGACGTTGACGACGGTCGCCAGCGTCGTGCCGAACGCGGCCGAGGTGTAGAGCAGCGCGCCGGCCTCGACGCGCCGGTTCTCCGGCATGACCTCGGCGACCATCGATGCGCCGGCCGCCCACTCGCCGCCGATGCCGAGCGAGGCGACGATGCGGAACGCGAGCAGCCACCAGATGTTCGGCGCGAACGCGCAGGCCGCGGTGCCGAGTGCATACATCAGGATCGTCAGCTGCATCGTGCGCGTGCGGCCGATGCGGTCGGCGACGTAGCCGAACATGATGCCGCCGGCCGCCCAGCCGAGCAGCAGCACCGAGGTCAGGATGCCGGTCCAGTACAGCGTGACCTGTTTGGCCTCGGCGCTGCCGATCTCGATGCCGAGCAGCGTCGGCACCGCGTTCGGTGCGACGAAGTTGAACAGGATGCTGTCGAACAGATCGAAGCCCCAGCCCAGCCAGGCGGCGAACAGGACGGTCCACTGGTAACGGCTGAGTCCGAGCATCAGTTGGCTGACTCCAGATCGCGCGTTTCCTGCGACAGCCACAACGCGGCGAACGACAGCAGCGCCGCTGCGCTGAGGTAGTAGCCGACGAACTGCAGGCCATGGTTCTGCGCCAGCCAGGTCGCGATGTACGGCGCCAGCGACGCGCCGAAGATGCCGGCGAGATTGAAGGTCAGCGAGGCGCCGGTGTAGCGCACCGAGGCTGGAAACAGTTCGGACAGGATGGTGCCCATCGGGCCGTAGGTCAGGCCCATCAGGGCGAGGCCGATCGCGAGCACGGCGACCACCTGCACCGGCGTGCCCTCACCCATCAGCGGCGCCATGAACAGACCGAACACGGCGATCGCAGCGCTGACGACCAGCAGCGTCCTGCGCCGGCCGTTGCGGTCGGCGTACAGTGCGGAGATCGGAATCGTCACCGCGAAGAACAGGATGCCGAACAGCTGCATGACGAGGAACTCCTCACGCGGATACTTCAGCGCGGTCGTGCCCCAGGACAGCATGAACACGGTCATCAGGTAGAACAGCACGAAGGTCGCGATCGCGATCACCGTGCCGAGCACCAGCGGCCGCGTGTGCTCGCGCAGCACCGTCAGCATCGGCACCTTCACCTGCTCGTGCTGCGCCATCACCTTCTGGAACACCGGCGTCTCGGTGATGCTCAGGCGCACCCACAGACCGACCAGCACGAGCACGCTGCTGGCGATGAACGGAATGCGCCAGCCCCACGACAGGAACTGCTCGTTGCTGAGGTTTTCCGACAGCAGCAGGAAGATGCCGCCCGAGCAGATGAAGCCCAGTGGCGCGCCGAGCTGCGGGAACATGCCGTACCACGCGCGCTTGCCCGGCGGCGCGTTCTCCGTCGCCAGCAGCACCGCGCCACCCCATTCGCCGCCGAGTCCGAGGCCCTGGCCGAAGCGGCACAGCGCGAGCAGCAGCGGCGCGAGCACGCCGATCTGCGCATGGGTCGGCAGGATGCCGATGATCACGGTCGAGATGCCCATCGTCAGCAGTGCCGCGACCAGCGTCGCCTTGCGGCCGATGCGGTCGCCGTAGTGACCGAACAGCGCAGAGCCGATCGGCCGCGCGAAGAATGCGATCGCGAAGGTCGCGAGCGATTGCAGCATTGCCGAAGCCGGATCGGCGCTGGGAAAGAACAGCTTCGGGAACACCAGCACCGCGGCAGTGGCGTAGATGTAGAAGTCGAAGAATTCGATCGTCGTGCCGATCAGGCTGGCGAACAGGACGCGGCCGGGTGAATTCACTGCGGTAGATGCCGGCGCAATGCCGGCGCGGTGCTGCGCGCTCATGACGATCGGTGGCTCCCCCTGTCGACGACCGGCAAGACACCGGCGCCCCTTTGCAGTCGATTGTGCGGCAAGCGCCCGCGGCCTGCTAGGCTGCGCCTACATTCTGCGCGGGAGAATATTCATGCGCCTGACAAGCACCCTGGTCTTTGCATTGCTGCTCAGCGCCTGCGGCAGTCCCGAGCCACCGCCAGAGGCTGCAGCGCCCGAGGGCCGTGAAGAGACGCGCAACATCCGCAATACCGAGGCTATCGGCTATTCCGGTGACGCGATAGCCGACAAGGTTGACGGCGCGCTCGACGCGAACGATGAGCGCAAGGCCAAACTGGACGCGGAGCTGGAAGCGATGGAGTAGGTCGGGAGCTTCCGCGGGGGTCTCTCGATACACCGCGCTGCGCGCGGCACTCGAGACGAACGGAGAGGAGTTGGCCCCGGACGATCAAACAAAAGTCCGTTCGTCTCGAGTGCCTGCGAAGCAGGTGTATCGAGAGACCGGCGCCCCGGCCTGAATCAAAGCACTGGCGGCGCTTCCGAACGATGGTGATCGAGGATGCGCCGGTACTGTTCCGGATCCTTGATCTGAACCACGTCGCCTTCGCGCGGGAAGGTCCAGTCGTAGAGGCGTGACAGCCAGAAGCGCAGCGCGGCGGCGCGCAGCACCAGCGGCCATGCGGCCTTCTCGGCATCGGTCAGTTCGCGGCGCGCGCGGTAGGCGCCGAGCAGGGCGTTCCATCGCGCCGTGTTGAGATGGCCGTTGGCTTCGAAGCACCAGTCGTTGAGCGTGACCGCGAGGTCGTAGGCCAGAGCGTCGTTGCAGGCGTAGTAGAAGTCGATGACGCCGGTCAGGCGCTGATCGACGAACAGCACATTGTCGCGGAACAGGTCGGCGTGGATCACGCCCTGCGGCAATGCCGAAAGGTCCAGGGTTTTCTGCGTGCGCAGCTCGTCCTCGATCAGCGCGCGAAGTGCCGGGTCGCTGACCTTGCCGGCGAGCAGCGTGCCGGTCTTCTCGCGCCAGGCGACGCCGCGATCATTGGCGCAGCGCCCGGCATACGAGGCGCCGAGCACATGCAGATCGCCGAGCACACGGCCGACTTGCGCGCACTGCTCCAGCGACGGAAACAGCACGCTCTGGCCGGTCAGGCGCCGTACCAGCGCTGCGGGCTTGCCGTTGAGCGTGGTCAGCGCCTGACCCTCATGCGTATGCGCCGGCATGGCGCCGGGAAAGTCGCGTGACGCAAGGTGTTCCATCAGGCCGAGGAAGAACGGCAGATCGGCGTAGTTGAGGCGCTCGAACAGCGTCAATACCCAGCGACCATCGTCCGTGTCGACAAAATAATTGGTGTTCTCGACCCCTTCGCCGATGCCCTGGAAGCCGATCAGTTCGCCCACGGGATAACGCTGCAGGAAGGCCAGCAGTTCGCTGTGACTGACTTTGGTGAAGACCGACATCGGGAGGCGTGAGGGGTGAGGCGTGAGGCGGATTAGATCAGACCGCGCCGACGGGCGTCACTACCTCCGCCAGAACGCAGGGGTGAACACGATCAGCAGCGAGAAGATTTCCAGACGGCCGAGCAGCATCGTGAAGATCAGGATGCACTTGCCGGTCTGCGACACCGAGGCCATCGAGGCATTCAGTTCTCCGAGGCCCGGACCCATGTTGTTGATGCAGGCCGAGACCGCCGAGAACGCAGTCAGCGGGTCGAGCCCGGTTGCGATCATCGCCGAGATCAGCACCAGCGTTGCACCGATGTAGACCGAGAAGAAGCCGCCGATCGCATAGACGATGGGGTCCGGCACAACCTTGCCCTGCAGCTTGATCGGCAGTTCCGCGCTCGGATGGATCAGGCGCTGCATCTCGCGCGCCGCCTGCTTCACGAACAGCATCAGGCGCACGACCTTGACGCCGCCCGAAGTCGAGCCGGCGCAGCCGACCATGAAGCCGGTCATGACCAGCATCACCGGCGCATACGACGGCCAGTACGACGGATCGGCCGTGCCGAAACCGGTCGTTGTACCGTAGGAGATGACGTGGAACAGCGCCTTGCGCAGGCTGGTCTCGACGTCGGGATAGGTGCCGACCAGCAGCAACGGGGTCAGTACCAGCAGGGTGAAGCCGGCGACGATCGCGACGCTGGTACGCGCTTCGGTGTCGCGCCAGTAGACCAGCGGATTGCGTTCGCGCCAGACCATGAAGTGGGTCGCGAAGTTGATCGTGCCCAGCAGCATGAACACCATGACGACGTATTCGAGCAACGGGCTGTCGTAGTAGCCGATGCTGGCATCGTGATTGGAGAAGCCGCCGGTCGCCATCGTGGACATCGAGTGCACGACCGCGTCGAACGGCGACATGCCGGCCAGCCAGTAGCTCACGCCGCAGGTCACGGTCAGCGCAAGGTAGACGATCCACAGCGCGCGTGCAGTTTCGGCGATGCGCGGAGTCAGCTTGGCGTCCTTCATCGGCCCCGGTGTTTCGGCCTTGTACAGCTGCATGCCGCCGACACCGAGCATCGGCAGGATCGCGACGGCGAGGACGATGATGCCCATGCCGCCGAGCCAGTGCAGCTGGGCGCGGTAGAAGTTGATCGCGTGCGGCAGCTCGTCGAGGCCGCTGGGGATCACCGTCGTTCCGGTTGTGGTGAGGCCCGACACCGATTCGAACAGTGCGTCGACGAAGGTCGGCCAGCCGACGTCGGTGACGTACAGCGGAATCGCACCAAAGGCGGACAGCACGGCCCAGAACGCGACGACGACGAGGAAGCCGTCGCGGGTCTTCAGCTCGGCGCGCGAATGCCGGACCGGCCAGTAGGCTGCACCGCCGGTGGCAAGGCTGATCCAGGCGCCTTCGACGAACGCATAGGCGACGCCCTCGGAGTAGAACAGGCTGATCAGCGCTGGCGGAAGCATGCTGAGCGAAAACATCATCAGGAGCAGGCCGATCACGCGTTGCACCGCCGCGTAGCGCTGCGAACGGGTGGCGAACACGGGTCTGTCGGCGTAACCCATGAATGTCAGAAGAAGCTCAGGCCAACCTGGAACAGCTTCTCGACGTCCTTGACCTTCTTCTTGTCGACGAGGAACAGAATCACGTGATCCTCGGCTTCGATCACGGTGTCGTGGTGGGCGATGATGACTTCGTCACCGCGCACGATCGCGCCGATGGTCGTGCCCTGCGGCAGCTTGATCTCTTCGAGCCGGCGACCGACGACCTTGGAGTTGTGACGATCGCCATGCGCGATTGCCTCGATCGCTTCGGCGGCGCCACGGCGCAGCGAATGCACGCGAACCACGTCGCCGCGGCGCACGCGAGCGAGCAGCGCGGAGACGGTCGACTGCTGCGGCGAGATCGCGATGTCGATGCTGCCGCCTTCGACGAGGTCCACATACGACAGACGATTGATCAGGCACAGCGCCTTGCGCGCGCCGAGGCGCTTGGCCAGCATCGCTGAAAGGATGTTGGCCTCGTCGTCGTTGGTGATCGCGCAGAACACGTCGACATCTTCGATGTTCTCTTCGCGCAGCAGAGACTCGTTGGCGCCGTCGCCGGACAGCACGATCGTGTGCTGCAGCTGCTGGGCAAGGAACACCGCGCGTTCCTTGAACTTCTCGATGATCTTGACCTGGATCTTGCTCGCTTCCAGCGCCTTGGCCAGACGCAGGCCGATGTTGCCGCCGCCGGCAAGCATCACGCGCTTGACCGGTTTGTCGAGACGGCGCAGCTCGGCAATGATCTTCGGAATGTGATTGCGCGCGGCGACGAAGAAGACTTCGTCCTCAGCCTCGATCACGGTATCGCCTTCAGGAATGATCGGCCGCCCGCGGCGATAGATCGCGGCGACGCGTGCGTCGATGCCCGGCAGGTGCTGCGGCAATTCCTTGAGCTGGCGCGACACCAGCGGGCCGCCGTAGTAGGCCTTGACGCCGACGAGGCGCACGCGGCCATCGGCGAACTCGACGACCTGCACCGCACCCGGATACTCGATCAGGCGCTGGATCAGGTCGGTGACCAGCTGCTCCGGTGAAATGCGCATGTCCACCGGCAGTGCGTCCGGGGCGAACAGCTTTTCTTCCTTGAGATAATCGGTCGCGCGGACGCGTGCGATCTTGGTGGGTGTATTGAACAGGGTGTTGGCGATCTTGCATGCCAGCATGTTGGTTTCATCGCTGCTGGTGACGGCGATGATCATGTCGGCATCGTCGGCACCGGCCAGACGCAGGACGCTCGGGTGCGAGGCATGGCCGGTGACCGTGCGGATGTCGAGGCGTTCCTGCAGTTCCTCGAGCGCGACGGGGTTGCTGTCGACGACGGTGACATCGTTCTGTTCGCTGGCCAGATTTTCGGCCAGCGTCGAACCCACCTGGCCGGCGCCGAGAATGATGATCTTCATGCGGCGCGCACCTTACGCCTGCGGATGTTGCATCGCAAGATGAGCTTGAGCAGAGGGTTGGTGTGGGTGGGTGTCGCCCGGTTTTGCCGCAGGCAAAGCCGGGACGGGTCGTCGCAAGGGCTGACCATCCCGGCTCCGCTGCGCGGAACCGGGCTACTCATGCTGCCGTCGAGGCTCCTAATGCGAACCGGCATGATCCTTGCGCCAGCTGCCCGGGGAATGCCCGGTCCAGCGCCGGAAGGCGTTATGGAAGGTGCTCTGTTCGGTATAGCCGAGCAGAAACGCGATCTGGGTCAGCGAGACGCCGACGTCGCGCAACAGCGTTTCGGCGGCATGCAGACGGACTTCATCGAGCACCGACTGGAACGAACGATCGAGATCGCCGAGGCGGCGCTGCAGGGTTCGCGAAGACACCTGCAACACATCGGAAGCGGCATCGAGCGAGACCCGGCCATTGGCGAGGTTGCGCGCAAGCACGCCCTTGAGTTCGGTCAGCAGCGGCGGTTCGCCCGACAGCGTGCGCAGCAGCGACTGTGCGCGGGCCTCGACCTGTTGGCGCAGATCGTCATCGGCCGTGGCAACCGGCAGGTCCATGTAGCTCGCCGGAAACAGCATCGCGCTGCAGCGCTGATTGAAGCGCAGCTCGCCGCCGAAGACCCGGTGATAGGCGCTCAGATCGTCGGGCGGGGCAAAGTGGAAATCGGCGTCGTAACGCAGTTCCGGACGGTCGCTGAGCCAGCGCATGAACATCGCGCGCGCCCCGAGCATGAACAGCGCAATGGACGGAGAAGCCGGCGTCGAGTGCGGCCAGATCCACTCCAGATGGGCGCGATCGCCGCTGATCGTCAGCAGCGGCCGGCCGATCTGGCCGAGCAGGCGGATGTAGCGCACCAGCTGCTCCGCGACTTCCTGCAGCGTGGCGCAATTCATCAATACGTGGCCGAGCACGCCGAGGTGGCGAACATGTAGCGAAGCACCGGCCTTGAGCGGCAGATCGGCTTCGCCGGTGTGTTCGATCGCGCGGTCGAACATGCAGATCCATTCTTCCAGCGCGATTTCCTCATGGCCGCGCGCGACCTCCAGCTGACGCACACGGTCGGCCGGGTACAGCGCCGCCGGGTCGATGCCGCGGCCGCGCAGATAGTCGATCAGCCCCCGTGCATACAGGGCGGCGATGACACCGGCGGTTTTCGGGGGGGAAGAGGTCACAGGCACAGTGGCGTGATTTCGCAATCAATAGGCGGGTTTCGTCAAGACCCCAAGCTGGGCAGCACCCCAGAATGCAGCTGCAATGCGGAAAAGCTGACCCGCATTGTCAGCCTGCGGCGGACAGTCGAGCCGATTTTCCGCAGCCGGTAGCCATTAAACGTCAGCAGGTGAGTGTCGGTCAGATCCCCATCGGGCGACGGGGACGACCGGCGATGGTGCGAACGGAAGGAGTGGGCGTACGCCGCGCGAGCTACAGCGCCGGTGCGACCCGCCCCCGTGTGAGGAGTTGTGTTGTAGCGGTTCCCCCCGCAACGCGCATGGATGCGCCGCTGACAGCTCAGACCCATCTATGGGGTCTGGGCGCGGCGGTCGCGTCGAGCCCGGCTCAAAGCCGCGGCCGCGCGTTGGCGGCGTGCATGGGACACGCGACACGCGGACGATTCACTTCCTTCCTGGCACCAGACTCAAGGTCATTGGTGGTGCGGTTGCCGGGGAACGAGTCGATGCGGATACAACTGTCGGTACTGGTGTTGAGCCTGACGCTCGCGGCCTGCGGTCATAGCTCGCCGGTCGCTGACGGCGGTCCCAGTCCGACACCGGGGCCGAGCGCGACGCCCGGTCCGACCCCGCCGCCCAATGCCGCCGATGCCTGCAGCGCCGAAGACTGGTGCGCCGGTGCGGCCAAGGTCGTGGTGACGCCGACCCAGGAAGAAATCGACGGCATCACCGAAGCGCGCCTTTACATCGGTTCAAAGCTCCAGCAATTCAATCTCGGCGGCT
>CAZDPA010000163.1:0-8922 GCA_964507195.1 uncultured Salinisphaerales bacterium | reverse complement strand
CTGCTTTCCGTGGGCTGCGTAGGCGACGAAACTGTTCGAATAGAGAGGGCCCCAAGCACTGCAAAAACAGCCGCCCCCGACGGCCGGATCCGCGTAGATGCTCGAAACGCGATCGTTGCCGCGGAACGCCATCAGCACGCCGGCGTCCAGCCGTGATTTTCTGCGATAGAACCGGCGCGCGAGGTTCCGACATTGATCGTCAGTCGTTTTCGAGCCGATGACGATATAGGTCGGACCGTCATCGCTCTGTTCGAATCCCCCGCTATCCGGCCAGGCGTGGGCCAGTCGGGAGTCGATCGGGCGCACGACAAAGAGCCTCTGGTCGGAAATATCCATCGTCTCTGCAGTGGCGCGTTGAGCGAGTTCCCCCGTCCGGCCGTACTTCGTTTCGGTGTTCAATTGATGTCTCCCCGACGGTTGACTGCGGTGTGTGCCGCTGCCCCCATCTCCTTGCTCAGCTGCAGGAAATACAGCACCCCATAAAGCGCGCCGACGTGACAGCTGACCCTGCAGTTGGTTTCGGTGTTGACCAACTCATCGAGAACTCGCTCCGCGGTGTCGGCAAACATACGCGCATCGTTCATCAGCGAATCGACGTCGGTATTTTTTGGAATGATCAATGTGACGTTCCCGATCTGAAGGGGGACATCCCCGTTCAGCCGAAGCCTATCTGCCATTACACTTCCATCAGCCATGTTGTGCTCCTATCTAGTACAGCGCGGTGAGGCGTCGCGGGGAACTCGTAACTCCCCGCTGCGCCGCTTGCTTCTGATACCCGTGATCCGCACGGGCGGCGGTTTGAATTAGTTAGGCGGCGCGGATCGGCACGACGTTGCTCGCGCCCTTCTTCAGCGAGTCGAGATAGTCCGCCCACGCGTTCATCATTCGGCGGCGCTCCTGCAGGAACTGCGCACGGTCATAAGCGGCACCGAGGGGCCCGCTGGGCTTGTGCGCAAGCTGGCGCTCAATCGCATCGGTGTGCCATCCCAGCTCTGCCAGAAGCGTGCGTGCGGTGGCGCGAAAGCCGTGTCCGGTCATCTGATCGCCGGTGTAGCCGAGATTGCGCAGCGCTGCGGTCACAGCGTTTTCAGACATCGGGGCCAGGCGCGAACGGCCGCCAGGGAAAAGGTACTTCGGCGCTTCCGGCTTACCTCGAACGCCCGCACTAGTGAGACGATGAAGGTCGGTCAGGATCTCAACGACCTGCGGCGCCAGCGGAACGATGTGCGCTGTTCGTGTTTTGGCTGCAACGAACTTCCACGTCGGCGCCTCCCCTTCAAGATCAAACTGAGGCCACTGAGCAGTTCTCAATTCGCCAGGTCTCACGAATAAGAGCGGAGCCAGTTTTAGCGCGGCGTGGACCTCTGGCGTGCCCTGGTAGCCGTCCATCGCGCGCAGCAGCGCTCCTACCTCCTTGGGATCGGTCAACGCAGCGTGATGCTTCGTAGCGCGCTTTGGTTTGAGCGCCCCGCGGAGGTCACGAGTCGGATCCGATGTGGCGCGTCCGGTCGCGACAGCGAACCTGAAAATTTCCGATACCCGCGCCTTGAGACGATGCACGGTCTCAGACTTGCCGGTCTTCTCGACCTCACGCAGAACCCTCAGCACGTCGGGGGGCTGAATCGAAGCCAGAGGCATAGGCCCGAGTTCCGGCAAGACGAAGTCCAGCATCCATCGGGCCTTGTTCGCCGTGATCTCCGCCATCGAGTCGGCCTTCATCACCAGCCACTCGTCGGCGATCGCGCGGAATGTGTTGACCGACTCCACCTCAACACGGGCTTTCTCGATCTGCCGGTGCACGCTTGGATCTACCCCGGCGGCCAGCAGCTTGCGGGCATCGTCACGGCGCTCGCGGGCGTCGGCCAGCGTGACTGCCGGATATACGCCGAGGGAAACGAGCTTTTCCTTGCCCCCGAAGCTGTAGGCGAGTCGCCACAGCCTAGAGCCCCCTGGCGGCACCAGAACGAACAAGCCGCCCTCGCGTTTCGACTTATAGGGCTTGGCCTTCGGCCTGAGTGCCTTCAGGTAGGCGTCGGTGAGCTTCGTCATGGTCGGGTATATGGTCTGCAATCTCGGGGGACGAAACCCAAGATACCCGTCCATGTACCCGACGCAAGGGCTGGTTACCCATGGACATGGGTGGACAGCCAAAAACACTAAACCAAAGAAAAACCGCGCATTTAGCGCGGTTATCTGTACGTCTTTGGGCCTCTATGGACCCCTGTCTGGTGCCGAAGGTGGGACTCGAACCCACACGCTTTTAAGGGCGGCGGATTTTGAGTCCGCTGCGTCTACCAATTCCGCCACTTCGGCGCGGGACGCGCATTATATAGACCGCGCGCCCAGTCGCCAGCCCTGGCGGCTCTTGCTAGATGCGGAAGTCGACGCGGATGCCGGCGTAGTAGCCCGAGATCTGCGCCGAGTTCTGCGCACGGAACATCGAGCCGCCGCCACCGACGCGCAGTTCGACGGCTTCACTGGCATACAACGGAATGTCGATATTGACGCCGAAGCTGACGCCACTGAGGGTTTCCGATGCGGTCGCTGTCTCCAGCTTGGTGTGCGCGTAGCCGATGGAAGCGCCGACTTCGAACAGATCGAACAGCACGCCCGTCGGGACCAGATAGGCACCGTAGAACTCCTGGGTGCTGTATTCGTCGGCTTCGAGATCGCCGGCGTCATCGGTACCGCTGCCCAATTGGACTTCGAGCCCGATCTTCTGGAACAGGCGCATGCCGACGCGGGCGCGGACCATGCTGGAATCGAAGTCGTCGCCGCCAAACTCGGTGATCAGGTCGTCCTGGCTGAACCTGGCTCTGGTCCAGACATAGTCGGTACCGACATACAGCTCCCAAGGCTCGGACTCGTCGGTCGAAGCGGATTCAGCGCTGTCGCTGGACTCCTCGACGGATTCGGAGACCTCGGTCGTTTCCTCGACAGCAATGGCTTCTTCGACCACCGCCGCTTCGGCACTGGTGTCCGTGCTCATGTCTGCAGTTGTGTCTGCAGCGGCTTCGGCGCCGGAATCAGCAGCGGAATCGCTCGACGCCGCGCCGTCGGCTGTATCGCTGGCGGCTTCAGCAGGCTCGGAGACTTCGGCTGCTTCAGTTGTCGCTTCGTCAGCGGTGCCAAAACCGGCGGCTTCGTCGGCGGCCTCTGCCATCGCAGCATCGTCCTGTGCTGCAACCGGGCCTGCTGCCAACATCAAAAGAATCAGAACGCCGAGCTTCTTCATGAACATCCCCCGAATATTTATCCCGCACGGTAGTGCGATTCATCGCCGCTTCGTGCTGCACGGTAATTTATGGTCAACAGCCAACGCAACACTCGGGCGGATGTTCGTCGATTTCGGCAGCTAAATCCACCGAAAACCGTTCATCCGGCGGCCGAGCCGGTATAGTGCGGGCGCGCTGCGGGCGCACAGCACCTCGGGCCTTTGTTGACACGCATGATCCTTCCGACACTGTTTTGCAACGCCTGTGGCCATGCGGTCGAGCATCGGGTGCCGCCGGGCGATCACCTGCCACGCCATGTCTGTCCGTCGTGCGGGCATATCCAGTATCAGAACCCCAAGGTCATCGCCGGTGTCATCCCGGAATGGGAGGACGGCCGCGTCCTGATCGAACCGCGCCTCGGCCTGTGGACCTTCCCGGCCGGGTTTCTCGAACAGGGGGAAACCACCGCAGAAGGTGCCGCCCGTGAGGCGCACGAAGAATCCATGGCCAAAATCCAGGTTGGCCGGCTGCTGATGGTGATCAATGTTCCCTACGTCAGCCAGGTCTACATGGTTCACTGCGGGCGCTTGCTCAGCGCAGAATTCGGACCGACCCCGGAAAGCTCGGAAGTCCGCCTGATGCGCGAGGACGAGATTCCCTGGGACGAGATCGCCTTTCCGACGATTTTCCACAGCCTCAAACAGTTCTTTGCTGATCGCAGTTCCGGTCAGTTCAGCACGCATACGATGGACCTCAGTTATCGCCCGCGCCGGCCGCCTGCCCCTGCCGAAGGTCTGCAATGAGAAGCGATTGCAGGCCCTGACATCCCGGCACGCCGATCGACCCCATCTGAATGCGTGAAGACTTTTGGGTGGCGCTTCCATAAAATACGCGCTCGCCACAGATCAACGGCTCAGAGCAACCCCATGACTTTTGTTGTCACCGAAAACTGCATCAAGTGCAAGTACACCGACTGCGTCGAAGTGTGCCCGGTTGATTGCTTTCACGAAGGTCCGAACTTTCTGGTGATCGACCCGGAAGAATGCATCGACTGCACGCTGTGCGAGCCGGAATGCCCGGCCGAGGCGATCTTTGCCGAGGACGATCTGCCGGAAGCCCAGGCGCAGTTCAAGGAGCTCAACGCGGTATTGACCAAGCAATGGCCGGTCATCACCGAGCGCAAGGACCCGATCGAGGGGGCCAAGGAGTGGGACGGCAAGCCAGGCAAGCTGGCGCTGCTGGAACGCTAAAGCCTCGAAGCTTAACGAATCATCGCGCGGCACCTGTCACCGGGTGCCGCGTTTTTTGTGCCCGCACGACAGCCCCGGCTCTACGCTGACAAGCCGGGCATCGGCACCCAGCGCAGTTCGGGATCGTCGATCAACGGCAGATACAGCGCCGCGCGCACCGGTCGTGGATCGAGGTGACGCATGATCTCGCAATAGCTTGCGAGCTGAGCGGTGTAGCGTTGCTGTTCCTGCGCAATGAAACCCGGCAGGTCGGCCCCTTCGTGGGTGCTGGTCTTGAAGTCGACGATCCAGCGCGTGCCTTCGGCATCGACAAACGTCCGGTCGATCACGTAGCGGCGCGGATGACCGTCGACCATCACGCTCAGTGCCAGCTCGCTCGTCGCGTCGTCGTGGGCCGGATCGAGTACCCAGCGGCCGCGTGCATCACTGACGGTGTGCTGCAAGGCAAGCACCACGCGCTCGACCGCGGCGCTGCAACGCGCCTCGGGAACCCCTTCGCGCATCAGGTCTTCAGCAATCGCCGCCGTCATCTGCGTACAGCGCGCTGCGTCCCACTGGGCAATGCCGCTCTGTGCAATCGACTCGACCCAGCGGTGGTACACGACACCGATACAGCGCGCCGCCTCGCCGGACCAGTCGAAGCGCAGCGCTTCGTTCGCCTGAGTCCTGATCGGTGCGGGCGGTGGCAAGCCACGCGCGGCCTCAGGCCGCTGCCAGTCCTGCAACCGCCGCAATGGCGGCGCTTCCAGCGGTTGCTCGGTCCTGGCTGCAGCGCTCGATGGCGCCATCGGCGGCACCAGCACCGCGAACTCCTGCGCGACTGCCGGCCACAATCGCGCAAGCAGACTGCGTGATGGCGGTGGCTGGTGCGCCTGATCCGACTTGGTGCTCGAACACACCGACGCAAACAGATGCAGGTGCTGGCGCGCACGCGTCGCCGCAACGTAGAGCAGACGGCCATCTTCAAAAGTCTGCTTGTCTTGCTCCATGCTGCGCACGAACTCGAAGCACGGATCGACCTCATCGCCGCGTGCCTGCACCGGCGCCATCAGCAGGCGATCCTCGCCGTGGACATCGCTCAGGTGCGCCCAGGCGATCGGCGGACGATGATCCGAGCGTGTGCCGCGGCCCAGCGCTGGCACGATCACAACATCGAACTCCAGGCCCTTGGACTTGTGGATCGTCATCAGGCTGACCAGGCTGTCGTCACCCTGCTCGGGCGTTGCCTTGAGCTTGGCGAGGGCAAGATCAAGCTGATCCAGATCGTCAAGCATCGTGCCCGGTGCGATGGTCTGCAGACAGCGGAAGAACGTCGCCGCATCGTCGAGTGCTGTCGGTTGATCGACGCAGGCCGGCCCACCGAGGGCAAGCCACACTGCCTCGACCCAGCGCCGCAACGGCTCGCGTCCCTGTACGGCGCAGGCGCGCTCAATCACCGTGAGCACCACACCCAGACGCTGCCGGGCATCGGCACTCAGACGCTGCAATCGCTGCGGATCGCGCAATGCGCCGAGCAGGCTCTGATGGCTCGACAGATCAACGCACAACTCGTGCAGATCGGCGAGCTTCAGACCGCACCATGGGGCGCGCAACACAGCGAGCCAGGCACTACGCTCCATCGGCTGCAGCAGCGCCCGGGTCAACGCACGCAGATCGGCAATGATCGGGCGATGGCTCAGTGCTTCGATATCGACTGCGCGATAACCCACCCCCGCCGCGCGCAAGGCTGGCGCAATCTGCTCGAGATGACCACGACTGCGCACCAGCACCGCAATGTGACCGCCGGGTTGCAGCCGTCGATGTTCGCGCACGATCGCCACCACCTCCTGTGCCTCGTCCGCTGCGGTGGCGTCGATCTGTGCGTGAACGGCGACTGCAGGACCCGCACCGGCAGCGCGGGTCGCGACTGCAGGGCTGTACGGCACTGCGCTGCGATTGAGATCGGCCTGCGGCGGAAAAACCTGGGAAAAGCTGCGGTTGACCCAATCAACGATGCCGGCCTGCGAACGGAAGTTGCAGCTCAGCGTCAGCGGCGTCAGCTGCAACTCGCCGATGCCATCACGCTGCGCGCGCAGAAACAGACCGACGTCGGCCTCGCGGAAGCGATAGATGCTCTGCATCGGATCGCCGACGACGAACAGCGTGCGCTCTGGGTCGCCGGCCCAACCGGCGGTCAGTTGCAGCAGCAGTCGCCACTGCGCTTCCGAGGTGTCCTGGAATTCGTCGATCAGCAGATGGCGGACCTGATAGTCCATGCGCAGCGCCAGTTCGCTCGGATCAGAGACGCCGCCCAGCGCGACGATCGCCTGCGCTGCAATCTCGGAGAAATCGACCGCACCGCGTTCTGCAAACACGAGGCGCAGGTGCGCCGCGGCAAGCAGCAAGGTATCGAGCAGGGCTTCAAGCACTTCCCACTGCGCATCGCCATACCGGGGCAACGGCAATACGCGAACCGCCTGCAGCTGTGCGGCCAGCCCTGACACGTTGGCGAGCTGTTCGATCAATGTGCGATGAGCGTCCTTGCGCAGACCGGTCTCACCCTTGGTGCCCGCAGGAAAGCCGATGTTCTTGTCGAGGCTCTTGCGCCAGCCACCATTACCGGTCAGCACAAGATTCGCCAGCCATTGCCACTGCAACATGGCATCCGGCCGTGCCTCGGGCCAGCCATCGCTGCGCAGCAACTGCAGCGGATGTGCAGGATCATCGGGGCTCAGGTTGATCGCACACCAGGCCGCCGATGCCACCCACTGCGCCTTGAGATCGTCAGGCACGGCCTGCGACAGCTGTTCAAGCACATCGCGCACGGCCCAGTCCAGCGTCGCTTCGAGTGCCTCGCGCGGACGCTCGGCACGCTGATCCTGCGTGACCAGGCGCAACCACTGATCGCGCCGCCCGAGCAACGCCACCAGCTGTGCATCGAGCACATCGGTGCGATTGTCGAAATGCTGAAGCACGCGACGCACGGCCCCGGCACGCTCGCCACCGCTGTCCAGCGTTTCCAGCACCGCACGGGCGGCTTCGCGATACAGCGGCTCGGCCGCATCGACCACTTCAACCCGACCGCCGAAGCCCGCGGTCAGCGGCGACTGCTGGGTGATCTGCGCGCACAGCGAATCGATGGTCAGCACGCGCAGACGCTGCGGGCTGTCCTGCAGATGCCAGTCGCGTTCGCGCGAACGCTGCAGCACGGCGCGCGCCAGCGCCCAGGTCTGGCGCGCGTGGGCTTCGGCCGGCTCCGGACCGTCGGCGGCGCAGATTGCGAGGTACACACGGTGGCGCATTTCCGCCGCAGCCTTGCGCGTGAAGGTCATCGCGACGACCTCTTCGGGTTCGTCCGCCGTCGCCAGCAACACGAGCAGGCGCTGGGTCAGCAGTTCGGTCTTACCCGATCCCGCCGGCGCCTGGATGATGAAACTTTCGCGCGGGTTGAGCGCGGCCAGACGCTGTGCGGCATCCGCGATCGGCGTGGAGATGATGCTCATGCCGACCACTCCGCGCCGTCCTCTTCATCCGCATCGTCGGTGGCGGTCACGACATCGCCGATGCGACAGGCCGCGTGCAGATGACAGTCGCGGCAGGACTGGCGCAGATTCTTGGGCGTGACGCTGGCGAGCCCGCGCGCGACTTCGGCAGCCAGGGTTTCCAGGCGACCGCGCCATTGCCCGAGCAGCACCGTCCAGCTCCCGACCTCGCGCGTCGCGCTGTGCTGCGCTGAGGACTTCAGACCCGGCGCCAGTTCTTCGCGCGCGGCAATGCCGTCGAAACCGATCCTGCCGGCATCGAGATAGCCGAAGCTGACGGCATCGACATCCGCTTGCAGCAGGCCATACAGCAGCAACTGCGGCTCCTCTGGCCGTCCGTCCGCCCACGGCGCCTTCTTGCGCGCACCGGATTTGTAGTCGAGCACCAGATGCCCGCCATCGTTGATCCGGTCGATGCGGTCGGCGCGCAACGACAGCAGGATGTCGCCGAACGCGAAGACAGTTTTGTTACGCGTCGCTGGCGCTTCATCCGCGCCGCTGCCTTCGAGCTGCATGACGCTGAACGGTGCACGCTGCACTTCGAGCGCCATCCATTCGAGGATGCGTGCCGTCAGCCGATCCATTTCCAGCAACTGGAAAGCCGCTGTCATCCGCTGCGGCGCGCGCTGGGCCAGATCGAGAACGGTCTGCTCGACGGCAGCATGCACGCGCTCGGCTAGCGTAGCCGTATCGAGTGCAACGAGCGTCGCGTGATCCTTGAATTCGCGCCACAGGCGTTCGAGCGCGCGATGCAGCAACTGCCCGCGGTCCGGCAGGCTCGGGCCATAGCCGGGCCGCGGCCAGGGCTGCGCGCCGAGCCTGTGCACGGCATTGGCGCGGAACGGGCAGCGCGCCTGATCGCCGATCAATCTCGCACCACCCGGCACCGCGCGGCTGCGATCCGGCGGCGGCGCATACGCATCGGCCATTTTGATC
>CAZDPA010000162.1:266-8944 GCA_964507195.1 uncultured Salinisphaerales bacterium | reverse complement strand
TGCCCTGGGAAAACACCCGGATCAGCTATCAGGCCTTCGAGTTCGACGGCATCACGCGCAACATCGCGATCATCGCGCCGGCGAATCCGCAGCGGAATGCACCGGCCGTTGTCGTATTGCATTTCAATCTCGGCACCGGCCCGTCAATGTCGAACTTGACGGAAGTCGGGCAGCTTGCGCGCGACTACGGCGCCTACGTGATCCTGCCGGAAGCGGCCGACCAGACCTGGGCACATGTCCCCGGCGGCACCGATGCCACCGACGACGTCGGCTTCCTGTCCGCGCTGATCACCGATTACGTCGGCCGCTACAGCATTGATGCGAAGCGCGTCTACATGACCGGCTATTCGCAGGGCGGCAACATGAGCCTGCGCTTCGCCTGCGAGCATCCGGAACAGGTCGCGGCGATTGCGCCGGTTGCAGCGACAATGCGTAACTCGCTGGCCCGCGAATGCACGACGACGGTATCGACGCCGGTCGTGTACTTCAACGGCACCGCAGACAAGCAGGTGCCTTACGGTCCCGGCATTCCGGCGTTGATCCGCGACCTCACACTGGTGGGCAGCATGGGCGCACAGGACGCCGCCAAGTTCTGGGCAGAAAAGAACGGCTGCACCGGCAACGCGATCCGCACCGATCTGCCGACACCGATCAATGACGGCACCGAACTGTACGTCGACAACTACGAAACCTGCCCGGACAACACCGGCGTGACGGCGTATACGATCGTCAATGGCGGACACACCTGGCCGGGCGCACTCGATTTCGTCCCGGTCGCCGGCATCACCTCGCAAAATCTCCGCGCGAACGATGCCATGTGGCAGTTCTTCGAGAGGTTCACCCGATGAACGCACAGAGCAAGGTGCACTCCAGCATGAACGGCACCATGACACTGCGCCTGCGCAGCCTTGCCGTCCTGACAGCCGCCACGCTGCTCAGCGTCGCCTGTAGCGGCAGCGATTCAATCGGTGGCGGCAGCGGAGGGGGTCAGGGCATCGGCGCCGTCAACGTCTACAGCACCGATGATCAGCAACGCCCGACCGTCGCCAGCAATCGCGATGGCAAGGCGGTGATCGTCTGGGAAAGCATGGGCCAGGACGGCAATCATCTCGGACTGTTCGCGCGTCGCGTCGAGAACGGCGTGCCGGTTGGCGACGAGTTCCAGGTCAACACCTACACCGACAGCCGCCAGAGCTTCCCCACCGCGGCGATGGACGCCGCGGGCAACTTCGTCGTGGCCTGGCGCAGCTCGCTGCAGGGCAGCCCCGGCGGCACGATCTACGCACAGCGCTTTGCTGCAGACGGCACGCGCATCGGTGGCGAGTTCCTCGTCGGCCCGGACAATTCCGACCGCGACTCGCAGTCCGAGCCGCAGATGGCGATGGACGCCAGCGGCCGGTTCATGATCGCCTGGAGCAACCGCGAACTCGGGATACTCGCCGAGCAGCTCGGCCAGAACCAGCTCGAAGAACGCTGGCTCGAGATCCGCAGCTACAACGCGGACGGTACGCCACGCATTGCGCCGACCCGCACGACGAACAATACCGACGACCAGTTCCCGCGTGCGCCGCGCATCGGCATGGACGCCAACGGCAACGTCGTCCTGGTCTGGGCCAGCGCCGGTGCCGGGACCAATATGCGCGCGCAGCACTTCGATCTCGACGGCAATGCCCTTTCGCCTGCGTACACGGTGAACACGGTTTCCGCTGCGGTGGGCGTCGACCTTGCCACCGTCGCGGTGGCGCCAGACGGCAGTTTTGCAGTCGCTTGGGAAGGCTACACATTCGGCTACATACCAGTCGGCATCATCGTGCGGCGCTATTCCGGCCCACAGGCGGCGTTGGGCGACGAACATGTCGTGTCATCGCCGGCCAAGGGTCTGGTCGAACGCAATTCGATTGTCTTGAACGCCAACGGCGACCTGGTCGTGGCCGCGCACGCCAACAATCGCGTCTATCTCGCAGTCGAACGCGCCGATGGCAGCGTCAGCGGCACTGTCAACGTCAGCGGCGGACCATTCCCGGCGCTGTTCCCGAGTGTTGCGATTTCGGATGACGATCAGGTGCTGGTCGCATGGCAGAACCTCGGACAGGATGGCGATGGCCGCGGCATTCGCGCACGCACGATGGCGATTCCGTAGCGGTCGGATGAAGTGACCGGTGGCCGGAGCGCGGCACGCTCCGGCCGATTTTCGCGTGACGATCCCACAACCGACAGCCATCGCAAAGACGGCGATAATGAGCGGCACGACGGCCGCTGTTCGAGCACCTGCACCGCACCGCCGCAGACATTTACGCGCAGCCTTGGCCCGGCTCGCCGATGATATTGGGAACCATGATCCGACTGGCATTGCACGGCGGCGCTGGCGATCTCGCCGCCGATCAGACTGATACCCGCGAACAGCGCGCGGCGCTGCGTCGCATTGCCGAGCAAGGGCGACGCATGCTGCAGGACGGCTTGAGCAGCATCGAAACTGTCGAGCGCATGGTCGTCGAACTCGAAGACTGTCCGCTGTTCAACGCCGGCATCGGCGCCGTGCTCAACAACCAGGGGAAACCCGAACTCGATGCAGCCATCATGTCCGGCATCGACCGCGCATCTGGCGCTGTTGCCGGTGTGAGCCGCGCGCGCAGCCCGGTGAAGCTCGCCCGTGCAGTCATGGAGCGCACGCCGCACGTGTTCTTCATGGGCGGCGGCGCGGACGATCTGAATCGCGAGCTTGGCCTGCAGGATGTGCCGCCGGAAACCTTCATCACGCAGACACGTGTGGAGCAGCTGCGCATGGCGCGCGAGCACGGCGTCATCGCGCTGGATCACGACACTTCATTCGGCACTGTCGGCGCGGTTGCGCGCGATGCGCACGGCCACCTCGCCGCGGCGACCAGCACCGGCGGGTTGACGAACAAGCATCCGGGTCGAATCGGGGATACACCGCTGGTCGGTATCGGCACCTTCGCCGACGACCGCAGCGTCGCACTGTCCTGTACCGGCACAGGTGAGGCCTTCATCCGCGCCGGCTTCGGCCTCGAAGTGCATGCACGCCTGAGCTATTGCGGCTGGGATCTGCAACGTGCCTGCGCCGAGGCCCTTGCTGATGTACAAACCTACGGCGGGCGTGGCGGCTGCATTGCGATCGACCACGAGGGCCATATCAGCCTGCCGTTCAATTCCAGCGCGATGTTTCGCGCGTGGATGGGCATGGACGGCAACGTCTATGTCGGCGTTGGCGCCGACGATGCTCAGGTCAGCGCGTAATGGCTCTGCTGCTCGGCAAATCCTTTCAGCGCCAAGGGCTCGCATGATTTGACTGGCATGTCTGCCGCCAGCTCCACCGTTCGCGCATCCATCAGAATTTCGCCGTTTGCCGCTTGCTCGCACAGGCGCGAAGCGAGATTCACCGATGAGCCAACCGCGGTGTACTCCAGTCGCGCCGACGACCCGATCACGCCGACCGTCACGGTGCCGGTCGCAATGCCCAGACCAATGCCGAGCGGGTAACCGGGCCGACTCCAGCGCGCTACCAGCTCACTTCCGACGATTCGGATACGTGCGGCCAGCTCTACGCTGCGCTTGGCGTGATACGGCACTGCGAGCGGAGCGCCGACCAGCATCAGGATTCCGTCACCTGCAAAATCCTTGATGGTTGCACCGACCGTCGCGACCTCGGCGCCCACAAGCTCGTAATACTCCTGCAGCACTGCAAGCACCTGACTCGATGGATGTGCTGCGGCATATGCCGTGAAGCCACGCAGATCGCAGACGACAACACTGATCTCGCGCTGGTTTTCGCGCATGGCCTGATCCAGACCGCGCTCGGACACCAGACGCGCGACCTGCGGCGACAGGAAGCGCGACATGAACTGTCCGCGTTGACCTTGCAGGACATGGTAGTGCACCGCACCGATCAGGAAGATCACTTCGCCGATCACGACTGACAGAGCGGAAGCCTTCAGCGGTAATACAAATCCGGCAACGAGGAACGGCGTGGCGATCGCCATCGCGATCACGCGGGTCGCTTCGCCGCGATCCGGTCGCCGATTGAGCATCAGCAGGATGCCGGCGAGACCGCAGATCATCGCGAACAGGATCGGCCCCATGAACAGCCAGAATCCTGTAGACAACAGGAGTTCAGGATGATCGGCCGCACGAATGAACTCGCTGTTGCGAACCTCGGGCCAGCCCATCGACAACACGGCGTAGATCACTGCACTGAGCTGCCCAGCACGCAACGCCCGATCACCGCCGCGCGTATTCAGTTCCGGCGCCGCCGGCACCGTGCGGCGCACACGCAGGATCCATTCGAGGATGCAGATCATCGAGACGGTTTCAGGAATTGCGAGCCATCCGATATACGGCAGTACCTGCGGAAACTGCTGGATGACGACAACGTTGGCGTAGATCGACATGCCCATGAACGCGAAGCCGGCACCCAGCGCCCGCGAAGACGGCGTGTGGCGATCCGCCGAAACAAACGCGATTGCCAGGCCAAGCGCGAGCAGCGATACCAGAATGTGCGCCGTCAGATCCACGTCCGCGCTCACGCCGCCCTGGATTCCTGGGTTGTCGCGCTGTCCTCGGTGAGGCCCGGATCCTGCTCGAACAACTGCTCCAGATCACGCGCGGCGTCCTGCGCGGATTGCATGATCAGGCTCTGGTCGTTGGCCAAGGCCTGCTGCCGCAGCAACAGCGCCTCATCATGCTCGCGGAACGTATCCACCGTGCGCCGTGCGCGCTGTTCGTCATGACCCAACGCAACCAAGATCCCGCGCGACATTTCCAGAGACGAATGAAAACTGCGACGCGTCACATCGGTGATCCCCATGTCCATCAATCGCAGCGCGTGCTGACGATTGACTGCGATCGCGAATATCCGCACGTGGGGAAAATGCTGGCGCACGACGCGCGCGACATGCAGAGAGGCCTCCATGTCCGGAATCGACAGGATGAAAAGCTTGGCCTTGCCGACATGTGCCGCATGCAGCAGGTCGACCCGACTGGCATCTCCATAGTAGATCTTGCTGCCGAAGCGACGCACGAAATCGACCTGCTCGGAATCCTTGTCGAGCACGGTGAACGGCACGCGCTTGACGCGGAGCAGGCGCCCGATGATCTGCCCGACCGGACCGAAACCCGCGATGACAACGCTGCCTTCTGGCGCGTCGATGGTGTCGTAGGGCGCTGGCGTGCGTGCGCGGGTAAAGCGCGCCTGCAACGAGTACATGGCCGGCGTCGCGATCATCGACAGGGTCACGACGACGACCAGTCGCGCCGACAGCTCCGCGCTCATGACGTTGGCGGCAACAGCGGCGCCGAACAGCACGAAGGCGAACTCGCCGCCCTGCGGCAGAGCACAGGCGTAGGCGCGCGCGTCTGCCGGCTGCAGACGGGCCAGCCGGCCGAGACCATAGAGCACTACCGTCTTGATCAGCAGAAGCGCCAAGGCCATCCCCAGCAGGATATGCGGCTCAGCGATGAGTTGCCGTACATCTGCCGACATGCCAACCGAGATAAAGAACAGGCCAAGCAGCAGTCCCTTGAACGGCTCGATGTCGGCCTGCAGTTCGTGGCGATACTCGGATTCCGACAGCAGTACCCCCGCCAGGAAGGCGCCGAGCGACATCGACAGGCCCACTGCGTCCATCGCGAGCGCCGTTCCGATCACAATCAGCAGTGAAGCCGCGGTAAACAGCTCCGGTGTTTTCGCTGCGGCAACCGCGCGCATCAGCGGTCGTACAACGTAGCTGCCCCCGAAGATGACGATGGCGAACATGCCGAGGATCTTTACCGCTTCGATCCAATGCGGTGCGCCGACACCTGCGACAGCTTCTCCGCGTGCGAGCAAGGGCACAAGCGCGAGCAGCGGAATGACTGCGAGATCCTGGAACAGCAGTGTGGAAAAAGCAGCGCGCCCGTGATGGGTGTTCAGCGTTTTGCGCTCGGCCAGCATCTGCAACACAAATGCGGTGGATGACATTGCGAGGCCGAAACCGACAATCATCGCTGCCTGCCAGTTCACCGCGAGCAGCATCGTCGCGATCATCAGCAGCGCACCACTGAGCAAAACCTGCGCGGCACCCAGTCCGAACACCATGTGACGCAGCGTCCACAGACGACTCGGCTGCAGCTCAAGCCCAATGATGAACATCAGCAGCACGACGCCGAACTCGGCGAAGTGCATCACCGCTTCGACTTCGCCGATCAAGCCGAGACCCGAAGGACCAATCACGATGCCTGCGGCGAGATAGCCGAGGACCGCCCCCATTTTCAGCCGCTGGAACAGCGGAACGAACAAGACAGCCGCGGCCAGAAACAGCGCGACGGCGGTCAGCACGGCAGAATCCCAATAAATGCACTCATCGAGAAAAGCTCATTAATACATATTGTTACTGGATATATGTGATAAATCTGTTGAAGATGTTTGCCCTTTACAAGACAATCACCGCGTTTCAAAACATAAACAGTTATTTGAACTTGCGGCGGTTGTTCACACTATGGACGAACACAGCAAGTCCGAGCGCATCTTACAACTGGTGCAGAAGCACGGAGTTCTGCGGCCCAAGGACCTCGTCCCTTTCGGCATCCAGGCGGAGTATCTGCGCCGGCTTTGTGATCGAGGACTGCTGAAGAAACTCGGCCGCGGCAGCTATGTCGCGGCGGGCTCGCGCCTGTCGTCCGATCTGTCGCTCGCCATTGTTGCGCGCGCCGTACCCAATGGTGTGATCTGTCTGGAGTCGGCGCTGGCATTCCACGGCCTGACGACTGCCGACATGGAAGAAGTCAGCGTTGCAATCGAACGCCGCGCCGCCAAACCTCGCGTCGACTTCCCCGAGATCCGCGTTGCGCGTCTCGGCGGTGATGCGTTTACTGAAGGGATCGAAACTCACGTGATCAATCACGTCAAGGTCGATATCTACAGCCTCGAAAAAACCCTTGCCGATCTGTTCAAGTTCCGCAACAAGATTGGCCCGCACATTGCCGTCGATGCGCTGCGTTCCGCACTGGCCGAGCGCGACGTCAACATGCGCAAGCTCTGGCACTACGCACGCGCCTGCCGCGTCGAGCGCGTCATGAAGCCCTATGTCGATGCTCTGCTGCCGTCCTGACGGCGGAACAGCCCGGTTCGTTATCACGCTGCTGCTCACGCTGCCGACACTGGCCTGGGCACAGAATCCGGAAGATACTCCGGCGCCTGCGACTGCCAGCGCCCAGGCACCGGTGCGCAGCGAAGCCCGCCTGGCGGTGAGCGACCTCGAGCAGGGCAGTGTCTTCGACAACCTGCGCCGCACGACCGGCACCTTCACTCTGGTCAGCGAAACCCGCGGCCTGTCGTTCCATCGCCCGCTGTACCTGATGCCGATCACCTGGTCGCCGCAATACAGCAGCGAGAACAGCGAGGTCCTGTTCCAGATCAGCCTCAAGCAGCGGCTGTTCAATCGCAACTTCTTTTTCGCGTACAACCAGAAGTCGTTCTGGCAGCTGTACGATGGCAACAATTCGCGGCCGTTCCGCGAAACCAATTACAGCCCCGAGTTCTTCTACCGCTGGAAGCCCGAATTCGCATCGGTACCGGGGCTCGGCTTCGATGCTGGCTTCGACCACGAATCCAATGGAAGGGAATTGCCGGCCTCGCGCAGCTGGAACCGCATCGTCGGCGCGGTCTACCACGAGAGTCCGACCCAACTCGTTCACCTCAAACTCTGGTATCGGATTCCCGAAGACAAGAATCGCGCCGAAGATGATCCCAAGCGCGACGACAACCCGGATATCTACAAATACTACGGCTATGGCGAACTCAGGCTGCAGCAGATGCTGTTCGGCAACTCGCGCCACCTCGCCTCATTGATGCTGCGCGGCAACCCGGCCACCGGCAAGGGCGCGGTTGAGCTGATCTACAGCGTGCCGTTCGCCGATTATGCTTACTGGAATGTGTACGTCTGGCATGGTTATGGCGAAAGCCTGGCTGATTACAATGACAGCACGACACGGGTTGGGGTCGGCTTCATGCTCGCCCGTTAGGCAAGCGCCCGGAGCAGTTCGGGCCTTCGGTCAGCGATTCGCCGGAAACGAAAAAGGGCGCCGAAGGCGCCCTTTTCACTGCTGGTACTTTCGCTTCGGTGCAGCTTCAAGCCGCCGCTTCGGTCGCATCCACGGCGGCAACATTGGCCGGACGGTCGACCAGTTCGACATAGGCCATCGGCGCATCGTCACCGGCGCGGTAGCCGCAGCGCAGGATGCGCAGGTAGCCACCCGGATGGGTCTTGTAGCGCGGACCGAGGTCGTTGAACAGCTTCTGCACCGCATCACGATCACGCAGGCGCGAAAACGCAAGGCGGCGGTTGGCGACCGAATCATCCTTGGCGCGGGTGATCAGCGGCTCGGCCATGCGGCGCAGTTCCTTGGCCTTGGGCAGAGTGGTCTTGATCAGCTCATGCTTGAACAGGGCGATCGTGATCGCCTGCATGGTCTGCTTGCGGTGGGCACTGGTGCGGCCGAACGTACGGCCTGACATTTTATGACGCATGACTTAGCTTTCCTGATGATTCGCTTTGGCGCTGCTTTAGACTGAAACCTTGGGCGAAGACCAGTTCTCAAGCTTCATTCCAAGCTCGAGCTCATGGGTCTTGAGCGATTCCTTGATTTCGTTGAGCGACTTCTTGCCGAGATTCGGAGTCTTCATC
>CAZDPA010000162.1:0-256 GCA_964507195.1 uncultured Salinisphaerales bacterium | reverse complement strand
CGTGCGCTGCACGAGATCGCCGATGTAGTAGATGTTCTCTGCCTAGAGGCAGTTGGCCGAACGCACCGTGAGTTCCAGATCGTCGATCGGACGGAACAGGATCGGTGAGAGCTCCTTCTTGCCGGGGACGGTGGCGGACTGAGCGGCCTCAGCTTCAAGATCAACAAAGACCGACAGCTGGTCTCGCAGGATGCGTGCGGACAGGCGGACGGCCTCGGCAGCATCAACGCTACCGTTGGTGTCGACGTCGAGGATC
>CAZDPA010000161.1:0-8984 GCA_964507195.1 uncultured Salinisphaerales bacterium | reverse complement strand
AGTTGCTAGGGTGTCGGAACAGCAGTCTCGACCGGTGCGGGCTCGATGACGGGTGCGGCGATGTCGCTTGCAGGTGCAACTTCAGTTGCCGGTACGCCGCCGACCGGCACTGCGAGCGCAGCCTGCTTCAGTTCTTCACCTTTCTTTCTAAGCAGATCAGCACATGCGTGGCACGCAGTCTGCGTGGCCAGTCCGTTGAGGGTGGCGAGTTTGCTGTCGAGCGCTGCGTTTTCCCCTTCGATCTTGTCAGCCATGCGCTGGTAGCTCGGCAGCAGCATTTCGGTCAGCTGGTGATCGAGATTGCTGAGGCTTTCGATACTTTGTGTGTCGAGGTTGCGGAGGTCGCCCACCGTCATCAGCTGTCTGAGGCGACGCATTGCTGATTCTGCGTCACGCAGCGCCGGCAGTTCCGGATCGGCATTGCCTGCCAGCGCGGCGGTCCAGGCCGGATAGCTGCGCGCCTCGGCGAACAGTGCCGTTGCGGATTCCCAGATGGTGGCGTTCTGCGACTGGCCGCGCACTGCAACCGAACGGATGCAGGCATCGAGTGGTTGCGCGCGATCGATGAAGTGCTCGCGCCAGTAGGCATCTGTGGGCGTGGCCAGCAGCGTGTATTGCTGGGCGAGCTGCAGCAGGCGGCTGGTGTAGCGCGCGCCGGAGTAGTCGGCCTGTGCACGGCGCGCGGCCAGCAGCAGGTCGCCGCGCGCCATGATCTGGCGTTCGTATTCGAGTTGCTTGCGCGCGAGATTGCCGGAGGCGAGCAGGGCGCGGTATTCGCTCCAGATGCGCTCGTCGGCTTCGCAGGACACGGCGACGCCGATGAAATCCTTGATCGAGCGGAAGTCGGTGACATCCAGTTCGAAGCGCACGTAGGCCTGTACCGGAGCCCAGGGCTTGCCGTCGGGCGAGCACAGTCCGGTGGGCGATTTCTTGACATCGCAGCGCGACAGCTGCGGCGGTGCCTGCAATTCCATCGTCGTCGAGTTCAGCAACACGATGAACTGGCGGCCATCCAGCGAGAACAGGCCCTGATCTGCGCGCAGGCCGAGCAGGGTCTTTTCTTCCCAGGGCTTCTTCGTCGTCTGGATCTCGTCGGACAGCATCTCGCCGAGCTTGGTCGACAGGCCGGCGGCGACGGACGCACCAGGGATCAGGCTCATGCCGATCGAGATCGCCGGTTCGGCGGTCGCGACTTCGAGCAGGTTCGTCACCCACTTTGCCTTGTCGCCCGGCACGCCGCGCACGAAGATCTGCAGGTGCGGTGATTTGGACAGCGACTCGGGATCGATGAGCACGCCTTCGCTGAGCAACGCGTTGTTGACCACAGACGTCATGGTCTTGCCGGCCTGGATGTCGTAGAGCAGCACCGGGATTTCCGGATCTGCATCGGCGGCGAAGCTGGCGACGGTGCCGCGGCCGAATTTCGCTGAGATCAGCAGCATCGCCGGGCGGTCTTTCTCGTCGCCGAAATCCATCGCGCGGCCGTTGGCGTCGAGGTTGGAGCTGACGAAGATGCGCAGATAACCGTCCTCGTACTGCGTGCGGCTGGCATCCATTTCCTCGCCGCTGACCGGCGAAGAGCTGAGCTTGACGAACTCGGACTTGTTGCTGCAGCCGACACTGAATACAACGCTGGCGAGCAGCAGGGATAGCAGGGATTTGTGCATGGAGCCTATGACCACAGATAGGCCAATAGTATCCCCCCGATTCGCAGCGCTGGCGACTGCGCGGCTTCATTCAGCGTTCAGAATGCGGCAGGAATGCGCTAGGCTCGCTACTCATTGAAAGCGGAGAACGGCGATGCGAAAAGCGGATCGAACAAAGCTGCTGGCCGGTCTGGCAATCGGCACGTGCCTGCTGACGGCGTGCACGGGCAAGGCGGTTGTGCCTGCAGCGGACGCTCCGGTGCCGGTCGCGGTATCGGAAACGCAGCGCATCAACGAGTGGTTCGAGGCGCGCTACGAGGAGCAGCTCCAGTTCAGTCCGATCGGGCTGACCTTCCTCGGCCGCAAGGATCAATACGATCAGCTCGACGACCTGTCGATTGCGGCGGCCGACAAGCAGCTGGCCTGGCAGAAGGCGAGCGTCGAGCAGATGAAGGCGCAGTTCGACTACGACGCACTGTCGGACGAGGCCAGGACGTCGTATGACATCTGGGTGAAGCAATACGCGCAGGCCGAAGAAGGGGCGCGCTACCGGCGCAATGGCTACATCTTCGATCAGATGAACGGCATGCAGTCGTTCCTGCCGACCTTCCTGATCAGCTTTCACAGTGTCGACACCGAATCCGACGCGCAGGCCTACATCTCGCGCATCAGGCAGGTGCCGCGCGCGATGAAGCAGTTGCTGGCGCAGACCCAGGACTATGCAAAGCAGGGCATCCGCCCGCCGCGCTTCGCACATGAGGGCGTGCTCGAGCAGTCGCGCAAGATCATTGCCGGCGCCCCGTTCGGCAAGGGCGAGGACTCGGCGATCTGGGCCGATGTGCAGGCCGATATCGACGCACTGGCCGAGAAGAAGCTGATCAGTGCCGAACGCGCGACCGTGCTCAAGAATGAGGCGAAGGCTGCGCTGATAGAGCAGTTCAAGCCGGCCTATGAGGAGCTGATTGCCTTCATCGAGTCCGATATGCCCAAGGCCGCGGTCAATGCGTCGGGCGTGAGCACGCAACCGGACGGCGAGGCCTACTACAAGTACCGCCTGGCGCTGCAGACCACCACGGCGATGACCGCCGATGAGATTCACCAGAAGGGTCTCAGCGAGGTCGCGCGCATCCGCGCCGAGATGATCGCCCTTAAGGACAAGGTGGGTTTCAAGGGTGATCTGCCGGCGTTCTTCAAGTTCATCAGGACCGACAAGCGCTTCAAGTTCCCGAATACGGACGAGGGCAGACAGGCGTATCTCGATGCCGCGACCGCCGCGATTGCCAACATCAAGAAGGAGCTGCCGAACTACTTTGGCCTGCTGCCCAAGGCCGATCTGGTCGTCAAGCGCGTCGAGGCATTCCGCGAAGAGGACGGTGCGGCGCAGCACTACTTTCCGGCAACGCCGGACGGTTCACGGCCGGGCGTGTACTACGCGCATCTGTCCGACATGAACGCGATGCCTATCCCCGAGCTGGAGGTGATCGCCTATCACGAAGGCCTGCCCGGGCATCACATGCAGTTCTCGATTGCGCAAGAGCTGAAGGGCGTTCCGACCTTCCGTACCCAGGCAGGTTTCACCGCCTACGCCGAGGGTTGGGGACTGTATTCGGAGTGGCTGGCCAAGCAGATGCCGAACACCTACCAGGATCCGTATTCCGAGTACGGCCGGCTGACGTCGGAGATGTGGCGTGCCGTGCGTCTGGTTGTCGACACCGGACTGCATGCGAAGGGCTGGACCGAGCAGCAGGGCATCGAGTACTTCGGCGCCAACACTTCGATTCCGGCGGCTGCCGTTCAATCCGAAGTGCGCCGCTACCTGATCATGCCGGGGCAGGCCACGGCCTACAAAGTCGGCATGCTCAAGATCCAGGCGCTGCGCGCGCAGGCTGAAGCCAAGCTCGGTGCGCGCTTCGACATCAAGGGCTTCCATGATGCCGTGCTCGGCGGCGGCGCGCTGCCGCTGGATCTGCTTGAGCGGCGTGTTGAGCAGTGGGTTGCTGCGGAGCAGACGAAGGCGGGCTGAGCTCTTCGCAAAGTAGTCCCCTCTCCCCCAGAACTGGGGGAGAGGGTTAGGGTGAGAGGGGCTCGATCAAGGCGCCATCTCCAACCGGCCTCTCACCCCAGCCCTCTCCCCTCGCGAGGGGAGAGGGAGGAGCCAGCTACTTCCCGGCCGGCAATGAAATAAACGGCGTCGCCCCACCGAGCATGTACTGCGGCATCTTGCCGTCCCACTTCTGCACGGCTTCCCATTCGACGAGGCGCGGATTCGATTCCAGTGCCTGCGCGCGGATCTTGATCGACTCGGCTTCGGCCTTGGCGCTGAGCAGCTTCTGATCGGCCTGCTCGCGGATCTGCTCGGTGCGGTTCTTTTCCTCGATCGCCTTCTGCTGCGCAACGACCTTGGCTTCGACCGCGACCTCGAACTCGCGCGAGTAGGCGATATCGGTGATCTCGAAACTGGTTACCGAGATGTGCTTGATCTTGAGGTTGCTGAGGATGGCTCCCATTGCCTCGGCCTGGGCCTTGTTGCGATTGCTGATCAGATCGACCGCGTCCCACTTGCCGATGACTTCCTTGAGCGAGCCGTAGACCACCTGCGGCACCAGCTTGTCGGCCCAGTCGTAGCCGACTTCCTTGTAGATGATGTGCGCGGCCGAGGAATCGAGGCCGTAGTTGAGGACGAAACCCACCTTGGCCTGCTGCACGTCCTTGGTGTAGGTCTCGGTGGAGTCCTGCCACCGCTGCGTGCGCGTGTCGAGCTCGACGATGGTGCTGGTCAGCGGGTTGTAGGTGTAGAAGCCTTCCGGCAGCGATTCACTGACCACCTCGCCGAAGGTGGTCTTGACGCCACGGTGGCCGGTATCGACAACTTCGAATCCGCAGGCGCTGAGCGTCAACGGCAGTGCGGCAATCAGGATGAGCTTCTTCATGCGATTCACCATTGCGTAGGGAAAATACTGCGGAGCGCGCGGCGCCCCTCCTTGGACAGCACGGCAAGCGGCCAGAGCAGGGCCATCGGCAGGGCACGCAGGGCGTTGCGCCCGCGGTTGGCGCGGTCGCGCGAGAACAGCGCACTGGAAATGCTGCACAGGATCAGCAACACCCCCACGCCCAGCCAGACCCGGTAGATCAACAGCAGTACGGCATAGGTCATGGCGTTCAGCCCCCTTTCTGAAGTCCCGTCGCAGTATGCCCAATCAACCTAGCGCGCGCTGCCGGCATATAGTCTGCGATCTGTCCTCCGCAAACTGCGAGATTGCTCACGCCTGCTGTGCCAACCACATTTGGCGCAGCGACGCCAGATTGTGGGCGTCCGGGCGTCAGGGTATGGTCGCCGGCCTCCCGAGAATCCTGACCGCTTCCGCGCATGACGCCAGCCCGTACCGCCGTATTGATAGCCCAGACCATCGCCGACGAGATCGGCGCGCAGCCGCGCCAGGTGCAGGCGGCGGTGGAACTGCTTGATGAGGGCGCGACGGTGCCGTTCATCGCGCGCTATCGCAAGGAAGTCACCAACGGCCTCGACGATACCCAGCTGCGCAAGCTCGAAGAGCGCCTCGTCTACCTGCGCGAGCTCGAAGAGCGTCGTGCGACCGTGATCGAATCGATCCGCAGCCAGGACAAGCTGACCGAAGAGCTCGAAGCGCGCCTGCTCGGCGTCACGACCAAGTCGGAACTCGAAGATCTCTATCTGCCGTACAAGCCCAAGCGCCGCACGCGCGCCGAGATTGCGCGCGAGAAGGGCCTGCAGCCGCTGGCCGATGCGCTGATGGCGGATCGCACGCTGATTCCGCTCGAAGCCGCCGCGGCCTACGTCAACGAACAGGTCGCCGATGCCAAGACCGCGCTCGAAGGCGTGCGCGACATCCTCACCGAACAGTTTGCCGAGAACGCCGACCTGCTGGGTCGCCTGCGCACCTACATGCGCGAGCGTTCGCAGATCAAGGCGACCGTCGTCGAAGGTCAGCAGGAGGCCGGCGCCAAGTTCTCCGACTACTTCGCGCACACCGAGCGCTGGGGCAACGTTGCCGGGCATCGCGCGCTGGCGATGATGCGCGGGCGCAACGAAGGCGTGCTGAGCCTTGAGATTGAAGTCGATGCCGAAGATCCGTCGCCTTACAAGCCGGTCGAGCGCATGGTTGCCGAGGCGCACGACATCCGCGCCGATGGCGTCGTCGCCGATGCCTGGCTGATGGACGTGGCGCGCTGGTGCTGGCGCGTCAAGCTGCAGACGACGATGAGCGTCGACCTGATGCTCGAGATGCGTCAGCGTGCCGAAGAAGAAGCGATCCAGGTTTTCGCACGCAATCTGAAAGACCTGCTGCTCGCCGCACCGGCGGGCTCACGGACGACGATCGGTCTCGATCCGGGTATCCGTACCGGCGTGAAAGTCGCGGTCGTCGATGGCACAGGCCGCCTGCTCGACACCTCGACGGTCTATCCGTTCCAGCCGCGCAATGACCTGCGCGGCGCCCAGGCCGAGATTGCGCGCCTGATCGCCAAGCACAAGGTCGACCTGATCGCGATCGGCAACGGTACCGCCAGCCGCGAAACCGAGAAGATGGTGGGTGAACTGCTGCCGCTGCTCGCCGAACCGCGGCCGACCAAGGTCATTGTCAGCGAGGCCGGCGCTTCGGTGTATTCGGCGTCGGAAACGGCGGCGAAGGAGTTCCCGGATCTCGATGTGTCGCTGCGCGGTGCGGTGTCGATTGCCCGGCGCCTGCAGGATCCCCTGGCCGAGCTGGTGAAAATCGATCCGAAGTCGATCGGCGTCGGCCAGTATCAGCATGACGTCGATCAGTACCGACTCGCGCGCATGCTCGATACGGTCGTCGAGGATGCCGTCAACGCGGTCGGTGTCGACATCAACACCGCATCGGCGCCGCTGCTGGCGCGCGTGTCCGGCGTCGGCAGTTCGCTGGCGGAGTCGATCATCGTGCACCGCGACCGCAACGGCGCGTTCCGTACGCGCAAGCAGTTGCTCGAGGTCAGTCGCCTCGGTCCCAAGACCTTCGAGCAGTGCGCGGGCTTCCTGCGCATCCCGAATGGCGATGAGCCACTCGACGCCTCGTCCGTCCATCCCGAGGCGTATGGTCTGGCGGAGAAGATCGTCAAGGCCTGCGGCCGCGATCTGCGCGCGCTGATGGCCGACAGCTCGGCGCTGAAGAAGCTCGATGCAAAGCAGTTCGTCGACGACAAGTTCGGTCTGCCGACGGTGCGCGACATCCTCGCCGAACTCGAAAAGCCGGGCCGCGATCCGCGTCCGGAGTTCCGCACTGCGACGTTTGCCGATGGCGTCAACGAAGTCGTCGACCTCAAGCCGGGCATGATGCTCGAAGGCACGGTGACCAATGTCGCCGCGTTCGGTGCCTTCGTCGACATCGGCGTGCACCAGGACGGTCTGGTGCACGTCTCGCAGCTCGCCGATCGCTTCATCAAGAATCCGCATGAGGTGGTCAAGGCCGGCGACATCGTCAAGGTGCGTGTGGTTGACGTTGACCTCAAGCGCCAGCGCATCGCGCTGTCGATGCGCAAGGACGACGGCACGGCGCGGCCGCCATCTGGCTCACCCGCAGGGGATCGCCGACCGCCGGATCGTCGACAGACGCGACCGGCGCCAGCGGCTGCGGCACCGCCGTCGGCATTGGGTGCCGCGTTGCTGGAGGCGATGCGCAAGAAGTAGTTGGCCGAATCAGGTAAAAAGCTAGAGGACACTCCTAAATAGGTCGTCATTCCCGCGAAAGCGGGAATCCAGAGCGGAGAGCGCTGCTGTGTATTCCGTGGATTCCCGCTTTCGCGGGAATGACGAGTGGATTTACTCAACGTTTCCTTAGCTCGCACTCACCGCGTCGAGGTTGCCATGCTCAAGCCCCACTATCCGCTGTACTTCGCCAATCGCCCGCTGACCACCGGACGCGATCTGGCGGTGACGGACAAGTACTCGGGCCAGGTCGCGACCCAGGTTTCGCTGGCGGATCGCGAGCTGATCGATGCCGCGATAGCCAAGGCAGCGCAGGCGGCGCGCGCGATGGCCGAGTTTCCAGCCTATGCGCGCCAGGCCGTGCTCGAACATTGCGTGATGCGCTTCCAGCAGCGCGCCGAGGAGCTTGCGCAGGCGCTGTGCATCGAGGCCGGCAAGCCGATCAAGGACTCGCGCGGCGAAGTCACGCGCCTGATCGACACCTTCAAGTACGCTGCCGGAGAGGCGGTACGCCAGACCGGCGAGTATCTGCCGCTCGACATCAGCGCGCGTGCCAGGGGCTACTGGTCGGTGATCAAGCGCGTGCCGGTCGGGCCGGTGGCGTTCATCAGTCCGTTCAACTTTCCGCTGAATCTTGCCGCGCACAAGATCGCCCCGGCGATTGCCGCCGGTTGTCCGTTTGTACTGAAGCCGGCGAGCGCGACACCGATCGGTGCGCTGGTGATCGGCGAAGTGCTCGCCGAAACCGATCTGCCCGAGGGTGCGTTCTCTATCCTGCCGTGTGCCTCCGGCGATGCCGATGCGCTGGTCACCGATCCACGCATCAAGGTGCTGTCGTTCACGGGCTCGCCGCCGGTCGGCTGGGACATGAAGAACCGTGCGGGCAAGAAGTCGGTGATTCTGGAACTCGGCGGAAACGCCGCGTGCATCGTCGATGCCGATGCTGATCTGGACGATGTGATCCAGCGCCTGGTCTTCGGCGCGTTCTATCAGTCCGGCCAGTCCTGCATCAGCGTCCAGCGCATCATCGCCCACGACTCGATTTACGACGTGCTGAAAGAGCGCCTGGTCACGGCGACGCTCGCGCTCAAGTGCGGCGATCCGCGCGACGAGGCGACGTTCATCGGCCCGGTGATTTCCGAGAAGGAAGCCAAGCGAATTGAGGGTTGGATACAGTCGGCCCAGGCCTCAGGTGCAAAGCTGTTGTGTGGTGGTGTTCGCCATGGCGCAATGCTGACACCGGCGCTGCTGGAGAACGTGCCACGCAAGAACGAGCTGTTCCGCGCCGAGGCCTTCGGCCCCGTTGCGATCCTCAGTCGCTTCACCGATTTCGAAGCGGCGCTGGATGAGGTCAACGACAGCGAGTTCGGCCTGCAGGCCGGCATCTTCACCCGCGACATGCACAAGGCGCGACGCGCCTGGGATCGGCTTGAGGTTGGTGGTGTCGTGATCGGCGACGTGCCGAGCTTCCGCGTCGATCACATGCCCTATGGCGGCGTGAAGTCTTCAGGCTTTGGTCGTGAAGGCATTGCCTGGGCGATCGAGCACCTGACCGAGCCGCGGATCATGGTGGTGCGGACCCCGCCGGGCTCGGCATAAGGCGGTTTTTAAGAAGATTCCCTCTCCCCGCCTGCGGG
>CAZDPA010000160.1:0-9087 GCA_964507195.1 uncultured Salinisphaerales bacterium | reverse complement strand
CGCCGGTATCGCCGACGGCGCCTGGGATCTGCTGCGCAAGCCGTTCTCGCGCGGCAGCAGCGCGCGCACTCCGGGGGGCTGCGGCCTGGGCCTGGCGATCGTGCAGCGCGTGGTGACGATGCACGGCGGTCAACTCGAGCGGCGTCGCGGCGCCGACGGCCGCGGATTCTGTGTCGTGCTGCGCCTGCCGCTGATGTGCGAACCGGGCGTCTGACTCCGCTGGCGGATACAGCTCGAAACAACTCGATTCAGACACCAATGGCCTGCGCCGGCCAAGCTCCGCGGCTCTTGCATCCTCGGAGTTTCTACATGCTTGCATCGGCCCAGTCGTATTCCCGGTGGCGCACCCCCGCGCTGCTGCTCGCCGTCGTCGCGTTGTGTGCAGCCTGCAGCAGTGGCAGCGGTGACGGCGAAGATGAAGACGAACTGATCGAGGCCTTCGGCGTCGTCGGTCAGGCGGATTTCCTCGGCGGCGATCCGAATCAGGGCAGTGCGACGGGACAGGCGACACTGGCTCAGCCGCTCGGCAATGTCGCGACCGACGGCACGCGCCTGTTCATCGCCGACACGGCCAACAATCGCGTGCTCGGCTACAGCGAGATTCCGCTGACCGATGGTGCGCCCGCCGATCTGGTTCTGGGCCAGGCCGATTTCTCGGCGAATGTCGGCGCGACGACGCGCAGCCGTCTCGCCTTGCCGGCCTCGGTCTTCATCGGCGAAGGGCGGCTTGTGATCGCCGATTCCGGCAACAACCGCGTGCTGATCTGGAACAGCGTGCCGGGCAGCTCCGCTGCGTTGCCGGATGTCGTCGTCGGCCAGACCAGCTTCACGAGCGGCGGTTCGGGAACCTCGAACACGCAGCTCGCGTTTCCGACTTCGGCGGTCGTCGCCAATGGCCGTCTGCTGGTTGCGGATCAGAACAACAACCGCGTGCTGGTCTGGAACCGCGTGCCGACCGCCAATGGCACTGCGGCGGATATCGTGCTCGGCCAGCAGGACTTCGTGTCGCGCATCGACGATGACGAAGCCGACGAGATGAACCGCCCGGCCTCCGTATGGAGCGATGGCTTCCGTCTGCTGGTGGCGGATTCTGGCAACCATCGCGTGCTGTACTGGGCGTTGTTCCCACAGGATTCCGGCGCCGAAGCGGACTATGTGATGGGGCAGTCCGGCTTCAGCCGCTCCAGCGCCGGCACCGCATCTTCGAGCCTGCGCACGCCGTTCGGCGTCAGCGCCAACGGCACGCGGATCTACGTCGCGGATTCCGGCAACAATCGCGTGCTGGAATTCGACTCTTTCCCGATCGCCAACGGCCCTGCTGCGAGCGCCGTGTTCGGGCAGATCGATTTTGCCGCCGCGACCGCGAATGACGATGATCAGGATGGCGAGGTGGATGACACGCCGAGCAATGCGACGCTGAGCGGCGCCAGCGGTGCCTTCATCTATAACGGCGTGCTGTATGTCACCGATCGCAACAATCATCGCGTGCTGCTGTTTCCGCAATGAAGATGCGTGACCTGCGCAGGCTCGGCGCGGTTGCGCTGAGCCTGATCCTCTGCGCCTGCGATCTGGATGTCGGTGAAGGCTCGGCGCCGACCGGCATCAAGATCAGCTACGGGACGGTGACGGATATCGTCAAGACCTACGAGTGCGCGGCGTTCCAGCTTGCGGCAACGGCAACCTTCGAGGGCAACTCGACGGTCGAAGGCGATGTCACGACCCGCGTCATATGGTCGTCGAGCAATCCCGGTGTCATCGACGTCAGCAACGGCGAGATCGAAGCGGAGCCGGGATCCGACACGACGTTTCCGGCAGGCACGGTGATCGCGCGCAGCGCCGGGACGGCGACGATCCGCGCCGACTACATCGGTTTCTCCGCGGAGTTCGGCGTGACCGCCGATCCGATTGCCGCGCTGGAGATCACGCCGTCATTGCGCTACATGACGCCGGGATCGCAACAGGCGTTCAAGCTCGAAGTGGTGTTTGCCGACGGCGATCTGCCCGAGGATCTCACCGACGCCGCGATCTGGCGCTTGCCGACGGCTGATGCGCCGGCTTCGCTGACCGCGGCGTCGACCGTGCAGGCACTCAGCGATCCGCTCGACAAGCCCTTCGTGCTCGAAGCGCAGGTGTATACCTGCGATCGCAGCGCATCACTGAACCTTGCGCTCGATCAGATCAGTGCGCTGCGCCTCAGCTACGAGCAGCCGACCGACCTGCCGGTGCCGCTGGGTTACACCGATCAGATTCGGGTCGAAGGTGTCTTTGCCGATCCGCAGGCCGATCCGCAGAACCTGTCGGCGCAGATCGAGATCGAGCAGGTGCTTGGCGACGCCGACTACGCCACGGTCTCGGTCGGCGAGTACCTGACCGTCAATGGTCAGGTAGCCGACAAGGCCTCACAGTTCCTGATCAGGTACGCACCGCTGGATCTCGAAGCATTGACGCGCAGCTATGTGTTCAGCAGTACCGAGATTCAGAGTCTGCGCCTGAGCCCGGATCGCGGGGAGCTGCTGTTTCCGGAGACGCTGCAGCTGCAGGCGTATGGTCTGTTCGCCGACGGCCTGGAGCGCCCGGTGCGACGCGACCTCAGCTGGGAGAGCCTGAATCCGGATCTGGTCTCCGTCACCACGGTCGGCGACGACGCGGGCGAGGTCACAGCGCTGGGCCTGAAGGGCGATGCGACCGTGCGCGCCCAGACCGCGAATTCTGAAGGCCTGGTGAAGGCCGATTCGGATATCCGCGTGCTGGTCGACTGAGCGTCGCGGCGACGATCAGCGACCGGCGTTGATCGCCTCGGAAAAAGCCTTCAGCAGTTCGGTGAACTCGCCACTCATCAGCGCGAAGTCGATTTCGAACTGCTGCTCGGCAGCGAGGCCGTCGCTTTCTTCCTTGACCTTTTCCATGTCGAGGAACTTCAGCCGGCGGATCTGCACCTTGTCGTCGACGACGAAGCTGATGCGGTGCTTGTAGGTCAGCGCGAGGCGCATCACGACCTTGCCGTTCGACAGATGGCCGGCGATGTCCTTGCCGTCGAGCGCGTGGCGCAGGTAGCGCACCGTGGCCTTGAGTTCATCGGTGCCGGTCAGTTCGCACTCGTCGTCGAGATCGAACTCGCCAGGGCCCTGCTTCGCGCTAAGCCACTGCGTCATCAGCGCGCTCATCGACGGCTCGGACTGCAGGGGTGTTGCCGGCAGTTCGCCGAGTGCATTGCGCAGCGTCTGGGTGAAATCGTCGGCGCGATTCGGCGAACTGGTGTCGACGACCAGCCAGCCGTTCTCGAAGTCGAACCAGCCACGGGTTTCGCGCCGGCGCGAGAACGCGCGCGGCGTGAGTTCAACCGCAACCTGATCCTTGATCTCGCGCCTGGCCTTGCGGCCGAGCTTGAAGCCCTTGTCGTTCTCCAGCTTCTGGATGCGTTCTGCGGCGGTCTGGTTGACTACCGCGCCGGGCAGCAGCTTTTCCTCTGCGCCCATGCAGATCAGCACCTGCTTGCCCTGGCCGTAGGCGAACTGTCCGGCATCATTCACCGGCACCCAGCCACTGGTCTTCAGGGTCAGGCCGATGCAGGCCTGCAGCGGGAATTCAGTCAGCGTTGCTTCGAGTTCCGCCGGTGTGCGGGTCCAGCCCGGCGGCAGGCGATAGACAGTCAGATTCTTGAACCACATGAGCGTTCGGGTGTTTGCGTGGGAGCGCGCGGCGGCGTGGCAGCGCGAGGGGCGCGATGATAGCAAACGGGCCGGCTCATTCCGGAGTGGTCAAATCCTGCTCAGAATCTGCCGACGCGTGAGCACATCCCACATCTGGCCGGCAACGAAAAACCCCGGCCGGAGCCGGGGTCTGTCGACAGCCTGTGCGTTTACAGGCCGCTGTCCTGGGCCTGCTCGGCGTCCTTGTTGCGATGCTTGCGCTCGCTACGGTGCGCCGCGCGCTTGGCATGGGCTTCGGTCAGCGCGACCGCCTGCTCCGGCGTGATCAGCTGGGCGGCGACGGCCTTCTCGATCACCGACTGATGCGCGGTCTGCATGGCGGTCTTCATCGTGTCGCGGTCGATGCCCAGCGCTTCAGCGGTCTCGCGCGGGCCTTGCTCCTTGAGCATCGCACTGATCTCGGTTGCCGGCTTGCCGGTGCGCGTCGAGAGCTCGGCGCTCAGGGCATTGCCGATCGCGACGCGTTCGACGGAAAGACGCGGGCCATGGCGCATGTGTTCGCGATGCGTGCGATCCGGACCGGCGACCGGTTCATCGCTGGCGGCATAGACAGCCGTTGTGCTGAGGGCGAGGCCGGCGATCAAGGCAGTCATCATCTTGCGGGTATTCATCTGTACATCTCCTTCGGGGTGGGCATTGCGGGGGCTTTGCCGGACGCCTTGCAGACTAGACCCCGAATATGGGGACTTCGTGTAGAAAGCCTGCGGAGACGCTGTGGTCGGGCGCCCTGTCTAAAATGAGCCCATGCGCATTCCCCTGTTCTGGAAGCTGTTTGCGGTCCAGCTGCTCGCCGCGGCGACGCTGATCGCCGGCGTGTTGCTGCTGGCGCGCCATCAGACCGCGATGAGCTTTGCGGCGTATGTCGAAGCGCGCGAACGGCAGCGTCTCGAGGATGTCGCCGAGCGGATCGCCGAGCGCTACGACGAGCGCGCCGATCTGCGCGCCGCGGCGCTCGCCGTGCCGGAGTTCCGCTATCGCCTGGATGCGCGTCCGCCGCGACCGGGGCGTGAAGGGCGACCACCGCGGACGCGGCTGCGTGCGCCGCTGAGTCTGCTCGATGCCGATGGCCGCTGGATCGGCGGCGCACCGCTGCCGCCGCAGGATGCACAATCGCTGCGCACCGCGATCGAAGCCGAGCGTGGCGTCGTCGGCTATCTGCTGCGCCCGCCGTTGCCCGCATGGGTCACGCCGGAGGAGGCCGGCTTTGCGCGGCGTCAGGTCAGCAGCCTGTTGCGTATCACGGCGCTGAGCCTGAGCCTGGCAGCGGTGTTTGCCGCGCTCAGCAGTGCGCTGATCCTGCGTCCGATCCAGCGGCTTTCCGCCGGTGCGTCGGCGCTGACGCGGCGCGAGTTTGCGACGCGCGTGGACGTCAGGCGCCGTGACGAGCTCGGGCAGCTTGCCGATGATTTCAATCGCCTGGCCGAGGCGCTGCAGCGCTATGACACGCAGCAGCGCCAGTGGCTGGCGGATATCGCACACGAGTTGCGTACGCCGGTTGCCGTGTTGCGCGGCGAACTCGAAGCGCTGCTCGATGGCGTGCGCAGCGCGACGCCAGACACCGTGCGCTCGCTGCAGCAGGAAGTGCTGCGCCTGGGCGCCTTGATTGATGATCTGCATCTGCTGTCTCTGGCTGAATCCGGCGGTCTGCGCATGACCATGGAAGACATCGATCTGTCGGCGCTGTTGCGCGATGCCGTGGCACGATTCGAGCCGCGCCTGCGGGCGGCCGGCTTCAGTGTGCAGAGCCGCATCGACGCCGTACCGGCAGTGCGTGCAGATACGCAGCGCATCGGTCAGGTCTTCGGCAATCTGCTGGAGAACGTCCTGCGCCACGCCCGCCCCGGAACGCTGACAGTCAATGTGATCGGCAATGCGAGTACGGTCAGTGTGCGGATCGAAGATGATGGCCCCGGTGTGCCGGCCGATGCATTGCCGCGGCTGTTCGACCGGCTCTACCGTGTGCAGAGCGCACGCTCACGCAATGATGGCGGTGCCGGCCTCGGCCTGGCGATCTGCCGATCGATCATCGAGGCCCAGGGCGGCCGCATCAGCGCGCACCTCGCTGCCAGCGGCCGCCTTGGCATTCACGTCGAACTACCGGTCGCCAGCACATGACGCAACTCACGACGCAACGTGTCCTGATTGTCGAGGATGAAACCAAGATTGCCGCGGTGTTGCGCGACTATTTCGTGCATGCAGGCTTCGAGGTCGAGGTGCTTGATCGCGGCGACCATGTGCTGGAGACGCTGAGGCTGCGGCCCGCGGATCTGCTGGTGCTGGATCTCCAGCTGCCGGGCAAGGACGGTCTGAGCATTTGTCGCGAACTGCGCGCGCTGGGCCCGGATCCGGCAATCATGATCGTCACTGCGCGCGTCGAGGAAGTCGACCGCCTGCTTGGGCTGGAGCTCGGCGCCGACGACTACGTCTGCAAGCCGTTCAGTCCGCGCGAGATTGTTGCGCGTGCGCGCGGCATCCTGCGGCGTCTGCATCCGCAGATCATGGCCAATCAGGTCCTGCGCATCGGGCCGCTGGAGCTCGATCCGAATGGCCACAGCGTGCGCGTCAACGGCGAGTTGCTGAACCTGACGCCGATCGAGTTTCGCCTGCTCGCGACGATGCTTGAGCAGCCACGCCGCGTCTGGTCGCGCGGGCAGTTGCTGGAACGTGCGCGCGGTACGGATTTCTCGGGCTACGAGCGCAACATCGACGGTCATGTCAAGAATCTGCGGCGCAAGCTGCGCGATCAACTCGACGACAAGGACCCGATCCGCAGTGTCTATGGCGTGGGCTATGGGCTCGACGCCGAAGTGCTCGGCGTCTGAACAGGGGGCGCAATGAACAAGGCCACTGCGCTGCAATGGATACGCATTGTCGCGACCTTCGATCTACTGGCGACGGCACCGATGGCGGTTCCTGTGCTCGGCGATTACTACGCGGCCTGGCTGTTCACGAATCTGGGCATGAGTGGCCCGCTGGGTTCGGTGATGCCGATCCCGGTCGTGGCGTCGGTATTCATCGCATTGGCCGGTGTGCTCGCGGTGCTGTGGAACGGCTGCCGCGCGCGCCACCCGCAATTGCTGCCGCTGACGCAGTTCGACATCGGCGGGCGCTGCGCCGTCGCGGCGCTGCTGGTCTACTTCCTGCTGATCGTCGGCGCGCCGGCGGTGCTGTGGCTGTTTGTAGCGACAGAGCTGATCGGCGCGCTGATCGAGTGGCGTGCGCTCCGCGCGCTGCAGCAGGGGCAGGGTACGAGCTGACTCTACTAGCGCGGACTGCGGACGCGACCGGTAAACTCGCGCACCTTTTTGAACCCGCGTCTAGCCTTGACCGACCGAGCTGCTGCAGATCCGCTGCCTGACCGCTTTCCTGAACTCGGCGCATGTGTTCCGCGCCGCGGCAATGCGTTCACACGCGCGCTGGGTCGCGGCTTGCTGCGCCTGTTCGGCTGGCGCGTCGTCGGCAATCCGCCGGATGCGTCGCATTTCATTGTCTCTGCGGCGCCGCATACCTCGAACCTGGACGGTCTGCTGTTCCTGATCGCGACCTTCGCAATGGGCTTCGATCTGCACTGGATCGGCAAGCACACGCTGTTCAACGGATTCTGGGGTCCGATGCTGCGCTGGATGGGCGGCATCGGCATCGACCGCCGCCAGTCCGGCGGCATGGTCGAGCAAGTCGCCAACCAGTTCCGCGCGCGGGCAGAACTGGTGCTGGTGATCGCGCCGGAAGGCACACGCTCGCGCACCGATCAGTGGAAGAGTGGTTTCTATCGCATGGCGCAGGCGGCGAATGTGCCGATCTCGCTCGGCTTCATGGACTATGCGAGCAAGCGCGTCGGCTTCGGCCCGACGATTGAGGTCAGCGGTGATTTTGAAGCGGACCTGCAGCGCATGGCCGACTTCTATCGTCACGTGAAGCCGCGCAAGCCGGAACGTTTCAGCCTGCCGCTGATCGCCAGGGACTGATCACCCCGGCCGAGACCGGGGTATGCCAGGCCTTACTTCGCTTTGCCCTTGCTCTTGGGTGTGAGCATCGTCCCCGTGCATTTCCTGTGGCCGCAGCGGCAGGCCCAGATCTTCTTCATGCGCGCCGTGTGCGCTTCATCGAGGGTGATGCCGTAGTCATAGGTCAGCTCTTCACCTTCGCGGATCGCGCGCACGGTTTCGATGTAGACCTTGTCCTTGCTGCGATCGGCGTCGTCCTCGTAGTGGATGGCTTCGCAGTTCGGTACGCAGCTGTGGTTGAGCCAGCGCGCCGAATTGCCGTCGACATTGGCGTCGATGACCCAGTCTTCGTTGAGCGTGAACAGGAAGGTGTGGCCGCTCTCGCTGTCACCGCCATAGCACTGGTCGATCTCTTCATGCCGGCGCAGCGCGCCGCGGTACTGGATGAGGCGCAGACCCTTGGGGAGGTCGCGGGCGGCGAAAACGCCGTTGCCGTGGATCTTGGATTGGCGGACTAGAAGATTGCGTGCCATGGGTGTGCGAGTCGTGAGGGAGCGGGATTATGCCCAAGCCGAGCACTTTATGTGCCATCTGCGTGGTCAAAATCCGTTCCAGGTGTTGCGTTTGCCCATGTTCACCGGGCATAAAGCATCATGCATCCACGCTATGCCACGCACCTTGGGTGTCCCACCAAAGCAAAGAGAACCATGAACGCACGTCTGATTCCGTCTTTCGCACTTGCAGCCAGCAGCCTGCTGGCCCTGCCGCTCGCGGCCAATGCACACAACTACACCTATGTCGAAGGCGGCTATGTCAGCCTGGACAATGACGCCGCGGACGACTCCGGCTTTCGCATTGCCGGTTCCGGCGCGGTTGCGCCGTCCATCGCGCTGATCGGTGAATACGCGGATACCGGCGACTTCGAGCAGCTCAGCGCCGGCGCGATCTATCACGCACCGATCGACCGCAGCCTCGACTGGTTCGCTGGCGCAACGGTCGAGATGATCGATGTCCCCAACGACGACGACACCGGCTTTGGCCTGCGTGGTGGCGTGCGCTGGTCGTTCGCCAAGGCCTTCGAGCTGACGCCGGAAATCCGCCACATCGACATCTTCGATGAAGGCTTCACCTCGCTGCGCCTCGGTGGCCTGTACCGCATCGCGCCGCGCATCGACCTGCAGGCCGCATTGCAGGGCGGCGACGACGATCGGTTTGAAGCTGGCCTGCGCTACAACTTCTAGGCGACCCGCTTCAAGGCTTCAGACGGCTCGGGTGCGCAGGCACCCGGGCCGTTTCTGTTTGCGGGATTAGGGCCTGTTAACGCTATGGCGGTCGCTGAGATGCCACGGGATTTGCGGCCAGGCAAGGCGCGACCGACCGAGTTTGGTGGTTCCAAACGAGGAGGGCGCAACGCCGCATGGCCGCAAATCCCG
>CAZDPA010000159.1:0-9101 GCA_964507195.1 uncultured Salinisphaerales bacterium | reverse complement strand
GTCCCTGCGCGCAACGGTGATCGATCCCATCTGTTCGAGACAGCCGCGAATCTCGACGCCGAGACGCTCACGCAGATACTTGCGCGCGATCGCGCCGGCGGCGACGCGCACCGCGGTTTCGCGCGCGCTGGAGCGCCCGCCGCCACGATGGTCGCGCACGCCGTACTTCTGCACGTAGGCGTAGTCGGCGTGATTCGGCCGGAACACCTGTTTGATCTTCTCGTAGTCGTACGAACGCTGATCGGTATTGCGAATCAGCAGCGCGATCGGCGTGCCGGTGGTCTTGCCTTCGAACACGCCGGACAGAATCTCGACCTGATCGGCTTCCTTGCGCTGGGTCACGTACTTCGACGTACCCGGCTTGCGCCGATCCAGATCGATCTGGATATCGGCCTCGGTCAGCGCCAGCCCCGGCGGGCAACCGTCGACAACGCAGCCGATCGCCGCGCCATGGCTTTCACCAAAGCTGGTGACGGTGAACAGGGTGCCGAGGGTATTGCCGGACATCAGTGGGCTCCAGGCAGGGCGTCGCGCGCGATGACGAACACGCCGTCTCCGCCGCGCTCGAAGTCGATCCAGGTCACCGGCAGCCGCGGCCAGCGTGCTTCAAATTCGTCGACATAGCCGCCGACTTCGCAGATCAGGCATCCACCGGCGTTCAGTCGGGCCGCGGCTTCATCGAGGATGCGCGCGACGACATCCATGCCATCGGCCCCGGCCTCAAGCGCCATCTTCGGCTCGTGCATGTACTCGGGCTGCAGCCCCTTCCATTCGGTGGTTGGCACATACGGCGGATTGGCGACGATCAGGTCGTAGCGCGCATCGCCCAGGCCCGAGAACACGTCGGACTTGTAGGCCGTCACGCGGTCGGCGACGGCATGACGCTTGATGTTCTTGCGGCACACTGCCAGCGCTCCTGCGCTGATTTCGGCAAGATCGACCTGCGCATCCGGGAATGCCAATGCGCTGGCGATGCCGATGCAACCGCTGCCGGCGCAAAGATCCAGGATCCGCTCCGGCGCCTGCTGTAGCCACGGCTGGAATTCGCGGCCAATCAGCTCGCCGATCGGCGAACGCGGCACCAACACGCGCTCATCGACATCGAATTCGAGGCCGGCAAATTGTGCGATTCCCAGCAGATAGGCCGCTGGTTTGCGCGTCGTGATGCGCGCCTTCAGCAGTTTGACGACCGCGGCACGTTCGGACGCAGTGACGCTGGCTTCGAGATACAGCGTCGGCAGATCGAACGGCAGGTGCAGGCTCTGCAGGACGATGTAATAGGCATCGTCGAGGGCATTTTCGGTACCGTGACCGAATTGCAGGCCGGCCTCGCGGAAACGGCTTGCACCCCAACGCACGAGATCGCGCACTGTCGCAAGGGTCTGCGTGTCGTCCAGCCTGCTCATGTTGGGGTGGTGCCCCTGCTGCCTGTGAAATAATGGGCGCGCATTATGCGGTGCGGCCCGTGGTCGCGCCAAACCCAAAAGACCCACCTCCCCCGAGATTTCCCTGTGGCGACAACAAATCCTGCTAACAAGTCCGCGCTGGCGGTCCTGCTCGGTGCGCTGGCCCTGATGGGCGGCGTTCTGGCCGCCGTGTACTTCAGCGGCGCAGGCAATGGCGGAGGCGCCAGCATCGGCTCTGGAACCCTGCTGCAGAAGCCCCGTACGCTACCCGCCTTCGCCCTGACCGACGAAAAGGGGCAGGACTTCACGCCGGCCAACCTGCTTGGCCACTGGACCCTGATGTTCCCCGGCTTCACCTATTGCCCGGACGTCTGCCCGACCACGCTGGGCCTGCTCAAGACCGTGCAGGCACAGCTCGGCGAGCAGGCCGCGCGCCTGCAGGTCGTGCTGTTCTCGATTGATCCGCAGCGCGACACCCCGGAAGTGCTGCAACGCTATGTGAGCTTCTTCAGCCCCGACTTCAAGGCCGTGACCACAGCCGAGCCCGGCCTGCAGCAGCTCGCCGCGGCGCTGGGCGTCGCCTACATCAAGGTGCCGGGCGATGTTGAAGGCAACTACACGATGGATCACTCCTCCGCGCTGATTCTGCTCAACCCGCAAGGCCAGCTCGCCGGCTACTTCACCCCGCCCTTGCAGGTCGATGCACTGGTCAAGGACCTGAAATCACTGTTGCAGACACCATGAAGCACGAACGACAGGCCGGCTTCCTGAGCACCGCGCTGATTGCGCTGGGACTGATCGCCTGCAAACCCGCACCCGACGAACCGATGCTGTCTGCCGAACAGGCCTGGGTGCGCGCCGCACCGCCCGGCGTTCCCGTGATGGCGGGATATGCGACCTTGCGCAATCGCGGCGACAAACCGATACGCTGCGACGGTGTTTCGGGCACAGATTTTGGTGCGGCGGAAATTCATCGCACCGTTGTCGAGAACGGCGAGTCGCGCATGCTGCGCGATCAGATTCTCGAAGTGCCTGCAGGCAAGGAGGCGGCGTTTGCGCCGGGCAGCTTTCATCTCATGCTGTTTCGTCCGCAACGATTGCTCGCCATCGGCGATACCACCATCCTGGTCCTCCGCTGCGGCGAGCACCCGCTCAGCGTCGAGTTCCAGATTCGCAATCCTTCCTGAAGAACCTGCCATGGCTCAAGAAATCACCGAAGCCAGCTCTGCCGACCGCATGTTCGCGGCGTTGCAGCGCATCCTGCCGACGCGCTGGCTGTCACTGCAGGTGTATCGCCTCACGCAGATTCGCAATGAGACTTTCAAGAACCTGCTGATCAAGCTGTTCCTGCGCGGGTTCACGATCGACCTCAGCGAAGCCGAGTACAGCGCGCCGGAGTTCTACGACAGTTTCAATCACTTCTTCACCCGTGCGCTCAGGCCAGGTGCACGGCCCCTGCCGTCCGACCCGCGCGCCGTCGCCAGCCCGGTTGACGGCACGATCAGCCAGTTCGGCGAGATTCGCGAAGGCCAGATCTTCCAGGCCAAGGGCCACACGTACTCGGTCGTCGAGCTGCTCGGCGGCGATACCGAAACGGCCGAGGCGTTCCTCAACGGCCGCTTCTGCACGATCTATCTGGCGCCGTACAACTATCACCGCATCCACATGCCGCTCAACGGCACGCTGCGTGGCTGGTCCTATGTGCCCGGTCGCCTGTTCAGTGTCAACGCAGCGACCGCGCGCGCCATGCCGAATCTGTTTGCGCGCAACGAACGCGTCAATACGCTGTTCAACACCGATGCCGGCCTGGTCGGCCTGACCATGGTCGGCGCCCTGTTCGTCGGCTCAATGGAGACCATCTGGGCGGGCCAGATCAGTCCGCCGCACACGCGTGGCGAGCCCTCGTTCTATGAGCCGATGCAGCCGCGCAAGCTGCAGCGCGGCGACGAGATGGGCCGCTTCAACATGGGCTCGACGATCATCCTGCTGCTGCCCGCCGGTGCGGTCGACTGGGACGCCAGCCTGCAGCCGGGTCAGGCGGTGCGCATGGGGCAGTCGCTCGGCACCTGGCATCCACAGCGCAGCTGACGAACCTTTGCGCCGGAAGCCGCACTAAGTACTGAACTCGCTGCCAAACCCTCCAGAACCGTCCATGTCCAGAATTGCCATTGCTGTCGCAACTGCGCTGTGCGTCATCTCCGGCGCGATGGCTTCATCGCCGAGCAATCTGGATCTGCCGCAGATCGGCGAGCCCGCCGACAACACCCTGTCGCCGCTGCAGGAACGCCAGCTCGGCCAGCGCGTGATGGCGCAGCTCTACGGTGCGGGCTACCTGCTCGAAGATCCCGAGCTGACCGACTACATCTCGACGATCGGCTGGAGGCTCGCCGCGAACAGCGCAACGCAGCCGCCGGCGCTGACGTTTTTCATGGTCGCCGACCCGCGCATCAACGCCTTTGCCCTGCCTGGCGGCTACATCGGCTTCAACGCCGGCCTGCTGCTCGCCGCAGACAACGAAAGCGAAGTGGCCGGCGTCATGGGCCATGAACTGGCGCACGTCACCCAGCGCCACATCGCGCGTACTGGTGAAGATTCGGAAATCGCCAATGTCGCTACCTGGCTCGCCGTCATCGCCGCGATCATTGCCGGATCTGCCGATCCCGACGTGATCATCGGTGCACTCTCGGTCGGTCAGGCCATGAGCTATCAGCGCCAGGTCAACTACACCCGCGCGCATGAACAGGAAGCCGATCGCATCGGCATCCAGACCATGGCGAAAGCCAACTTCGATCCCAAGGCGATGGCGAGCTTTTTCCAGAAACTTGAGCAGCAGTCGCGCCTGTATGGCAGTGGCCTGCCGGAAATCCTGCGCACGCATCCGCTGAGCACCAACCGTGTCGCCGAGGCCACGACTCGCGCTGCGGAAATGCCCAAGGTGCAGCACCAGGATCCCCCGGAATTTGCCTTGATGCGTGCGCGTGCGCGCGTGTTGTCCGCCGAGCGTCCGAGTGTTGCCGTCGAACAGTACAGCGGCAATCTCAAGCTTGAACGCGATCTCGATGAGAGCCAATACGGCCTGGCACTCGCACTCTACGAGCTCGGCCAGTATGCGCGCGCGATCGAAGCGCTCAAGCCTCTGGTCGAGCGCATGCCGAATCAGGTCAACATCAGCCTGCTGCAGGGTCGCTTGCAGATGCGCAATGGCGAAGAGGAAAAGGGACTCGCGCTGCTGCAGCAGATGATCCGTCGCAATCCGCGCTACGCACCCGCCATCCTCAGTTATGCCGAAGGCCTGATGACCACCGGCAGACCCGATGAAGCACGCCAGGTGCTGCTGTCCCATGAGCAGACGCTCGGCACGCAGATCCAGACCTACAACCTGCTCGCCCAGGCAGCGCGCGAAAGCGGAAACCTCGTCGAAGCCTCGTACCAGATGGCGAGTTTCCTGTATCTGCGCGGCGACTCCGGCAACGCCCTCGCCCAGCTCGATGCCGGTCTGCGTTTGCCGAATCTTGACGACAAGCACCGTGCGCGCCTGCTCGCCAAGCGCAAGGAAGTCCGCGACAGCCTGCCCGACAACTGGCGACCGCGTGAAGATCGCAATCGCCTCGATACGCTCAGCGCGTATACGGATTCCGTAAAGCACTAATCGTGCCGCGGATCTACAGTAGGCCTGCGCTGCGCATCCAGGTCGTGCAGTCGCGCACCATCTCTTCGAGGGTTACAGCCTTGTAGCCGAGTTCCTGTTCGGCCTTGCGGCTGCTACAGTAGAAGTTCTTCGACAGCAGGTCGACGGCGCCGCGGGTGACATCCGGCTCACGGCCGAACAGCGGTGCGATCCATTCCTCAAGCCCGGCATACATCGCCAACATCGCCGGATTGATCGGCGCAAAACGGCGCTTGAGCCCCAGTTCCTTGGCGATGGTCCGCGCGAGGCCGACATAGCTCGCCTGTGCGCCGCCGAGCAGATAGTTGTGCCCAAGCTGCCCACGCTGCGCCGCGATCACCATCGCCTGGGCGACGTTCTGCGCATGGCAGAAGCTACCGCCGCCAGGTGGAATCAGCGGCAGGCGACCCTGCTTGATCAGGCGGAAGAACCGCGACCAGCTGCCGGTGTCGTAGCGACCGATCAGATTGGATGGATTGATGATCACCGCCGGCAGGCCGCTGCTCATGACCCGTCGCACTTCGCGCTCGGCCATCGCCTTGCTGCGGATATGGGTGATCTCCACAGCGCTGCCGCGGGTCGGCGTGTCTTCGGAGATCACACCGCTATGGACGCCATAGGCCACGATGCTTGACGTGTGCACGAGGCGCTTCGCGCCATTTTCGAGGGCGGCACGCGCGACATTGCGGGAGCCGCGGGCATTGACCTTGATCTGTTCGACCTGGTCGCGGATCCACAGGCTGGTGTTGCCGGCGGTGTGAAACACGCAATCGACGTTGCGCGGCATCGCATCCTTGATCGAACGCGCGTCGGTGATGTCGCCAACGACGGTTTCGACATTGCGAAAGCGCTGCAGGCCACTGATGTCGGAAGTCGCGCGGTGAAAGGCGATCACTTCCCAGTCGTGGCCCAGCAGCGCCTCGACCAGGTTCAGTCCGACAAATCCTGTCGCACCGGTGATAAACGCCGTCCTTGCCAAAGCCGACTCCTGATTCTTGCCTGGCGTCCTGCCGGGCCGCTTTGGCCGAGTGTACCCCCCGGCGGCCGGTATGACGCAGAGACCGCGGCTTTGGGCCCGGCCGACTCAGGTGCGCATCAGATCGTCGGCCGGCGCCGTCGTACCCCATTGCTTGCAGCCGGGACATTGCCAGAACAGCTGACGCGGGCTGAAACCGCAATTGCTGCACTGATAGCGCGGAGTGGTTTCCATCAGACGCAACAGCGCCTTGCGCAGACTCGCCGCCGGTTTGTCGAGGCCAGCTGCGATCACTTCAGGTTGACGCTCCAGCACTTCCAGAAACTCGGCGAGCACCGACCGGCTCGGCCGCGCTTCCAGACCCTGGGCCAGATGATCCATCGGATCGACGCCGCTCTCTGCCAGCAGTTTTGCCTCGGCCACGTAAGGCAGGCTGCTTGGCGAGATTTCCTTGGCATCCTTGAGGAACAGCAGATAACCCTCATGGTCGCGCAACTGCTCGAAACAGCGCCGCAACGGCTCAATCACGTCGGCAAGAAATCGCGGGTCCTGCTCGAAAGCCTTGAGGTAAGCCCGCGCTGCGGTCGCAAAATCATTGCGCGCTTCGTAGAGGTCGCCCAGCAACAGATTGGCGCGCGTGCAGGCCTTGTACTCGGCCTGGGCCTGCTGGGCGAAACCGAGCGCGGCATCCGGATTCTTTGCGCGGCGCGCTTCATCCGCCAGTTCGCAGAAATACTGCGCAATGGCCATGCTCTGCGATTCGCCCTTGGCCGCCTGCAGGCGTCGTGCGGTCTCGATCGCCGGTTGCCACTCGCGCGCCTGCTCGTGAATGGTGCGGATCGCCTCCAGTGATTCGATCGCATGCGCGCCCTGTTCCGCGAGCGCGCCAAACAGCGCCTCCGCGCGATCCATGACGCCGGCGGTCATGTAGTCCTGCGCCAGCTCAAACTTCGCCTGCGCAAGCAGCGCCGGCGTCAGACCGGGCCTCGCGCTGAGCGCTTCGTGCACGCGCAGCGCGCGATCGACTTCGCCACGCTTGCGGAACATGCGGCCAAGCGTCAGATGCAGTTCCACAGTCGAGGGATCGAGTTCAGTCGCCGTCATCAGCGCGGCAATCGCGTGATCCGGATCGTCAGACGCAAGCTGGTTCAACAGGCTGCCAAGCTGCTCACCACTGAACACTTGCGCCTTGTGCACATCCGGCTGTGGATTCCTGCGTGCCCAGGCCCAGCCCAGCACGATTCCCAGCGGCAGCAGCAGCCAGGTAAACAGCGGATCAAGCACCCGGCGTGGTTCCGCTTGCGACGACCGCGGGCACGGTTGGTGCCGGTACCGTCGCAGGCTTGGCAGGCTCTGCCGCAATCGACAGGTTCCGCAGATTGCGCAGTTCGATCTCGTGATCACGAACGCGCGCACGCAAGCGTCCGAGCTCCAGGCGCTGCGCAAGCAGGCGCGTACCAATCACCAGCAGGGTCAACACGACGCCGAGGGCAAACGCACCAATCAGCAGTCCGATCAGCGGAATTTCCCAGCTGCCGAACAGATAATCAAAGTTCACCATCTGCGCATTGAAATAGCCGATCGAAGCGCCCAGCACGAGCACGGCGATCAGGATCAGCATCAGGAAAATGCGCCACATGGTTCAGGGTATCCGTTCTATCAGCGACCCTATCCGGTCGCTTTGGCTGCTGCTGCGCGTGCAGCGGCTTCTTCTTCCTCGGCAGCGAGATTGACGCGCTCGCGCATCTCCTTGCCTGGCTTGAAGTGCGGCACGCGCTTCGGCGGGATGTGCACCGGCTCACCAGTCTTGGGATTACGCCCAATCCGCGCAGGGCGGTGATGCAGCGCGAAGCTGCCAAAACCGCGAATCTCGACCCTGTCATCGCGTGCCAATGCATTACTGACCTGATCCAGCACGGATTTGACGGCGAGTTCGACGTCCTTGTGCATGAGATGGGTCTGGCGCGCGGAGAGGCGTTCGATCAGTTCTGATTTAGTCATGTTAGGCCAAGCTGTTTACCACAAATGTTCTGTATCAGCTTGAACATTAAAGAAAAAAAAGGGGCCACGCAAGCGCGGCCCCTTTTTTGATGCTGCCGATCCGGTGATTCACCGGATCGGTTAACGAGTGAACTACTCGTTGTTGTTGCCGCCCATCTGTTCCTTGAGCAGGTCGCCCAGGCTGGTCTTGCCGGTCGTTGCATTGCGGCTGTATTCCGCCACGACTTCCTGCTCCTCCTGGATTTCCTTCTCGCGAACCGACAGCTGAATCGTGCGGTTCTTGCGATCCACGCCGATGAAGCGGGATTCCAGCGTGCCGCCAACCGACAGAATCTTGGTGGCGTCTTCGACACGCTCACGCGAGAGGTCGTTGGCACGGATGTAACCTTCAACGCCGTTGCCGAGGTCGATGATCGCGCCGCGGGCGTCAACTTCACGCACGGTGCCGGAAACGATTTCGCCCTTGGTGTTCTTGGCGATGAATTCGGTCAGCGGATCGGAGCTGACCTGCTTGACGCCCAGCGAGATGCGCTCACGCGCACCGTCGATGGCAAGCACGACGGCGTCGATTTCCTGGCCCTTCTGGTAACGGCGCACGGCGTTTTCGCCGGTCTCGTTCCAGTCCAGATCGGACAGGTGAACCAGACCGTCGATGCCACCGTCGAGACCGATGAAGATGCCGAAATCGGTGATCGACTTGATCGCACCGCGGACCTTGTCGCCCTTCTGGTGGTTCTGAGCGAACTCCTCCCACGGATTGGCGCGGCACTGCTTCATGCCCAGCGAGATACGGCGGCGCTCGCCGTCGATGTCGAGAATCATGACTTCGACTTCGTCGCCAACCTGCACGACCTTGCCCGGGTTGACGTTCTTGTTCGTCCAGTCCATCTCGGACACGTGCACCAAGCCTTCAACACCCGGCTCGATCTCAACGAAGGAACCGTAGTCGGTGATGTTGGTGACCTTGCCGAACAGGCGGGTGCGATCCGGGTAGCGACGCTCGATGTCGACCCAAGGATCGGCGCCGAGCTGCTTGAGGCCCAGCGACACG
>CAZDPA010000158.1:0-9102 GCA_964507195.1 uncultured Salinisphaerales bacterium | reverse complement strand
ACATGCAGGTCGGCCAGACCGGCAAGATAATAGCGCCGGAGTTGTACTTCGCGATCGGCATCTCGGGCGCGATCCAGCATCTGGCCGGCATCAAGGATGCCCGCACGATCGTTGCGATCAACAAGGACCCGGAAGCCCCGATCTTCGAAGTAGCCGACATCGGCCTCGTCGGCGATCTGTTCACGGTCGTCCCGGAACTGGGCAGCAAGGTCTGATCCGGTTCTGCTGAACCCGAAGGCGCGAACGCAAGTTCGCGCCTTTTTTGTTGGCGCGCGTCAAATCGGTGATGATGGCTTCCACTGCTGTGATGCTGACGGGGTGGGGGATGGCCGATGCAACAGTCACTCGGTAATGTGAAGTCCACGATCGGCTTGAGTCTGATCCTGGCCTTGATCCTTGGCGTCGTGCTGGTGGCCGGGGATATGGGGTTTGGCGGATTCATTGTCGGTGCCGCAATCGGCCTGCTGTTCGGCTGGGTCCTGTACTTGCAGCGCTGCATCGAAGAGTTGGCGCGCCAGCGGGCATATGACCAGGCAACGCTGAGCGCTGCCGCAGCCCAGGCACGCCGGGGCGTAGCTGCCGAGTCGCAGCCAGCGGCTTCCGAGCAGCCTACGCCTGCCGCAGCGCAGACCGCGCCGCCGCCGTCGCCCACCAGCGCGTCCCCGGTCAAGCCTGCGACGCTGGCGCCCGGGCAGATCTATGCGCAACGCGTTGCGGCAGCGGCATCCGTATCGTCGGTCGCGACAACACCGCCAGCTGCGTCAGCCCCGACGACAACGCCGACCGCATCGTCGGCGTCGCCGCGCGCGACGGCACCACCACCGCCGCCACCCTACGTCGAGCAGGCCGTCGGCAAGGCGCTGCAGTGGCTCAAGGGCGGCAATCCACTTGCGCGTGCCGGCATCGTGATCCTGTTCTTCGGCCTGGCGTTTCTTGCCAAGTACGCCGCCGAGCACGCGGTGCTGCCGCTGGAAGTGCGCTTCATGATGATCGCGGCGACGGCGCTGACGCTGCTGATCGTCGGCTGGCGACTGCGTACGCGCCGACGTCTCTATGCGCATCTGCTGCAAGGTGGCGGTATTGCCGCGTTGTACCTGACCGTGTTCGCTGCGGCACGTCTGTACACGCTGTTGCCGGTGGGCATGGCATTGGGCTTGATGGTCGTGATCGCCGTGTCGGCGGCACTGCTCGCCGTGCTGCAGAACTCCTTGCCGCTCGCCGTGATCGGCACCGCAGGCGGCTTTCTCGCACCCTTGCTCGTCTCGACCGGTAGCGGCAATCACATCGCGCTGTTCACGTACTACGCAGTGCTCAATCTCGGCGTGTTCAGCGTCGCGTGGTTCCGCGCGTGGCGCGTGCTCAATCTGATCGGTTTCGTGTTCACCTTCGGCGTCAGCAGCCTGTTCCGCGCGACCAGCTATACGATGGATGACCGCATCAGCACGGTCGGATTCCTCGTGCTGTTCTTCCTGATGTATGTCGCGATCTCGGTGCTGTTCTCGATCCGGCAGAAGCCTGACCTGCGCGGCTACGTGTCGGGCACGCTGGTCTTCGGCCTGCCAGTTGCTGCATTCGCGTTGCATGCCTCGATGGTCGAGAGCATTCCGTATGCGCTGGCATGGAGTGCGCTGGCGCTGGGCGCGTTCTATCTCGTGCTGGCCTGGTTGCTGTTCCGCAAGGGCGGGGATGGCCTGCGTCTGCTCAGCGAAGCCTTCGCGGCACTCGGTGTGATCTTCGGCAGTCTCGCGATTCCGCTGGGCTTCGATACACAGGCCACGTCTGCAATGTGGGCGGTCGAAGGTGCGGGCCTGCTGTGGCTCGGCGTGCGTCAGCAGCGCATGTTGTCGCGCGTATTCGGCGCGCTACTGCAAGTGCTTGCGGGTTTCGCCTTCATCATCAAGCCGCCGCTGCTTGCAGCCATGCCGATCCTCAATGGCGGCTACATGGGCATCGTCATGATCGCCGTAGCGGGTGGCTTGAGTGCGGTGTGGTTGCGACGCGGCGCAGAGCACTTGCGTCCGATCGAGAGCGCACTGCAAACAGTATTCGTGTTCTGGGCTACCGCGTGGTGGGTCTGCGGCAACCTCGTAGAGATCCAGCACGGCTGGCCGTTGTATGCAGTGGGTCTGAACCTCGCGTTCTTCGCGCTGAACAACACCGCCATGTCGATGCTTGCCCGGCGCATGGCCTGGCCGCAGTTGAGTCATCTCGCGTTCGGTCTGATGGTGCCTGCAGTCGCGATCGGTCTGGCGCAAGCGGGGACCCACGGACATCCCGCTGCAGCGGCAGCGTGGATCGGCTGGCCGGTGCTGCTGGCGTGCTGGTACCGCGCGCTGTGGCGGCTCGACCGGACTCCGGATGCGGGCTTGCAGTCGACACTGTCGATCGCGCATTGCCTGTCGCTATTGCTGGTCGTATTTCTGCTGGCCTGGGAAGCGTATTGGCAGATCAGTCAGCAGCTCTATGGCGTCTGGCGCTTCCTGCCTTGGGGTTTGCTGCCTGCGGCGACGCTCTGGCTGCTGAGTTCCGCAGAGCCACGCCCGGCCTGGCCCGTAGGGCAACATCCAGAGGCCTATCGACGCACCGCGGGTCTGATGCTTGCGGCTTTCTCGACGCTGTGGATCCTGCTGATGAACCTCGCCAGCGATGGCAACCCGGTGCCGCTGGACTACCTGCCGCTGCTCAATCCGATGGACGTCTCCATCGCAATGGTCTTCCTGGCATTGCTGCGTTATGCGTTCAGTCTGCAAATGCTGGAAAGACTGCGCGCTGGCGATGCAGATGCACAGAAGCTGGCGGTGACTGCCGCTGCGCTCGTGTTCATCTGGATGAACGCGATGCTTGCGCGTGCCCTGCATTACATCACTGGCATCCCGCTCGATGGCGACGCATTCGCCCACTCCGCCACGGCGCAGACGGCGTTCTCGGTGTTCTGGGGCTTGATCAGCTTTACCACGATGATCGTCGCCAGCCGCAAAAAATGGCGCGCAGGCTGGATGGCCGGCGCCGCATTGATGGCGGTTGTCGTCGGCAAGCTCTTCCTGGTGGATACCGCAGACAGCGGCACGCTCGCACGCGTGATCTCGTTCATGACGGTTGGTGTGCTGCTGCTGGTCGTCGGTTATGTCTCGCCGCTGCCGCCGCCGAAGAAGGAGATGGTCACGTCATGAATGTCTTCATGAAGCAAAAACTGATGCTGGCCGTGCTCGCACTGCAGTGCGGCGTTGCGAGTGCGCTGGGGCCGGAAGATTTCGCCAGCGGCATGACGGTTGAAGGCGATACGAGCCGCCCGGTCTGGCAGCTGGAACTGCCGGATGCGGTGTATGGCGGCGTGCTCCGCCAGGGGCTGGGTGATCTGCGCGTCCTCAATGCGGAACAGATCGCCGTCCCGCATGCGCTCTGCAATCACGCAGAGGTCGAAGAGGTATCGCCACCGCAAGGGCGTGAAGTCGAACTGCGGGTATTTCCCTTGCAGGCGATCCGCGCTGCGAATGCAGAACCGATTGATCTGAACCTGACCGCACCGCACGGCAGCGATATCCATGTCGACATCGAATCCGCAGAGCCGACTGCCGGGTCCGGCGCAGAGAATGCATCGGAACTGAGCGGCTACGTCATTGACGCCACCGCGCTTGATACATCCATCGTCGCGCTGAAGCTGCGCTGGGCAACCAGCGACGGTGCCTCCGAAGTGCCGGTGCGCGTCGAGACCAGCGACAACCTGGATCAATGGCGCATCATCGTTCCGCAGACGAATCTTGTGCGGCTGACTTCGTCATCGGCAACATTGGAGCGCTCCCGCATCGCGCTGCCTGCAGCACGCTACAAGTACCTGCGCCTGGTGCGCGCCAACGACGGCCCCGCGCCGGCAGTCGAGGCGGTTATCGCCGAAACGATACTGCCCATCAAGGCAAAAGTACTGCCCCTGCGCTGGTTCGACGCACAGGCACGCAGCGATTCACCCGAAGCGATGTTCGACTACGACGCTGCACGGCACGCGCCGGTGCAGGCCGCGCGCATCGCACTGCCGGTTCGCAATCAGTTGGTCACGCTCAGACTCCAGAGCCGCGCGACGGATCAGTCCGCATGGGTTACACGCTGGCAGGGCGAACAATCCAACTTCAATCAGGGCGAAGCGCAAACCACCAGTGCAGACATCCATTTCCCCGCGACATCGGATCCATCCTGGCGCGTCATCATCATCGAAGGTCGTGAAGCCTTCGGCAACGCCGCGCCAGCACTGACCTTGGCCTATGTGCCGCAGGTGCTCCGCTTTGTTGCGCAAGGGCAGGGACCGTTCACGATTGCGTACGGCAGCGCAAACGCAGAATCCGCTCCGCGACGCGACTGCAACTGGTGGCAAAAGATCACCGGTGGAAATGCGAACACCATGCTTGCCCCCGCCTTCGCCAGCGCAGAGTTTTCTCTGAGCGGTGTTGAAGCAAAAACACCAAAGCCAGCGCCGACCCCGTTCAGGCGTTACTTGCTCTGGGGCATGCTCGGCTTGGCCGCGGCCTTGGTGGTGGCTATGGCGCTGAGTTTGCTGCGGCGAGTTCGAACGAGCAGCGAAAAGTAACTAAGGGTGCTCTGCGTCTGGCAGAAATGTGCCAATACTGTTGAAAAACTCCCGAGCTGTTGGCGGTTAGATCGAAATCCATGAAAAGTGCTCGCGACAGTTAGCTCAATGCCGTTCAACAGCGCGTTTCTCTTGTTTCAGAGAACCTACGCGAGTGATTTTCGGACCGCCGAACTTGCTGCAGAGTTTTTCAACAGAATTTGCCAGAAGCAGACCGTCGCGAATGACCGCTTTGGGGTAGCTCAGCCCCCCCCGGCACTTCGAGTGAAATGCTTCGCAGAATGCGGCAACATGAGTCGGGCATTGCATTTCATTCTTATGCCGACTCGCGGGAGAGGGCCTAAACATGATCAAAGAGTTATCCGCTTTGTCGTCGCGCGATGCTTGATCAGTGATCTTTTGGACTAACCCGATATTAGAGAATAAAGCCCTTTTCCCTGCGCAGGATTCTTGGGATTAACTCTGTACCAACTGGCCGGATGAGCGTGCCGAGCCCCGCCGCAGAGGACTTATTGGCGAAGCCATCTCACGGCAACTTAGCCCGAGTCGACCCGGTGAGAACGACGCCGGCTTACCTCGCCGCTTTAGGTTGTACGCTTCTCAAGCTGAAGCGTCCGCCTGCCCAATAGACAGAGCTAGCTGACCGAAAGGAGAGGATTCTCCTCAAGCCCTGCAGTAGTACGCGCCGGCCGTCGGACGCGACGTTTTATGGTCGCTCTCCCTACAGACAACAAAGCTACTGCTTCTTGCCTTTCGAGGTTTCGCAGCAACTACTTAAATGGCGGAAACAATTCGACCACCTTTCAACTACGGTCGCCGCGATCCGGATCACGTTGATCGCTGGCAGGTTGCGTCGTCCTCGGGGGCAATATGTTCTGGCCCGAAGCGGGTGGGCTGGTGCACTAAATGATGCAGCCCGTTGATACTCTGGTCGCAAGATGCAGCGCGTTAGCCAATGCTGCAGCCTCTCATCTTCAAACAGGTCAATATCGCTAACAGACATCGGACCAATCTGCCGGGAAAAGCGAGTAAGCCCCGCCGGGAAGCGGGGCTTACTCTTTCAAACTGACTTCGCAACTTGGATTATTGAATTACCGGCCGCGTGCCGCCGGCGCCGGACGGATAGACGTATCCGACCCAATCGTCTAGACCCAGCGTATCGTTATAAAAAACGGCGTCCCACGCAGCAGTTTGTGTATCCGGAAACAGATTGAAATCGTCGACTTCCGGCTTATAGCGGCGCATCAGCTTCACGGTGCCGAGCGGCTGAGTCATCCCTACCTTCGGGTACACGTATCCCTCAATTCCATCGATGGAATATCCCATTTCCATGAAGAAACTAAGTTCCGAGTGAACGGCGTATGCCGTGTCCGTGTTGTAGGTTGAGGGCTGGTCAGGCTTGGCGTCGCAAACCGTTGGCGCTAATGCCCGCTTCGGGTGGCCAATCGGGAAGCGATAGCCGTTTGACGGGCATTTCCAGCTCAGACGATACAACGGTGTTAGCGGAACAGATGCATTCTTCGGATTCTGCGGAGTGGTGAAAAGCCAAACGGCGGCGCGTGGCTGATTCGCGCCCGGTGAATCCGAAGGATTGGTATACACACCGGGGAACGCGGTATAGCCACTAACGGTACCAGCACTTCCGATCGCCGATTTGTAGCGCGTAGGGACAAAGTCAATTCCACTGAAGGAACCGACGCCGATAGCCGGCAGAAGTGAACCTTTAGTCGCGGCCACGGCCATTTGCGGTACCGTGGTATAGAAGAGGTCTTCACGTAGGCTGCTATACAGCGCGAACAAAGGGGTTAGCTTGCCAGGGGTTTGGTTTACTGCCTTGTTTACAGCGGTGCGCGCGTCGGGCAGTCCATGTCCAGACGTTGGTGTTGGAAATATTGCTTGAGAACCGCTGCTTCGGATGATCTCCGCGACTTGGGCGCGAGTCAGACGGGGATTGATCGACCGAATGAGGCCCGCCAACGCCGTGACATGCGGTGCGGCCATTGAAGTTCCGGAGCATGTCCCAAAGCCATCTGCGGGCGGATCGCCGGGGGAGGCGCCGGGCGGAACAGATTGATCGATTCCCGCCTTGTCGCCACAAGGCACACCGTCAGCGATTGAGTAAAACCCAGTATCGAAGCTGACCGTCGAGATGATTGATTGCGCGGGAGCAACGACACCCTCGGTTCCCGACCGACGTGATCCGACTGTTCCTGTTTCCCGCCAAAAAGCCCAGTTAGGTGGAGAGATGCCAAAGATAGGGCCCGGTTCGGTTCCCCCTACGGAGAGAACCTCGGGGATCGTTGCCGGAAATGCCGTCGGCTGGTCGTACGTGTTTCCGGCGGACGCCACAACAAGAACATCATTGAGCTCCGCATACGCGACTGCCGCGCAAAAATCCTTTGCCGTGTCAGTGTCAGTGGGGCAAGTCGTACCGGCAGAGTTGCGGCTGTAGTTGATGATTTGTGCGCCACGATCAACGGCATATCTGATGGCGCCAGCATCATGGGCCAGGTCACCGGCCGTTCTTATGAACACAGAGCAGCGCTGACAGCCTCCCGATACGCCTGTCGTGTTCGCGATGGCGCCGATAATTCCGACTACATGGGTGCCATGAATCGAATTGCAGATTGCTCCATTCGTGATATCGCAGGCGTCCTTACCTAACGAAAAGTGCTTTCGGAAATTTCCGGTGCCCGCTGTAGTGCCGTTGACGTCTGGAGGGGGAATCGAGAAGTCGATATCCGCGTTGTTTCCCGACTCGGTTCCCGTCATCACACCGCCGTCGATCACCCCAATGTATGCATGTCCTGGGGTCACATCCCACGCAGCGGGGAATCTCATGGAGTGCATTCCCCATTGAAAGTACGGCGTTCCCAGAGAACTCGAGGCAAAATACGGGTCATTGGGAGCAGCCGCGTAGGCAGACACAACCATTTGGAAAGTGGCAACGACAAAAAGCAGCTTACTAAGCATTCGCTTCATACCGACCTCCTGTTCTTTACGTGGTTTTGATCACCGTCGCCACAGCTGTGGCGAACTTGCATCCTCCGATATTCGGCGCGCGCAGTCTGTAAGGTAGAGATGACATGTGTGCGCCCGACGAGACCAGCAGTTGCGAGCGGCACCAGGGTATTGCGTGTCAGCTCCATGACTGCCCGGGCCAGCTCATACCTATCCCCGTTTGATTCAACAACCGGCTTCGCATCGAACCGTTGCGCGCCGAGATCATGCTGATCTGACAGATCCAAACGGAGACGCCGCGGCGACGGATTGTGGTAAGCCAGCCCTAACTCAGTTATACATCGCCGACGGGGACTTAGCTACCTGACCAACCGATCAGGTAGCGCTTTTTTGGCGCCGGCGTGCGGCTTCCGCCCGCGATGCGGCTGCTCAAGTGATCGGACAAATCGTCTTGTTGCAACACCCAAAGCTTCGGGGTCCATGGCGCCGGTAACGCCAGTTAGACGGGTCGCTGCAGTTGCAGCGATTTGGATCTGGTACCTGGCGAAAATTCGAGACGACTCGGGTGCCGCGTCGGCCTTTCTTGATCGAGGCAAGACATTACTCCTTACCCTTGTTGAAGGCGCGGCTGTCTCTTCGAATTCCTCGATATTTTTGAATACGATATTTGGACGCCACGGTGAGGAGATGAGCCGCATCTCCGCTGCTGTTTCGGCCAATCCGCAAAGCATTCGCGGCAATGGCTTGGCAGTGCATTGCCGCGGGCTTATTGATGAGATCAATTGTCCGCTTTCGAGCAGTAAATCGCGGACGCCGACTGACCGTTTTGGGCTAATACTGTTGAAAAACTCCCGAGCTGTTGGCGGTTAGATCGAAATCCATGAAAAGTGCTCGCGACAGTTAGCTCAATGCCGTTCAACAGCGCGTTTCTCTTGTTTCAGAGAACCTACGCGAGTGATTTTCGGACCGCCGAACTTGCTGCAGAGTTTTTCAACAGAATTGGCTGGAAAGAGACTGTCGATCAGGAACTCATTGCTGATTCGATATCAGTCCAGCTCCCCACTCGACTGACAGGGTGCGTGAATTTGGGCCTGACGACCGATTCCGGTATCATGCGCGCCCTGTTTCGTGCGGGTCGTTAGCTCAGTCGGTAGAGCAGCTGGCTTTTAACCAGTAGGTCGCAGGTTCGAGTCTTGCACGACCCACCAAAACAGCGCGGTACCCCGGTCGGGGAGTAGCTCAGCTTGGTAGAGCATCTGCTTTGGGAGCAGAGGGCCGCAGGTTCGAATCCTGTCTCCCCGACCATTTATGACGTGTGATCGCTCCGTCAGACAAACGCTCCGCTTCTTGTCGGATCGACACTTGGCAGTTCTGTTTTTGACCTCGTCAGCATGAGGCCGGTGGGGACGGACGCTAGAATCTCTCCACTAATTTCCCCGCCAACGGCCCCGCTGTGAACGAACAACGCGCGAACGAGCGTGACCCGTCCTGAAATAGGTTGACACCTATGCGGGGCGAAAATTGTAGCTAAAGCATGTTGGAAACGGACGCCCGATGAACCACAT
>CAZDPA010000157.1:0-9162 GCA_964507195.1 uncultured Salinisphaerales bacterium | reverse complement strand
GGAAGTCCACCAGGTGCTCGGCCTTGCAGCCGGCGGTGCCCAGGTGCACGTCGGAGATCCAGATCGTGCGGTAGTGCGTTGTCCCGTCGCTTCGCTTCGCGGGCTTCTTCGGTGTAGTGCTGCGCGTCGGCTTCGTTGGTTTCATTTCGCGCGACTATCACCGGTGGCGATGAGCGCAATGTGACGGCATCGTGAAATTTATGTGACAGCAGATCTGCTTGGTCTCGAGTGCCACGCACAAAACGAACGGGCCACGCTAGGTGGCCCGTTCGTGTACAGCAGACAGATTCGCTTAGACGATGCCGCAGAGCGCCGACAGCAGCGGCAGATCGGCAAACGGGCAGGGTTCTTCACCGCCGCCTTCACCGCCTCCAAGCCCACCAAGCAGTGAGCCGAGGACGCCGGTGACCGCATCGAGAACCGGTGCCAGCGGCGTGCCCGCAAGCGGGTTGCCGAGATCCGGGATACCACCGAGCTCCCCATCGAGGGCTTCGGTCAGGGGTCCGAGGATCGTCGGCAGCAGGCCGTTCTCGATCGGATCGAGCACTGACTCCAGCGCACCGCCGAGCAGGGTTTCGAGTGCCGGCGTTGCCACTGTGCCGATCGCGCCGGCGAGCGTGCTGGAGAACTGCGCGACGGCAAGTTCGATCGGACCGGTGAGCACACCCGGCTGGCCGGCCTGATCTTCGATCATGCGCACCGGCAGAATGCCGGTCAGGGCGTTGACCAGGGCGTGGTCGAGCAGCGCCTGCAGGCCGGCTGTCGTGCCTTCAGCGTTGTAGACGAGCACGGAACCCATCAGGTTGTTGGTGTCCTGCAGCGCGATAGATACCGTGCTGAGCACGCCGCCGACCACCGGTGCTTCATAGGCATCGGCCGGAATCTGAGCCAGCGCGGTCTGCATCGCCGTGTTGAGCTGGGAAATCAGCGTAGCGACCTGGCCCAGCTGCAGATCTTCTTCGTGACCATCGTAGCTGTCGAGAACCACGGCAATGTTCGAAAGCACAGGGCCGAGCTGCGTGCCTAGCGGCTCGAGCGGCGTGCCGGCAAGCGGATTGGTCGCGAAGCCGACCTGTGAGAGCGTGAAGGTGCTGGCAAGGCAACCGCCGCCTGTGTCGCCGAGGCCCTGCAGGAGCTGCGTCAGGTTCGCGGCGAGGCCGCCGAGCGAGGCAGCGAGGGCCGCCGGATCCGGACTCGTCGAAACGTTGCCGCCGGTGACGAGACTGGTCTGCAACTGGGCGAGGACGGTATCGGCGATATCGAGCGTGCTGTGCGTGACGGTCTGGTCGGCGCAGTGCAGGACCGCTTCCAGCGGCGTGCCTGCAGCGGCGACGCCAAGCTGACCGAAGACGCTACTGAGCTGATCCTGCACCGGATCGAGCGGGCCGCTCACACTCTCGCTGACGATGAGGCCGTCACCGCCCTGCGTGGTCGGCGGAGGGGTCGGCGCGGGCGCATCGGCGCCGCCGCTGCTGCCGCCGCAACCAGTGAGAAGGAATACGCCGCTGACGGCGGACGCAAGCAAGACTTTTTTGAGCATGGGGGGACTCCGGTAGACGGGTGAGTGCGAACTCAATCTACAAAGCGGAACCCGAAGAAACAGGCCGCATCCAACGAACGGTGCGGTGTCGGCGAATCAAAGGTTGTGCGGGCGGGAGTCAAGACCGCTGGTCGCGGGCACGATTCATTTGGTCGGTGGCGAATCGCGTTGTTGCGCGAATGCATGTCGGTCATCGCCTGACGCGTGCATCCTGAGAATGCGCGCAAAAAAATACCCCGCCGAAGCGGGGTATCTCCGAAGTCCTGCGGCGAAATTACGGCGCGGCAACCAGCGCGCCGTCGGTGCAGATCTCATGCACATACATCGCTTCACCGACGTCTGCGGCAAGCAGGTTGGCAGCGAGCGAAACCGACACCTGATCGTATGGCTTGGTGACCTTGCGGCCAACGAATACATACGGCGAGCCGAGCACGGACTGGCCGAGCAGATCGATCTGCGTCACATCCTTGCTGATTGCCGGCTCGGTTTCGACGCCGTCCTTGTACGTACGGATCGTCACTGTGGTGAGCAGACCGATGTTCGCCAACGCCGGCGGGAACGACAGCGCCGCAACGGCATAGCCGCCGCTCGGAACCGAAGCGCCATCCGGGGTGTAGAAGTTCTGGTCGAGCGTGTCGATAACAGTGCTCAGCAGGCTGGCCGTGAGGGTGAACGTCGATGCCGTCGCGAGCGTGCCGTCGATGGCGTACGTCGCGTCCTTGACGCTGTTGGTCAGCGCCGTCGCGCTGCTGCCGCCGAGCGTGTTCAGCAGGTCCGACAGCGGACCACCGACCAGGCCGTTGGCACCTGTTTCAGTACGCGCGCCGAACTGAACCTGCATCGACTCGCTGCAGATGAAGACCTGACCACTGTCGCCACCAGCAACCTGCTCGTCACCGGCTTCGCCCGGCTGGTCTTCAAACACATTGTGGTCGACATCCTCCGAGCCCGGGCTGCCCGGATCGTTCGGGAAGCCGGTGTCGCCAGGGCCTAGCGTGCCGGCATCGCCGTCAGTGCCTTCGACGTCGCCGGTCTGGTCGTTGATGCCGTCGTCGCCGTCAACCTGACCGGTGCCGTTGCCGTTGATACCGCCGTTGATCGAGCCGTCCGCGTCAGCCTGGCAGCCGGAGAGGCCGCCGACGAGAAACGCAGCGATCAGGGTCGTCTGGAAAATCTGTTTGATCATCATGGGGAGTTCCTTGTGTTCCTGGGCCTGTCGGCGTCTTAGTTGAGGATGCGCAGTTCAACGCGACGGTTGCGCTCGCGACCTTCCTCGGTGTCGTTGGTGTCGCGCGGCTCGGCTTCGCCGTAGCCCTTCACGCTCACCTGCGTATCCGGAATGCCCTTGGCAACGAAGTAGTCCTTGACGGACTGCGCGCGGCCTTCGGAGAGCTGCTGGTTGTACTCGTCGGAACCGATATTGTCGGTGTGGCCGGCGACTTCAACGTTCATGTCCGGGTACTTCACGAGGATGCCGGTCGCGTAGTCGAGAATGGTCTCGGCATCCGGACGCAGGCGGGTCTTGTTGAACTCGAAGGTCACGCCCTTGAGCTCAATCGTGCCGGTCAGCGGGCAGCCGTCGCCATCGACGCGCGTGCCAGCCGGGGTATCCGGGCACTTGTCCTTCTCATCGATCACGCCATCGCCGTCGGAGTCCGTCAGGCCGGTCGGCACTTCAACGGTCTGCACCGTTTCGGTCATGGCCACTTCCACGGCGCGCTCTTCGAACAGCGGAATCTCGATGCCGAGATTGACCTGCGGTTCGCCGTAGCCATCGAGGAAATCGTCATAGACATAGCGCGCTTCACCGCGGATGCGGATCTGCCCGACCTTGGTCACCGGGCCGGTGACGAAGCCGAGGCCGGCGTTGGCCATCCAGCTCCAGTCGTCTTCGGTATCCGGCAGCGTGTCGTTGTACGCCGCGGCCGCACCGATCAGGAAGAACGGCGTGAACTCGGCGCGCGAACCGAACGAGTACGTCAGGTCGACGTTGAGGCCCGAGCGGTAGTAGTCGACGCCAGCCGACTTGTCGGTCTCGAAGTTGTCGAAAAAGCCGCCGACTTCATAGCCCCAGCTGCTGTCCTGCGGCTTGCTGCCGTAAAACAGACGTATGCCGGTGGCGTAGTCGAGGTTTTCGTTGCCGCGCTCGTCGTCGGCAAACGTGTAGCCACCGAGAATGCCGATGTAGGCCGGTGCTACCAGCTGGTTGGTGGTTTCTTCCGCGAGGGCGGGAGCAGACACCAGGGCGCCGGCCATGCCGGCGGCGAGAATTGACGCGATCTTCTTCATGACAACCCCTGTCCTTTGTTGTTGTGAACTGATTGCATATAAGCAGCCACTGCGTGAGGCAGTTTGCTGCGCATCGTCCATAGTGCGGCTGACTGGCAGCTGAGCGATATGGAAAATTCCTTGTGTGTGGACTCCAACCAGAGCCCCCACCTACAGCGTGTGACGGGGTCTGCTTACAGATGCTCGCGCACAATCGCTAGTCTTGTCCTGCAGGCGCTGGGGGGCGCGCGACAAATCCGAGCGTGTGGACAACCGGCCGGTCACTCTGACCGGTTATTTTCCGGGCTCCAGCAGACACAACCGACTCCCTTGATCCAAATCGGAACCCGTGCCTCCATCAGGGACAGGCAGCACTTGAAGTCAGGATGGTAAATCAGACCTAGCGGGAAATTGAGAACCTATTATTAGCATACGTCTCAGACCGTTGCCACGACCCGCCAGGGTAGGTGCCTGGCGGGTCCGGCGCACGATTTCAGTGCATGGTCAGTGTGGCTCGGGCAATTTGAGCGGAACTGACTAAAACTGATACTTCACAAAGGCCTGAGCGTAGTCGCGATCACGATACAGATTGTGCTCGCCGCCACCGAAGAACCAGGTGTAACCAAGTGTGAGCGACAATGAGCTGCGGTAACGGGTTTCGATGTTGAGCAGCATCTGCTTGCGCTCGTCGACGAAGTTTTCCGCCGGGCCCGGTGCCGTGCCGTTGACGTCATGCGACCAGATCATGAACGGCTGGACGCTGATCGGACCGTAGATGCCTTCGTACTTGACGATGGCGATCAGGCGATAGCCCCACGAGAACTTGTCGACATAGCCGTCGAGATCGGCCTGGGTCGGGTTGAAGCGCAGGCCGTCCGCGCCGACCAGACAGGTGACCGTGGTCGAGCAGGCCTGCTGCGAGCCATCCGCACCGGTGCCATCGGCGCCGGCGCTGGCGTGGGTAAAGATGCCCGGCGCTTCGATCTGCAGTTCGTCGAGGCTCGGCAGACCCGGAATCCAGGCCGCGCCGAATTCGCCGACGAGCTGGATCTGATCTGCACCGAAAGGATTGTCGGTTGCGCCGAACAACTGGGTGAAACCGAGATTGAACTGATACGTCTCGAACTCTTCCCAGCCCTGGATATAGCCCGGGTTGCTGGAGTTCAGCGGCCGGTTCAGATCGGTCGGCGCGTTCTCGCCAACCACACCACCGCGATACGGAATGATGAAGTTCGGGAACGAGCGTGCCGAGCCAGGCGCGTGACCGAGCAGGATGTTGATCGTGTCGTTGAAGCCTGCGTAGTCGCTGGAGCCATACCAGGGGCTGCCCTCGCCGCTGTGGCTGCCGTCCTCGAAGAAGCCGCTGCCGGCGGTGGAACCGGCACAGTTCAGGCTCGGGTCGTGGCAGCGCGTCAGCGTCGGACCGGCGGCGGCGAACGAGAGATCGGCAATCGCGATCTGCAGCGGCTGCGCCGGACGATAGGCGACCTCACCCTGGATCGAGATCTCGCCCCAGGTGGTGTTGAAGCTCGCGCCGAACATCTGCAGGTCTTCGGGGTACTCGAACTGGATCATGCCGGTGTCGAGCGGCACTGCGTTGGACAGCGGCGCATTCGGATTGCCACCGAGCAGCAGATCGGTCAGCACGCCAAGCGCAGCCAGCGGGTTGGCGAGCAGCGAAGGGTCGGTGATGCCGAGGTCGTTGAGCAGGATGCCCGGGTTGCTGAGGATCAGTGGCAGCGCGTCCTGCAGCAGCTGAGTGCGCGCACTGGCAATCGCCATGACCGGCAGGTTATCGCAGGCCGAGAGGAATTCGACGGTGTTGCTCGCGTCGATGCCAAGGCTGTTGCCTTCACGCCGCGCGCACGAAGCCTGCGTTGCGTAGAAGCTGACGTACGGCAGCTTCGAGTGATAGTTGATGAAGTACAGGCCGAACTCGGTGCCGTTGTTGAGCTCTTCGGCGTAGTACTTGAAGGCGACGCCGAACTGGCCGGAATCGCTGGCTTCGTTGTCACGCACACGCAGTACGGTGGCCGAGGTGTCGGTGATCAGTGTCAGCGGGTTGTCGAGAAAGACGCCGATCTGCTCCGGGTCTTCGGCCGAGCCGCCAAAGCTGAGGTTGGCATTCATCACGGCGTTGTTGGTGCCGATGTCGGCAAAGCCGAAGTAGCTGCCTGGTGTCGGCGCTTCGACCGGCTCCCATTCGTACTGGTAGTAGGCCTCGACCGTTGCGTTCTGGAACAGGTCGGTGCTGAGGAAGATCGAGCCGGTGGGCGTGAACACTTCCTCGACCTGGAAGCCGATGCGGTAGAGGTTGTTGGCGATGACCGGGTTGGCCTGGTTGACGCTGTTGATCGCGAGCAGCGTCGACTCGCCCCAGTTGACGATCTGGCGGCCGATCTTGAAGCTCAGTTCCTTTTCGCCCCACAGCGGCAGATGGCCGTAGAAGTTGAAGTCGAGCAGCTGCAGATTGGTGCCGACCTGGTTGAGGATTTCGCCATCGGTGCGTTCGTTGCGCACGACACCACCGGGGCCGAAGGTCTGGTCGTAGTAGCGGTTGGCGATCGGATCGCCGTCCGGATTTTCCGGAGTGCGACGGAAGCCGACGTCGTTGATGTTTTCCGGCGTGATGCGGTTGGGGTGGTATTCGGTGAAATCGTTGTTGACGAAGTCGTAGAAGTACAGCCACTTGGCGAAGAAGCCGTAGTCGCCATAGGTGACGTTGAGGTCCTGCGTGACCTTGAGCAGGCCCGAGAACAGGTCATGCTCGTCGTAGTTCAGGTTGCCGTCGTCGGCACGCATCGACGGCTGGCCGTGCGAGGTGCGGATGCGCTCGCCGGGATAGCTCTGCGCCTGGAACAGGCCCTGGCACGACTGGTACTGGCGGGTGCAGACCAGTGGATCGAGGTTGGACTTGCCGACCAGGTCGTGCGCGCGATCCTGCATGCGCCAGCCGCCGCCGACGATCACCGTGGTGTTGAGGACGCCCTCGATCTCGCCCGCGTCATCGAACTGGAAGCTCAGGGCATGGACGGAGGTGCTGGTGAGCAGTGAAACGGCGGCCAGCAGGCTGGAGAATCGACGGACGGTTCTGTTCATGGCGTGATTTGTATCGCAACAGTGCACGGGGAGCAGCGGCACGCCCCAACGCGTGCCGCAATGCACAAAACAATATCACGCAGACCCCGCTTTCGGCTGCCCTTTTGTGCAACAGGCCGTGCCGTCGCGGACTACTTGTCGATGTGCTTGATGATGACCTTGCGCTCGGGGACTTCCGCTTTCGCCGCCAGCTTGCCGCTGAGGGCAAGTGCCTTGCCGTGGCGGATGACATCCATCTTGACTGCCGCGTCATCGGCACTGGCGATTTCTTCCCAGGCGGCGACCGGACTGGCGACCGAACGCCCATTGATGCGCTGGATCACGTCGCCGCTCTTGAGTGTCAGCGTGCCGCCTTCGGGTGCGCGCAGCACCAGCACGCCGTCCTTGGTGCGGAAGTAGCCGGCCAGATCATCGTCGATGCGAGCGAGCTGCAGGCTGTTGCCGATGCCGGGTTCGGACCATGACCAATGCTGTGGCGGTACCGGCGGCACCGGCGGAATCACGACATTGATGTCGCGGTCCTCATGCCAATCCATCATCGCCTCCGGCGCGATCGCTTCGGCCGGACGCGACGCGATGACCTTGGTCGTCGCGCGCTTGCCGTCGCGCCGATAGTCGAGCGTCACCGGATCACCGGGCTTGAGCGGTTCCATCACCGACCACAGGCGCTTCGATGGCGTGGCCTGATCAACCGCAGCAAGACCGACGCCATTGGCGACAAGCAGCAGGTCACCGGTCTTGATGCCGGCTTTGTCGGCGCCGCTGCCGGGGGTGACGCCGGTGACCAATACTCCGCCCGAGCGACCATCGACCTCCGCGCCATCGGTGATTGTCACGCCGAGCATCGCACGGTCCGGGTCGGTCGCGAACTCGTACGCGAAGGCTTTCGGATTGCTGAGTTTCTGTTCGCGGCTGATGCGCGCCATCTCTTCGGCGGCGCGCTTCATCTCGGCCTGCGCGCGCTTCATCTCCGCACGCGCCCGGTCCATTTCCGCCTTGACCTCGGCGCTCAGCGCGGGCGGCGCTGCGGGCGCTTCAGCCGCCTTCGGTGGCACCGGCGTCCCGGCGTACGCCGGTGCCATGAGCGTCACGGCGATCAGGCCGGCATTGAGCATCCGGGTATTCATAGGTTCCACTCCTGCGCTGCGGTGGCGACTTGTTGCGGGCTGTTGCCGCGGCTGGCGGCCTGGTGGGTCTCGACCAGACGCGACATCAGGGCGACGCGGTCCTGCCAGAGGCGGCGTGCGCTGTCGGCGTCCGCGTGATTGAGCTGCAGATCGACCATCGCCAGACGGCTTTCGAGGGTTTGCGTGGTGGCGGCGAAGCGGCCATCCCAGACCACGACCTGCGGCCGCACCTGATCCAGGTCGGATTCCAGTGCGCGCGAACGCGCCATCAGGCCGGCGACGGCGTTGTCGTTTGCAGTCGTGCTGATGCCTGCTGCGGGGGCACTGGTGGGAGGTAGCGGTGTGTAGGCCAACCAGCCCGCGGCGATCATCGTCAGCACCGAGGCGGCAAGGGCCAGCGGCGCGGCGCGCTGGCGCCGGCGAGGAACAGCCGGTTCAAGGCGGGCTTGCAGGCGCGACCAGCCATCCGCAGGCGGATCGAATTCGGGCAGGGCTTTCAAAACTTCGGACAAGGTACTCATGGCAATGCTCTGAGTGCGGGGGCCGCGACATGCTCGCGGCCGTCATCCAGTTTTTCGCGCAGGCGCGCATGCGCCCGCGACAACTGGGATTTGGAAAAACTCGCGGTCTTGCCGCACAGCTCGGCAATCTCGGCGTGGTTGTAGCCTTCGACGTGATACAGCCACAGCACGGCGCGCGGCATCGGCGGCAGCAGCTTGAGCGCGCGCTCGAGATCGAGCTGGCACAGCTCGTCAACGCCGGGGGCGTCTTCGTCGACCAGCAGTTCCGGCTCGAACAGTTCCAGCCAGCGCCGACCGGCGCGCAGATGCATCAGGGATTCGGTCGCGCAGATGCTGCGCAGCCAGTGGCCGAACGCCGCCTCGCCGCGGTATTGATGCAGCGAGCGGAAGGCGCGCAGAAAGGTGTTCTGCATGACGTCCGACGCCGCATCCGGGCAGTTCGTCATGCGTCGGGCGAGGGTGTAGACCGCACGCTCGAACTGGCGATAGATCGAGGCCTGCGCGGCGCGCGCGCCGGTCCGCAGCTGCTCCAGCAGCTGCGTCTCGATCGCGAGGTCAAATCCCGTACCCGTGGCCGTTCCCATGGCCTATTAGATGCCAGGAACGT
>CAZDPA010000156.1:0-9177 GCA_964507195.1 uncultured Salinisphaerales bacterium | reverse complement strand
GCTTAAATTAGAAATTCACTGCATATCCTTCTAACCAGGTTCCAACGCCGAGCATAAGCCGCGGCCGCGCCGGAGCGAAGCGGAGGCGTGGACGTCGGCTTGATGCTCTTGTTAGGGCACATTGAAGCTGACCATGACGAGCAGACGCCAGAGAACGAATGACGCAGTACCAATGCCGAGCAGACGGAATTGAAGGTGGAAATATTTGTTGGCCTTGGCATTGTGACCCTCGACCGCAGAGCGCACGGCCTCTGCCGCCACTGATATCAGTTGCGGTGGTGGTTGCTCGGGATGTACACCGTGCTTCAACTGGAGCATTGCGTAGTTGGCGTAAACGGCGTTTTGCATCGCTGTTATTCGCTTGCAGCCCCACAGGAAGCTGAGTAACCAGCAAACCACCGCCACTACACCAAGGGCGTTGCCCCATGAAAGCGGCGTGCCGTCGAGCTTCTGAAGGCCGTAACCGAGTGCGGCACCAGAGGCCGCCAGCAGAAAGTAGACGTAGCGGTGCTGGCCCTCTGCGTGTACTCGATAAAGCTCTCTGAGATTGCTTTGATCTGCCATAGCCCTAACGCCGTAATTAAGCCGCGGCCACGCCGAAGGCGTGGACGTCGGCCTTGAATGCATGGTTAGAGGTGTGCACCGACTTACCTCCAGCTATGGGCTTAGAGAGAGCAGCAACCAAGAGAATAGGCCCAAGAAGGCTACCACCGCGATGATGCTCCAACCAACGGTATTAAACCTGCTGGCACAGGCCGTACAAACCGGAGCGACATTGAAGGGAAAGCCGATTGCGGCGAAGTAGATAAAGGCGAATGGCCAGAAGACATGGCCAGATGTAGTCAGAGGTTCTCCGCAGCCAGGGCATTTGGATTCTGACGACATTATTCAGCACACCTCTAACGCCCAAACTCAGGCGCGGATTTGCCGCAGCGAAGCGGAGGCAAATACGTCGGCTGGAGTGCATGGTTGGGCATCAATTGGCACCGACCCACTGTGGTAAAGCAAAAAAGAAGAACAGAGTGAGCGCAAGGGGAGCACCCACCGCAGCCAGTTCAACCCTTCCGAGATGAGCGCGCCAGCCTAGAATGATGGCGACTGGAGACAACAAAAGCGACAGCAAGATTGCGCTTGAAAAGAGCTGCACTGACTCTTCGTAGTTGCTGAACCCCGAGAGCTTGAGCGCGACAATTGCCATCGGTATGGAAAAGCTGACGGCTGCAAAGATCCATGCGGAGGTTCTCATGATGCCCAACGCCGGCGCTCAGCCGCGGCCGCGCCGGAGGCGCGGACGTCGGACTGGAGCGCCTTGTTAGGCGACACCCTTGAACTCACGAATGACTCCCGCAGCTTTGAGGCTATGGAGAAGATGCTCGGGAAATGGCGGGAAGGCCGAGACGCATTCACGATGGAAATTGTCAGCGGCCAGCCATACGAGCGCGCCATTGCTCTCCACTTGGGCATGGATCAATGCCCCATTGTCAGTAAAAACGCCAGGCCGACTCAACCGAGCTTTCAGCTCTTGGATGGTCTGTGGAGTTATGGGCAGGGTTACGAAATAGAGGACGGGATCAATGGTCTGCCTGCTAAGCGCTGCCGTTTCCACGTTCTCGGCGCCTGGAAGATGATCGAGCCCGAATGCCTCGAGCGGACCCTCAAGCGACACCCGACCGTTGCCGGAGTAATGGTGGAGTACTGCCCAAAGAAGCCCCGGCGTGTCCTTCGTGTCGATCCACCAGCGCTTCATGGTGTTGCCTAACGCCCAAGCTCAGCCGCGGCGCACAACTTGCGCAAGCAAGTTGTGTGACGTCGGCTGGAGCGCCTTGTTGGGCGGCGACACGTTAATTTGTAGCCCACTCATGCCAACCCTCCGTGCGATAAAGCACAAGACCATGTGGAAGATGCCGCGAGTGCAGGACGGGTGGTACAGGGCCGAACTTTGCTTCAAAGGCTGCTACAGCTTTGGAGCGAAGCCTCCGCCAGCAGTTCTTTACAGGGCCGGGTGTAGCAACTCGCTCGCAGTGAGCCAGTAACGCGATATGAGAACGCAGTTTGCGCTGCTGAAAGAAGCGCAGCCGCAAAGTAGGAACACGGTGTGCTTGCCGAGGCCACGCAGGTTTATACGCTCTCATGGTTATGACGCCCAACGCCCGAATTAACCCGCGGCTCCGCCGAAGGCGGAGACGTCGGGGTTGAATGAATGGTTAGGCGCACTCCTACTCATCGGGAAGTTCCTCAATTGTCCAAGGCGCTCCGACTGCTCGACGCCAGGCATACCAGCCCGGAGGAATGTGTGCAACCTGCTTGACTGAGGGATCGAGCTTCACAATCTCAGCCATGCACACAAGCGCGATGTTTTCTGGATGGGCATCTTCCAGGCCGATGAACTGCCAGCCATGATCATCGGCATCGTGGCACACATGCAGTATGGGTGCCCCATCAAATGCGATGTCCTTGTTCGTGACGGCAGCGCAGTTTTCGGGCTGATCAAATGGCCAACTGGGGGGAATCATTGCTAAGCGCCTAACGCCCAGGTTAAGCCGCGGACCCGCCGGAGGCGGGGCCGTCGGCTTGAACCACTGGTTGGGCAGCACCGCCCCAGCCAACATTGAGTTCAACCCAGCTACGCGCACCAATTGGGCCGAGGTAACGGACAAAGAACTCGGGATCAGTGCCGCTGCTGGACCACGAGTTCTGTATGCCCTCTAGCACTCCAACAATAGCGAGTTTCGTGACGGCTGCATTGCCCTCTGAGAGAAGGCTCTCAATAGCCTTGCCGGCCGCTTGCAGAGCTTCAATGCGGCCGTCTTCATGGAGCGTCAGCAGATGCTGGGCGAAGGCGCCTGCATGGACATAAGCCAACTCGGCCCCGTATTGCTCCGCAGACGAGGCGTAAACCTCGGCGAAGCTGGGGCACGCTGAGACCAGAAGTGGGAATACTTGGCTCGAATCGATCATGTCAGTTTTGTGCTGCCCAACGCCAATTAGTTGGAACACGGAACGCCGTATAACCTGGCGCGGCGTCCGCATAAGCTGGACGGGCAAACACAACATCCATGAAAAACATGGAGTTGAAACTGCGGTCGATCGTTAACATGGAACCGGACATGGACATCGACACCCTCCCCCGTCTGCCCGAACAGCATATGGGGCGCGGCAGCGCTTTGCGAGCGCTGGCGCCGCTCAGTGGATGAACCGCAGGCCGTCGAGCAGCGACTCCGGATCGAGCAGCGTCAGCAGGCGATCGTTGCGACTGAACACACCCAGCGCGCGCGCCGAGCCATCGGCATCGCCGACGCGCGGTGCCGGCTTGATCGCGGCGGTGGGCAATTTGAGGACTTCGGCGACGCTGTCGACGCAGAGTCCGAAGAGTTCGCCGCCGAGATCGAGCACGATGATGCAGTACTTGGCCTCCAGATCTCCTCTGCCGGTACGAACCTGACTGCGATCCAGACAGGTCCGAAGGTCGAGCACGGTGACGACACTCCCGCGCAGGTTGATCACGCCGACGACGACTGCGCTTGTACCCGGAACCGGCTCGACTGGAATTCCATTGAGGACTTCCTGGACCCGCTCGATCGGCAGTCCGTACCCTTGTGCGCCAACCGCGAAGCAGACCCAGCTCGACAACCGGTCTTCATTGCGCCGCGCCTCGAAGTAGCGGCCTTCTGAACGGACCCGATGCTGTGCGCTCACGGCATCGCTCCCTGGATCAGGCTCAAGGTGCCGGCCGGCACGACAATCGTATCGACATGACCAGCCGGGCCGATCACCGTCGCGATCTCCTCGTCGGCCTGCAGTTCCGCCGCCGCGACTGGCGGCTCTTCCTTCAGCGCCGGATCATCCGAATGCGCCATCACGACGATCACGACGCGACGGTTGCGGTTGCGGCCGACGGCATCGTCATTCGGTGCGGTCGGACGGTACTCGCCCAGGCCGATCACGGTCATCCGCTGCGGCTCGACACCGGAGCCCATGAAGAGGTGAACGACGCTGGCCGCGCGTGCCGCCGACAGTTCCCAGTTCGACGGAAACGTGTGGGTTGCGATGGGCACGTTGTCGGTATGCCCTTCGATGCTGATCGGATTCGGAAACGGCCTGAGGATGGTGGCGAGCTGGTTCAGCACCGGCACCGCGTCCGGCGCCAGCGTGGCGACGCCGCTCGCATAGAGGATGTCGGTGCTGATCTCGATCTCCAGCCAGTGCTCGGTGCGGCGCACGATGATCGTCCGCTGGCGGATCAGGTCCTTCATCGCCAGCTCGACCGCATCGGACATGCGCCGCAGCGATTCAGCCGCGCGCTTCTCGCCTTCGCTGCGCTGCTGCTCGGCGGCCACCTGCGCCTGATCCACGGACTGCCGTGCAGCAGCCGCACGCACACTCCGCATGTGATGCGCCGGTTGCTCGGCCTCGAAGCCACGCAGGTTCAGGGCATTGAACAGGGTATCGCTGGACGCGCCCTTCTCCGGCCGGTTGCCCATCTGCACCGGTTTCATCGACTTGGGCGGCCCGCCAAAGGCCTGCGACAGCGAGTCCGCGAGCACGCGGTACTTGCCTTCATTGACCGAAGACACCGCGTACATCACCACGAAGAACGCCAGCAGCAGCGTGATCAGGTCGCCATAGGGAATGGCCCAGGCTTCGTGATTGACGTGATCTTCATGCTTGTGTTTCTTCGCCATCGTCAGCTCAGTGCAGATAGCCCTTGAGCTTGGATTCGATGTTGCGCGGGTTCTCGCCCTGCGAGATCGAGATCAGGCCTTCGATGATCATTTCGCGGATGCGCGTCTGCCCGGCAACCACCGACTTCAGCTTCGATGCCATCGGCAGGAAGAACAGGTTGGCCGATGCGATGCCGTAGATCGTCGCGACAAACGCCGCGGCAATGCCGGTACCGAGCTTGCTGGGGTCGGCCAGGTTCTGCATCACCGACATCAGGCCCAGCACCGCACCGATGATGCCCAGCGTCGGCGCATAGATGCCCATGCCTTCCCAGACCTTGGCGCCCTGGGTTTCCTGGTGTTCGCGGGTCTGCGCCTCGACTTCGAGCACGGAGCGGATCGCATCGGGCTCGGCGCCGTCGACGAGCATCTGCAGGCCTTTGCGGATGAACAGATCCGGCTCGGCCTCGACGCTGCTCTCCAGTGCCAGCAGACCCTGCTTGCGGGCGGTGCCGCTCCAGCCGACGATACGCTCGATCAGCGCGTGCGAATCCTGCTGCGGCGGGCGGAACACCCACTTGGTCATCTTCATGCCTTGCTTGAACGTCGCTGCCGGCGTGTGCAGCAGAATCGCCGCCACCGTGCCGACCAGCACGATGACGAACGCCGCCGGCGACACAAGTGCGGCAACACCGGCACCCTTGAGGATGCTGCCGCCGATCAGGGCGACCAGCGCGAGCACGACGCCGACGACGGAAAGCTTATCCATGCATCGTCCCCAGCGATCGCTTCCAGGCTTCGACCAGTCCGGCAAAGTCGAGGATCAAGGCCACGCGGCCGTCCGGCATCACCGTTGCACCGGCAACCCCGGCAAGTCCGCGCAGACTGGCGCCCAGCGGCTTGATGACAATTTCTTCGCGGCCGCGCACTTCGTGGACGACGAAACCAAAGCGCTCGTCACCCACCTTGGCGACGACGACGTGCCGCGGCCCTCCGGCTGCAAGTGGAGACAGCCAGGGGTCCAGCGGCACGAGGCGCAGCGTGTCGACGCGCGTCAGCACCACATCCCAGCGATCAAGCTTCTGCACCGCGGCCGCATCGAGCTGGAACACATCGGAGATCGAGCTGAGCGGCAATGCGTAGTTTCGCGCCTCGCACTCGACGATGAGCGCCGGCAGGATCGCGAGCGTCAGCGGCACGCGAATATGGATCTCGCTGCCATGGCCGAGACGCGACTGGATATGCACGCTGCCGTTGAGCGCCTTGATCCGCGACATGACCACATCCATGCCGACGCCGCGGCCGGACAGATCGGAGACCTGTTCCTTGGTCGAGAAGCCCGGCAGGCAGACCAGCTGCAGGCATTCCTCGGCACTGAGTTGCGCGGCCGTGCCTCGATCGAGCAGGCCTTTCTCGATCGCCTTGCTGCGGATGCGTTCCGCATCCATGCCGGCACCGTCGTCGCTGACGACGATCAGGATGTGATCGCCGGCCTGCTGCGCAGACAGCTTGAGCTGGCCGATGGAGGGCTTGCCAAGCCGAATGCGCTCCTCCGGCATCTCGATGCCATGGTCGACGCTGTTGCGGACCATGTGCACGAGTGGATCGGCAAGCGCTTCGACGAGGCTCTTGTCGAGATCGGTGTCCTGCCCTTCGAGGGTGACTTCAACCTGCTTGCCCAGGCCGCGGGCGACATCGCGGGCGAGTTTCGGGAAGCGCGAGAAGACCTTGCGCAGCGGCTGCATTCGGATCTGCATGACCGCGCCCTGCAGACCGCGCGTGATGAAATCGAGTTCGCTGATCGCGCGTGCACTGGCTTCGCCCGTGCTCTTCGAGCGCAGCGATTTCAGGCGATTGCGGACCAGAACCAGCTCACCGACGAGGTTCATCAGCTTGTCGAGTCGATGGGTATCGACACGGATTGTCGTTTCTGCGTCGCGTGCGACTGCGGGCTGAGGCACAGCGTTCGAGACAGCTGCAACATCAGTCCCCTCTCCCCCGGACCGGGGGAGAGGGTCAGGGTGAGGGGCATCGTCCGGGCGCAGCTGCGCTTCGGGCTCGCCCCTCACCCCGCCCTCCCCCCTCATCGAGGGGAGAGGGCGTTCATTTTGTGGTGAGTTCTTCGGCTTGCCATGCAGTTGATCCAGCAGGGCTTCGAATTCGTCGTCGGTGATCAGATCACCGGCAGGCGCGGGAGCAGGCGCTGCCTTGGCGACCTTCGCCGCCTTCCTTTTCTTTTCCGGCGGCGCGGCCACCGGTGCGGTAACGGCTGCCGTAACGCCGTTGGCCAGGTCGTGGAGCATCCGCACCAGCTCGGGCGGCGCGGCTTGCGGTTCGGTGTTGGTAGCAACCGCCGCCATCATGCCCTGCACCTGGTCGAGCGCCTGCAGCACCGCATCGAGCAGGCCGGCATCCACCGAGCGGCGTCCGCTGCGCAGCGCATTGAAGACGTCTTCGGTGGCATGGCACAGCTCGACCATCGCAGCCAGGTTCAGGAACCCCGCCCCGCCCTTGACGGTGTGGAACGCACGGAAGATCGCGTTGAGCAGTTCGGCGTCCTGCGGCTGCGCCTCCAGTTCGATCAGCTGGCCGGACACGCGCTCCAGCAACTCCCCCGCTTCGGCGAGAAAGTCGCTGCGAATGTCGTCGTCGACCGAGGCGCTCATCAATCAGAATCCAAGTTCAGACAGCAGTGAATCCGCATCCTGCTGCGTCGCGGCGGCGGGCCCGATACCGGCAACCGCCGGGCCGGCAAGCACACCGGCCTGCGAAGTTGTCGGCAGACCCGGCGTGAACTGAAGGCTGCCGTCGCTGCCGCGCAGCAATTCGTGCAGCACGGCCTCGACATTGCAGACCAGCGTGATGACGCGCTTGATCAGCTGTCCGGAAATGTCCTGGTACTCCTGCGCCTGCGACAGGGCGGTCAGCGTCAGGCGCAGGCCCTGGGCATCGGCACGCAGGCCGGAGCCCAGATTGCGGATCGCCTGACGCGCCTGCGGAACATCCGGATGCGGTACGGCCAGATCGCATTCGATATCGACCATGCGGTCGGCAATCGTGGTCAGGCTGCAGGCCGTTTCATGCGCTTGGTCGACAAGGTCGAGCGTGCGATGCGCGGCCTTCTCGGTCATCCGCATGATGTAGTCGAGCCGATGCCTGGCGTCCGGCATGCCGTCGGTGGCCAGGTGCGCGATCTGCTCGCCCTGGTGCATTGCGCGCACTTGCTGGTTGAGGCCGCGACTCAGGCGCGCGAGGTGCGAGTACAGACCGCGCTGGCGGTCCCGCATCACTTCATCGAGGTGCTGATCGAAACCACTGTCGTCGCCCATCTCCAGGCGATTCAGCGCGATGCGCAACATCGCCGCGACCTGGGCGCGATCGTCGGTCGGCAGTGCCGCCGCGACGGGCGCGTTCATGCGGCTTCTGCCAGACGCTGGAAGATCTTGTCGATCTTCTCCTTGAGCGTGACGGCGGTGAACGGCTTGATGATGTAGCCGCTGACGCCGGCCTGCGCCGCTTCGATGATCTGCTCGCGCTGCGCCTCGGCGGTGACCATCAGCACCGGCGTCTTGCCGATGCGTGCGTCGCCGCGGATGTGGCGCAGCAGCTCGATGCCGGTCATGCCCGGCATGTTCCAGTCGGTGACGACGAAGTCGAAGTTGCCGGCCTGCAGCACCGGCCACGCCGTCTTGCCGTCATCGGCCTCGGTGACGTTTGAATAGCCGAGATCGGCCAGCAGGTTCTTGACGATGCGGCGCATCGTCGAGAAGTCGTCAACCACCAGGATCTTCATGTTCTTGTCCATAGCTCTCTTCCGGTCAATCCAGTTTCTTTCCCTTTTCAGGCCGCTTCCGCAAAGTCACGCCAGACCTTGAGCCGCGAGCGCAGGCGCAGCAGGGCCTGGCCGTGGATCTGGCACACCCGGCTTTCGCTGACCTTGAGCACGCTGCCGATCTCGCGCAGGCTGAGTTCGTCGCTGTAGTACATCGACAGCACCAGGCGTTCGCGCGACGGCAAGGCATCGATCGCCAGCGTCAGCGCCTGATGGAATTCGTTGCGCGACAGCACGCCCAGCGGTCCGCTGGCCGGATCGACGGCGTCGAGGGTTTCGTCCTCGCTGTCGCCGCCGATGTCCATGCTCAGCACCTGGCAGCGCGAGGCGTCCTGGACGATGGCGTGGTATTCGTCGAGCGAAATGCCCATGCGCTCGGCCACTTCGACATCGCGCGCATCGCGGCCGCTCTGCTGTTCGATGCGGCGGATCACGTCCGCCACTTCACGCAGCCGCCGGTGCACCGAGCGCGGTGCCCAGTCGGTCTGGCGCAGTTCGTCGAGCATGGCGCCGCGGATGCGGATGCCGGCATAGGTTTCGAATGAAGCGCCGCGCTCGTCGCTGTAGTGGCGGATCGCATCGATCAGGCCGATTACGCCGGCCTGGATCAGATCGTCGATATCGACGCTGGACGGCAGACGCGCGGCCAGATGATGGGCGATGCGCTTGACCAGTTCGGCGTGG
>CAZDPA010000155.1:0-9198 GCA_964507195.1 uncultured Salinisphaerales bacterium | reverse complement strand
ATTCAGGAACGACAGGTGCCTGTTCCGGAGCGGCTTCAGCCGGGACTTCTGCACCCGGAACCTCGCTCACAACAGCCGGTGCAGTGGCTTCGCTGCCTGCCTGAACGCGGTCAACGACCGAGTTCGGATCACGTGCATCGTGAACCAGATAGGCGATCGCGAGGCTGACCGCAAAGAAGACCGTCGCCAGCCAGCCTGTCGCACGCGACAGGAAGTTTGCCGAACCACGTGACCCAAACACCGTGCCCGATGCGCCGCTGCCGAAGGCCGCACCTGCATCCGCGCCCTTGCCGTGCTGCAGCAAGATCAGACCGATCAAGCCAATCGCGACCAGCACCTGCACAATCACCAATACCGTATACATGTCGACTCACTTGCTCCGCGACTGCGCGGCTGCGCAGATCGCCATGAATTCACCAGACTTCAAGGACGCGCCACCAATCAGGCCGCCATCGACATCCGGACAGTTGAACAGAGACACCGCATTGTCGGCTTTGACGCTGCCGCCATACAGAATGCGAATGGAACTCCCGATTTTAGCATCCGCGGCGGTCAACTGACCACGGACAAAAGCGTGAACCGCCTGTGCCTGTTCCGGTGAGGCGGTGCGGCCGGTGCCAATCGCCCAGACCGGCCCATAGGCGATGACCGCCTGCTTGAACGCTGCGATGCCGACCCGGTCTATGACCGCCTTGAGTTGGCGATCGAGCACCGCCTCGGTGGTACCGGCTTCACGCTCTGCCAGGGATTCGCCGATGCACAGGATCGGCGTCAGACCGCAGGTCTGTGCCGTTTCGAAGCGCTCGGCCACCGCCTGATCGGATTCGCCGTACAGGCTACGGCGCTCGGAATGGCCGACGATCACGTAAGTGCAACCGACCTCACGCAGCATGCCGCCGTGAATTTCGCCGGTGAATGCGCCCGGCTTGACCTGCTCGCTGAGGGTCTGCGCACCGAGCAGCACCGTGCTGCCATCAATCTGGCGGGCAGCGGCATCGAGGTAAATCACCGGCGGACACACCAGCACATCGACATCCGGAGACTTGCGCACCTCGAACAGGATGTCGTGCAGCAGGCTCGCATTGCTGTCGCGGGACCCGTTCATCTTCCAGTTCCCGGCCACCATCGCACGTCGCTTCATAGCTTTTTCCTCACAAAACGCATCGTTGCCCCTTCGTTCGCAAATTCCTGTCGTAGCTTGAATCAGCCTTTGCAGGCTTCGCGCACCCGCCCCGCCAGGTAATCCGCCGCTTTCTGGGTCTGCACCGCATCCTCAGCCTCGACCATGACCCGGATCAGCGGCTCGGTGCCGGAGGCGCGCAGCAGGATACGGCCCTTGCTGCCCAGTTGCTGTTCAATCTCGGCGGCCGCTGCCGTAACCAGCGGCGCTTTCATGACACTGGCCGCAGAACCTTGCACGCCGACATTGATCAGGACTTGCGGAAACTTGTGCATGCCCTGGGTCAATGCCTGCAGGCTGCGCTGCTGGCGCACCATCGCACTAAGCACCTGCAAGGCGGTGACAATGCCATCGCCGGTCGTCGTCTTGTCGAGGCAGATCGTATGTCCGGAAGATTCGCCGCCAAGCACGCCCTGATTGGCCTTGAGCATTTCCATGACATACCGGTCACCTACTGCGGCACGCATGAAGTGCAGACCCAGTGCAGTCAGTGATTGCTCAAGGCCAAGGTTGGACATCAGCGTCCCGACCACCGGCCCAGCGACACCGCCGTTGGCGTGGCGCTGCTGCGCAATCACGAACAGGATCTGGTCGCCGTCGATTTCATTGCCCCGCGCATCGACCATCAGACAGCGGTCAGCGTCACCATCGAGTGCGATGCCCAGATCGGCGCCGCTGTCGCGAACCCGCTGCTTGAGCGGATCCATATGCGTCGAACCACAGCCGAGATTGATGTTCAGACCGTCAGGCTGGTTACCGATCACCGTGACGTTTGCGCCGAGCTCTTCGAACACTGCCGGAGCAACGCGGTAGGCCGCACCGTTGGCGCAGTCGAGCACGATGCGCAGCCCGCTGAGACTGCGTTCGCCGAAGGTGCCCTTGCAGAATTCGATGTAACGCCCGCCGCCATCATCGAGGCGCTTGGCACGACCCAACTGCTCGGGCGCCACGCATTGCAGCGGCTCGTCAAGCATGGCTTCGATCTGCGCTTCGACCGTATCGCTGAGCTTGCTGCCATCGGCGCCGAAGAACTTCACGCCATTGTCGTGATGCGGATTATGCGAAGCCGAAATGACCACGCCGGCGTGCGCGCGGAACGCTCGGGTCAGGTACGCGACGGCGGGTGTCGGCAGTGGCCCGAGCAAATCGGACTCGACACCTGCTGCAGCAAAGCCGGCTTCCAGCGCGGATTCGAACATGTAGCCAGAACGCCGCGTGTCCTTGCCGATCAGCACGCGTGCCTTGGCATCGCTGCCAAGGACTCGCCCTGCAGCCCAGCCCAGTTTCAAGGCGAACTCCGGCGTCATCGGCATCTGGCCAACGCGTCCGCGAATTCCGTCTGTTCCAAAATACTTGCGACTCATCGCCGTGCCCTCCCCTCCCTCAAGGCGTGCGCTGTGCGCACTGCGTCGACGCTTGCTACGACGTCGTGGGCGCGAACTATAGCGGCACCCTGCCAAACCGCAACTGCCGCCACCGCAAGGCTGCCAGCCAGACGCTGTTCCGTGGCACGGCCGAGCAGACCGCCGAACATCGACTTGCGAGATACCCCGACCAGCAGCGGTCTTTGCAGATCAGGCCAAGCCTGCAGATTGGCCAGCAAACTCAGGTTGTGCTCCAGCGACTTGCCGAAGCCGATACCGGGATCGAGCACGATGGCTTCGGCACTGATGTCGCCGGCGACACAAGCCGCGAGGCGTGCTGCCAGAAACTCCCCGACTTCGCGCACTACATCGTCATAGCCCGGCGCCTGCTGCATGCAGCGTGGCTCGCCCTGCATGTGCATCAGGCAGACTGCAGCGCGGAGATCGCGAACCGCTGCTATCGCGCCGGGCGCGCGTAGTGCATTCACATCGTTGACCAATTCCGCGCCAGCGTTGCACGCGGCGCGCATGACGGCGGGTTTCATCGTGTCGATCGAGATCACGACGTCACTGCGCTGACGCAGCGCTTCGATCACCGGCACCACACGATCCAGCTCCTGCTGCTCGCCCACCGGCTCGGCACCAGGCCGCGTCGACTCACCACCGATGTCGATGATCGCGGCGCCGTCTTCGACCATCTGCAAGGCCTGCTCGACTGCGGCATGGCGCTCGGCGTAGTGGCCACCATCGGAGAACGAATCCGGAGTGACGTTGAGCACGCCCATGACGCGCGGAATGCTCAGATCGAGACTGCGATTGGCGAGCTGTAGCTGCATGGATTCTTGCGAAGACACCATCGAAAAGGCCGGCGTGAGCCGGCCTTCAGGTATGCACTGCGAGCCTTGAGAATCAGGTCTGGCTGGCCGGCTTGGTCGTCGCCGTTGCACTGCCCGTACCGGACTCTGCGCGCGGGCTGCCACCCGGACGACCGGAGCTGTCGTCATTGTTCCAGCTTTCCGGCAAGCCCGGTTCCTGCCCGGCCATGATGCGACGGATCTGCTCGGAGTCGATCGTCTCGTACTTGAGCAAGGCATCCGACATCTTGTGCAGCTTGTCGACATTGTCTTCGAGAATGCGCTTGGCACGCGCATAGTTCATCTCGATCAGCTTGCGCACTTCCTGGTCGATCGCATGCGCGGTGTCATCGGACACGTGCTTGGTCTGCGTGACCGACTTGCCGAGAAACACTTCGCCGTTGTCTTCCGAGTACGACAGCGGACCGAGACGATCCGACAGGCCCCACTTGGTGACCATGTTGCGGGCGATCTCGGTCGCACGCTCGATGTCGTTCGACGCGCCGGTCGTGACACTTTCGGAACCGAATATCAGCTCTTCGGCCAGGCGCCCGCCGAACAGCGAGCAGATCGAGGAGTTCAGGCGCTGCTTGGTGTAGCTGTAGCGGTCTTCCTCGGGCAGGAACATCGTCACCCCCAGCGCGCGGCCGCGCGGAATGATCGTGACTTTGTAGACAGGATCGTGCTCGGGCACGGACAGACCGACAATCGCGTGACCGGCCTCGTGATAAGCGGTCAGCTTCTTCTCTGCCTCGGACATCACCATCGAGCGACGTTCGGCGCCCATCATGATCTTGTCCTTGGCACGCTCGAAGTCGTCGTGATCGACGAGGCGCTTGTTCGCGCGCGCGGCAAACAGCGCCGCCTCGTTGACGAGATTGGCCAGATCGGCACCGGAGAAGCCCGGCGTCGCACGCGCGATGATGTCGGTCTTGACGTTGTCGGCGAGCGGAACGGCGCGGATATGCACCTTGAGAATCTGTTCGCGCCCGCGTACGTCGGGCAGCGGTACAACGACCTGGCGATCGAAGCGACCCGGGCGCAGCAACGCCGGATCGAGCACATCCGGACGGTTGGTCGCGGCGATGACGATCACACCTTCATTGCCCTCGAAACCGTCCATCTCGACCAGCAGTTGATTCAGCGTCTGCTCGCGCTCGTCATGCCCGCCGCCCAGACCGGCGCCGCGATGACGGCCAACCGCATCGATTTCGTCGATGAAGATGATGCACGGCGCATGTTTCTTGGCCTGCTCGAACATGTCGCGCACGCGCGAAGCGCCGACGCCGACGAACATCTCGACGAAGTCGGAACCCGAGATCGTGAAGAACGGCACGCCGGCTTCGCCGGCAATTGCCTTGGCGAGCAGCGTCTTGCCGGTACCCGGCGAGCCACACATCAGTACGCCGCGCGGAATCTTGCCGCCGAGTTTCTGGAACTTGCCTGGATCCTTGAGGAAGTCGACCAGTTCGGACACCTCCTGCTTGGCTTCCTCGCAACCGGCAACGTCATTGAACGTGATCTTGACCTGGTCGGCGTTGAGCATGCGCGCGCGGCTCTTGCCGAACGACATCGCGCCACGACCGCCACCACCGCCCTGCATCTGGCGCATGAAGTAGACCCACACAGCGATCAGCAGCAGGATCGGGAACGCGTTGAACAGCAGCTGCAGGATCCACGGCGTTTCCTTGGGCATCTCGCCGCTGAACTTGACCTGATGCTCAAGCAGGGTGCCGACCATCGAACGGTTGTCGGTTTCCGGGCTGATCGTCACGAAGCGTGAGCCGCCCTTGAGTTCGCCACGGATCGCCTGGCCGGTGATCGCGACTTCAGCGACATTGCCCTGCTCGACCTGGCTGATGAACTCCGAGTACGCCAGCTCCGGCTGGCCGCGCGAGCGCGACGAGAAGCTCTGGAAGACGCTCATCAGCACGACGAGTATCACCACCCAGAGCAGCAGATTCTTGGCCAGATCGTTCAAAGTCATTCCTCAATACCGGCATCGGTTCGCGAAGGGGATCGCGCCCATGCAACCGGAAGCACGGGAGTACTACTCAAAATACTGCTACTCAAAATACTGCGCCTCAATCTGCCTGTTTCGGCAGCCTGTCCGCAGGCTTGAGGCGGACAGCTGATTCAACACTACACCGCGCGAAAGTTGCGCGCCAGCAAGTAAACCTCGCTACTGCGCTGACGCGAGGCCTTGGGCTTGCGGATTGCGACCGTCTCAAACGCCTCGCGCAGCGATTTCACATAGGCCTCGAAGCCGTCGCCCTGGAAAGCCTTGACCAGCAGGCTGCCACGCGGTTTCAGATGTGCCTTGGCAAATTCGAACGCCAGTTCGCACAGATGGACGCTGGAAACCTGATCGGCAATGCCTACACCACTGATATTGGGCGCCATGTCGCTCAAAACAAGGTCGACCATCTGGTCACCGACATGCTGCTCGAGCTGCAGCAGCACGCTGTCTTCGCGAAAGTCGCCGAGGATGAAGTCGACGCCGGGCAGCGGCTCCATCGGCAGGATGTCGAGGGCGAACAGCTGACCACGACCCCCGAGCATGGGCCGGGCGACCTGGCTCCAGCCGCCGGGGGCAGCGCCGAGATCCACCACGATCTGGCCCGGCTTGATGATGCGGTCGCGTTCCTGGATTTCGGTCAGCTTGAACGCCGCCCGCGAACGCAGACCCAGCCGCCGTGCCTCGCGCACGTAGGGGTCGTTTTCGTGTTCAGCCAACCATTGCGCTGAGCTGGGACGGCGTTTTGAACTCATTGTCGGACGGCGTGTTGCGCCTCAGTGGCTGGGAGCTGTGCGCCAGGCCAGCCCCAGTCTCAGGCAAATTTACCTGAAGCCCTTATATGTAGTGCACTTTGATGATTTCAAGCTCGCGCGCGCCGGCTGGGGTCACGACCTGGGCAAAGTCGCCCTCGCCACGGCCAATCAGGGCACGGGCGATCGGCGAATTGATCGAAATCAGACCCTTTTTGGCATCCGCCTCATCCTCGCCGACCAGCTGGTAGCGCAGTTCCTCGCCGGTATCTGCATCCGCGAGGTCTACGGTGACCCCGAAAATGACCTTACCGGTCTGAGGAAGCTGCGTAACATCAATAACTTGGGCGTTGCTGAGCTTGCCCTCGATCTCGCTGATCCGGCCCTCATTGAAGCCATGCTGCTCACGCGCAGCGGCGTACTCGGCATTTTCCTTGAGATCGCCCTGTTTACGGGCTTCGTCAATGGCTTCGATGATCTGCGGACGCAGTTCGCTCTTGCGGTGACGCAGTTCTTCGCGCAGCTGTTCGGCACCACGTGCCGTCATCGGGACCTTGCTCATAGGATTTCTTCAGGCAAAAAAGAGTCCCGCCGCTGATTGGCGGCAGGATTTTGGATTAGTCAAAAACACCATGCAAAACCGCCGCTTGGACACCAGGCTGATGGCGCCGTAACGAACGGTCCGACCATGGTACTGATTAGAGGGTCGCGTGCAAGCTCTGCAGGCGGTTGACGTCGAGACTGTCGAGGTGATCCATCGCGACCGCCGCCGCCAATGCGCCGGCAATCGTCGTGAAGTAACAGATCTTGTTCTGGATCGCCGAGGCGCGGATCGAACGCGATTCCTCGATCGACTGCTTGCCTTCCGTCGTGTTGACGATGAAGTGGATCTCGCCGTTCTTGATCATGTCGACGCAGTGCGGGCGCCCTTCCTTGACCTTGTTGACACCCTCGCTGGTGACACCTGCGGCCTTGATCGAGGCCGCCGTGCCGTGCGTCGCAACGACGCGGAAGCCCTTCTCGACGAGGATGCGCGCAAGCTGCACTGCCTTGCGCTTGTCGGTGTCGCGCACCGAGATGAACGCTGTGCCGCTGCGTGGGATGTTCATGCCCTGCGCCAGCATCGCTTTGTGGAAAGCCTCGCCGAAGTGGGCACCGACGCCCATGACTTCACCGGTCGAGCGCATTTCCGGGCCGAGCAGCGGGTCGACCGATGGGAACTTGTTGAACGGAAACACCGCTTCCTTGACCGAGAAGTAACGCGGAATGATTTCCTTGATCACGCCCTGCGATTTCAGCGACTGCCCCGCCATGCAGCGCGCGGCAATCTTCGCCAGTGGCCGGCCGGTCGCCTTGGACACGAACGGCGAGGTGCGCGAAGCGCGCGGGTTCACTTCGAGCAGATAGACCAGATCGCCCTGCACCGCGAACTGCGTATTCATCAGACCGACAACGTTCAGCGCCTTGGCGAGCTTGACGATCTGCTTGCGGATATCGTCCTGGACCTTCTTCGACAGCGAGTGTGCCGGCAGCGAGCAGGCTGAGTCGCCGCTGTGCACGCCGGCTTCCTCGATGTGCTCCATGATGCCGCCGATCACGACATCCGTGCCGTCGCACAGCGCGTCAACGTCGACTTCGATCGCGTCGTTGAGGAAGCGATCAAGCAGCACCGGCGAATCGTTCGACACCGTCACCGCCTCGCGCATGTAGCGCTGCAGGTCTTCGTCGTCGTAGACGATTTCCATCGCGCGGCCGCCGAGCACATAGGACGGCCGCACAACCAGCGGGTAACCGACCTTCTTCGCCACTGCCAGCGCCTGCTTGTCCGATTTCGCCGTGCCGTTGGGCGGCTGCAGCAGACCGAGCTTCTCGACCAGCTTCTGGAAGCGCTCGCGGTCTTCGGCGAGGTCGATTGCATCCGGCGTCGTGCCGATGATCGGTGCACCGGCAGCTTCGAGCGCGCGCGCGAGCTTGAGCGGCGTCTGGCCGCCGAACTGCACGATCACGCCCTTGGGTTTTTCGAGATCGATGATCTCCATGACGTCTTCGAAGGTCAGCGGTTCGAAGTACAGGCGATCCGAGGTGTCGTAGTCGGTCGACACGGTTTCCGGATTGCAGTTGATCATGATGGTTTCGTAGCCATCCTCACGCAGCGCCAGCGCGGCGTGCACACAGCAGTAGTCGAACTCGATGCCTTGGCCGATGCGGTTCGGACCACCGCCAAGAATCACGATCTTCTCGCGGTCTGTCGGCTGCGCTTCACATTCTTCGTCGTAGGACGAATACAGGTATGCGGTCGAAGTCGGGAACTCGGCGGCGCAGGTGTCGACGCGCTTGTAGACCGGACGCACACCGAGCTTGTGGCGCGCGCGGCGGATCGAATCTTCCTTGACGCCCATCAACAGCGCGAGGCGACGATCCGAGAAGCCCAGGCGCTTGTAGCGACGCAGATCATCGGCTGCAATCTTGCTGACCTTCTGCTCGGCAATTTCCGACTCGACCTCGATCAGTTCGGCAATCTGGTCAAGGAACCAGCGGTCGATCTTCGAGGCCTGGAACACGTCCTCGACGCTCATGCCGGCGCGGAACGCATCGCCGACGTACCACAGGCGCTTGGCGCGCGGTATCGCGAGCTCGGTGCGGATGCGCGCAAGCGATTCGGCCGAGTGATCCGGCACCTGCGGATCAAAACCGTCGGAGCTGACTTCCAGGCCGCGCATCGCCTTCTGCAGCGACTCCTGGAAGTTGCGCCCGATCGCCATGACTTCACCGACCGACTTCATCTGCGTCGTCAGACGCGAATCGGCCTGCGGGAACTTCTCGAACGTGAAGCGCGGAATCTTGGTGACGACATAGTCGATGCTCGGCTCGAACGAAGCCGGGGTCGCGCCGCCGGTGATGTCGTTCTGAAGTTCGTCGAGCGTGTAGCCGACCGCGAGCTTGGCGGCGATCTTCGCGATCGGGAAACCCGTCGCCTTCGACGCCAGTGCCGACGAACGCGACACGCGCGGGTTCATCTCGATGACGATCA
>CAZDPA010000154.1:6763-9252 GCA_964507195.1 uncultured Salinisphaerales bacterium | reverse complement strand
CGCCGGGGGAATGAACTCGAGACCGAAAATCTCAAGCGCCGCCTTGTCGGCATGCTGCACGGAGATCTTCAGCACGACCTCGCGCGTATCGCGACGGCGCGCGTTCGCGCCCCAGTTCGCTTCGGAGCCAAGTACTTCGACATCGGTGCGCTGGTAATCGGCGAGCCCGCGCTCGGCGAACATCCGGCGCGTGCGCTTCAAGATCGCGGCCGCAACCGCCTCGGCCTTGCGCACCGCATCGACGCCGCCGATCATCATCGTCGACGAACAGCGGAAGCCGTCCTGGTAAGTCGCGGAAACCTTGTAGCTGTCGCTGGGTGCACGACCGCGCGCACCGCTGACTTCGACCTGATGCTCTCCGACCTGCCTGAGCTGCAGCTGGCTCCAGTCACAGCTGACATCCGGCAGCAGGTAGGCGGTCGGATCGCCGATTTCATAGACGATCTGTTCTGCAACGGTTTCCACCGTCACGCGGCCACCGGTGTTCGCCGGCTTGGTCGTGACGAAGCTGCCATCCGGCTTGCAGATCGCGATGGGGAAACCCATGCGATCCCAATCAGCCACGACTTTTTCCCAGTCGGTCGACACACCGCCGGTCGCCTGCGCGCCGCATTCGATGACATGCCCGGCGAGACTGCCGGCCGACAACTTGTCGAACTCGTGCGCCTGCCAGCCGAACTCCTGGATCAGCGGGCCGAGCACGATCGCGCTGTCGACGCAGCGGCCGGTCAGCACGATGTCCGCGCCGCTGGCGAGCGCTTGCGCGATCGGGAATGCCCCGAGGTAGGCGTTCATGCTCCACAGCTTGGCCGGCATCGCCTCATCGCTGAACATTTCCTTGACGTCGGCAAACTCCGCGGCGCGCGGCAACAGATCGTCGCCGGTGACGATCGAGATCTTCAGCTCGATGCCGAGCACCCTGAGCTTGTCCTCGATCGCCGCCTTGCAGGCCTGCGGATTGACGCCGCCGGCATTGGTGACGAGCTTGATGCCCTGCTGCTTGATCTTCGCGGCGAGACCGGCGACAACGCCGGGGAAGTCCGTCGCATAGCCGGCGTTCGGATCCTTCGCGCGCGCCTTGGCGAGCAGCGACATCGTGATCTCGGCCAGGTAGTCGAGCACGAGGTAGTCGATCTCGCCGGAATTGACGAGCTGCTTCGGGCCTTCCGCGGAATCGCCCCAGAAGCCGGCACCGCAGCCGATGCGGACTAGTTCGCGCATGCGCGCGCCCTCTCCCCCAACCCCTCTCCCGCAAGCGGGCGAGGGGAGCGGCTTTGTTCCCTCTCCCGCCTGCGGGAGAGGGTTAGGGAGAGGGCCGACGCGCAGCGTCGCAGACTCGGTACAGAACGAACCATGCCTAGTTCCCCGTCCAGTTCGGCGCGCGCTTTTCCTGGAAGGCAGCCATGCCTTCCTTGGCGTCCTCGGTGCTCGACATCACCGGCACCATCGCCTGCGCAAACTCGAGCGCCTCGCGCAGCGACATGTCGCGCGTCGCATTGAAAGCCTGCTTGCCGAGGCGGATCGCGGTCGGCGACTTGTCGACGGTGCGTGCCAGCAGCCAGTCGAGCTTCGTGTCGAGCTCGGCGCGCGGCACGGCGTAACTGAGCACGCCCCATTCGAGGGCTTCGGCGGCGCTGAACTGCTCGCCGGTGATGCACATTTCCTGCAGTTTGCGCGGCGGCAGCACGCGGATCATGTACGGCAGGATCATCATCGGCGTCAGGCCGATCTTCGATTCGGTCGTGCCGATGCGGATGTCGTCGGCGGCAATCGCCATGTCGCAGGCGCACAGCAGGCCGAAGCCGCCGGCCATGGCGTGGCCGTTGACACGGGCGATCACCGGCAGCGGACATTCCTGCAACAGCTTGAACAGCTCGACGATGTAGTGCTTGGGCCGCGCAAAATCGACGGCGAACGCGAAGCCCTTGACGCCCTTGGCGAGGTCCGCCCCGGCGCAGAAGGCCTTGTCGCCGGCACCGGTGATCACGACCGCGCGCGCACCGCCTTCAATGGCCTCGCGGATGCCGCGGCCGATGGTCTTGACGACCTCCTCGTTCAACGCGTTGCGGCGCTCTTCGCGATTGATGATGATCCACTGCGCCAGGCCACGACGCTCGATCAGGACGGGTTCGGTCATCGAAAAGCTCCTGCAAAAAGCTGAAAAGGGGCATCCGCGGCGGCGGTCACCATGGACATCAATCGAGCCTAGCCCGATCCTGGTGAGTTTGGCTCACCCATTTAGGTGAGTGTGCCCGGATTCAGCCTGCCATGGGCGAAAATCCGTCTTTCCAACCCGGCCGGCACCCTCCGCCGTTTGGACGGCTCGGCGTGCGGCATGCCGCCTATAGAGTGCAAGAGCCACGCCGCCTCCCCGCTCCGGACCTTCCTGATGACGACCAAGACCCGCGACCAACAGCTCGACGAACTGCTCGACAAGCAGGCGATCCATGAACTGCTGATGGCCTACTGCAATGCCGCCGACCGCCACG
>CAZDPA010000154.1:0-6753 GCA_964507195.1 uncultured Salinisphaerales bacterium | reverse complement strand
CTTCGACAAGATGCGCTCGCTGTATCACGAGGATGCGATCGATGATCACGGCCACTTCGCCAACGGTCCGGCGATGGACTTCATCGACAAGCTGCCGGCGATCCAGGCCGGCATGGCGATCCTCCACCACAACGTGACGACGGTGAACCTCAAGCTCGACGGCGACCGCGGCGAGGGAGAGGTCTACATCCTCGCGTTCCACAAGGTGAAGGACGACGGCGACGGCTTCGACGTGCTGATTGGCGGCCGCTACTTCGACAAGTACGAGAAGCGCAACGGCGTCTGGAAATTCAGCCACCGCGCCATCGTCGCCGACTGGGCCTATCCGGCAACGCCGTCGGCAGTGCGCATGGATCATCCGTTCCTCGCCGGTGCGCATATCGGCACACCAGGCCCGGCGGACCCTTCATACAAGTTCTTCTCACTACTCAAGCGCGGCGAGCGCTAGCCGGGATTCTCCGGCGACCCTGTGGGAAATGCGGGCTAAGCTGGGCGCATGACTTTGACCATCACCAGCGCCGAAGAGCTGATCCTGTGGGCGCAGCAACCTGCGACGATGCCGGCGCTGTCGGCATTGGGGACTGTGACCTCCCTGCTCGTGGATGCCTCCGATACGCTGCCCGAAGCGGCGCACAACCCGATCAGGCGCCTGCTGCGCAGCCTGCCCTGCCCGAGCATCGCGCTCGGCGAAGGCGACACACCGCTGGCACGCGCCTGCGACGCGCGCGTCGCCAATCTGGCTGCAGCCGCGCCGCTGCTCGCGACGATAGAGCGCAGTCCGCTCGCGGCCACAGTGCTGGTGCAGGTGCTGCGCATCACCGAAGGCATGGCGCTGGAGGATGCGCTGACGGCGGAGTCGCTCGCCTACGCCACGCTGCAATCCGGTGCCGAGTTCCAGCGTTGGCGCGCGCTCGGCGAGGGCGGCGCGATACCGCAGATCGTGGATCTCGGCGAAGCCGTGCTGATCCGCCGCGAGGCCGATGCGCTGCACCTCAGCCTCAATCGCGCGTCCAATCGCAACGCAATGTCGGTGGAGATGCGCGACGCCCTCTGCGAGGTCCTGCAGCTGATTCTCAGCGACGATGCGATTCGCAGCGTCCGTCTGAACGCGCTCGGCAAGTGCTTTTCCACTGGCGGCGACCTCAGCGAGTTCGGTTCCGCCCCGGACACCGCGACCGCGCATCTGGTGCGCAGCATCGCCCTGCCTGGCCGCCTGCTCGCCCGGTGTGCCGATCGGGTGACCGTCACCTTGCATGGTGCCTGCATCGGCAGCGGCATCGAATTCCCGGCCTTCGCCGGCACGGTCGAGGCCAGACCCGGCGCCTGGTTCCAGCTGCCCGAACTCAAATACGGGTTGATCCCAGGTGCCGGGGGCTGCACCAGCATCGCGCGCCGCATCGGCCGCCAACGAACCGCATGGATGGCGCTGTCCGGCGAAGTCGTCAAGACCAGGACCGCCCTCGCCTGGGGGCTTGTCGACCGCGTGATAAGCTGACGCTCTCACATTGACTGAACCGCGCGCACCGAACTTCAATCCCGCTGGTGGAGTGGACTTGCTCTACGGCCTGGATGCCCGCAGCACACGCTCCATCGCGTCGACAGGGTACGAAACGCAACTCCGTGGAAAGTTTTGACATTGGCGCCGCCGCAGCGGACGCGAAGCCAACCCGGCGCCTCGGCAAATCACTGGAAGCCAGCTTCCGCGCGCACCATCGCCGTCGCTATCGCGCTCCACGCGCCTGGCTGTACCTGATCTTTGCGCTTGCATTCGGTCTGTCGCCATTGGGCAACGGCATGCTGTTTGCGGCCGCCCCCGAAGTGGCGACAACCATGATGGGAATTTCAACGTTCGTCGTCGCACCCATCAATTTCCTTGCGTTCGCGAGCCTGCTGTTCAACGCGCCGCGTGTTGCTTCCGGCCTGTTGCAGACTGCCGCAGCGATGGTCTCGGTCAGCTGTGCGCTGTGGCTGCGCGAACTGGACCGCACGGGGCTCATGCATTACCCGATCCATCTGCTTGGCGTGATCATCATCGCGCTCGCAGTCTTTGGCGGCTACAGCTGGCAGCGCGTGCTGTTCGGCACAACGCTGTTTGCCGGCGCGGATGCCTGGATTGCATTGCGCAACGGCCCGCTTGATACCGGCGAGATTGTCGACATCTATGGGCTCGCCCTGATGTCGGTCATCGCGGTGACGTCGGCCTTCACCCTGGAGCGTCTGGCGACGCTGGCCTGGCTATACAGCCGCCGCGCTTCGCACCTTGCGCGCACCGATTCGCTGACCGGCCTCGCGCGCCGTCAGGAGTTCAACCGCAGCTTTCCGCGCATGCTCGCTCAGGCGCAGCGCGAGCAGCGAATGATTGCAGTGATGCTGCTTGATGTAGATCACTTCAAGAAGATCAACGATGGCTACGGTCATCTGACCGGCGACGAAGTGTTGCGCGCGCTCGGCGCCACCTTGCGCAACGAACCCAAGCACGATCCGGGCGATCTGGTCGCGCGCTTCGGCGGTGAGGAAGTGCTGTTCGCCTGGTACGGCGTCGAAGGTGAAACGGCTCGTCAACGCGCCGAACGCGTACTCGAGAACATACGCCGGATGGAAATCCCACTGCCGGATCAGCCGCATATGCTGAAAGTCACCGCCAGCGCCGGCCTGACCTGGCTGATTCCGACGGCATCAACGACACAGCCCATCATCGTCAACGCTGCCGACGAACTGCTTTACACCGCCAAGGCCAAAGGCCGGAACAATGTGGTGGCCGAGCCCTTCGAGCCTGCCGCGGCGTGAACTTCCTTGCGCACCTGCTGATCGCACACCGCACCCAGACCTCGGCTGCCGGCGCAATTCTGGGCGACATCGTGCGGGGCTCGGATCTGTCCACCTACCCTGCCGACATTCAACGCGGTATTCGCATACACCGCCGCATCGACGCGCTCACTGATCGGCATCAGGTGCTGCAAAGCCATCGACAGGATTTCCATCCAGCATCGCGCCGCTATGCCGGCATCGTGCTCGATCTCGTATGTGACTATTCCCTTGCGCAGGATTGGCCGACGCACAGCGATGAGCCCCTGGCCGCATTCTGCGCGCGCAGCGCGGCACAGGTTGCAGCGGCATCGGAGTGGTTTGAACTCGCTGGCAGTCAGGCGCCGAATACCCCGAGCTTCACCGAGTTGCTGCGCTCGTACGCAACGGTCGAGGGCATCGAGCGCGCCTTGCGCCGTACTTCTACCCGCCTGCGCAAGCCTTCCGACCTGTTGGCAGCGGCCAGCGGCTGGCCCGTGCACGTTCCCGCGTTGCGCGACGAGATGGCGCAGATTCTTGCGGACGTGATTGCCGGTCTTGGTGATCTCCGGGCTCCGTGATTTCGTGGCGGCATCTCGAGATGCCGCGACAGACTCCTGAAGCTATTCCCTGATCACATCCATCAGCTTCGGCAGCGCCCAAGCAAACGCATCGCGATAGTACGGCCAGTCGTGGAAGCCCGAGCCGTAGAACAGCGTCTCATGCTCGACGCCGGCACGCGTCAGCGCAGTAGCGAACGACAGGTTCATCACGTACAGCAGCGGCTCGATCGCGTACAACTGAGGTGAGCCGAGTTCGTCGTGCGGGCCGCCGGGCAGGCCGTTGCCGGACGAAAGCAGGATCTTCATGCCGGCAAGACCGTCGATCTGCGTCCCCGGATCATGCGCCTGCCACATCGGGAAGTTCGTCACCGGATCGCCCCAGACCGGACCGGCCGGCATGCTCAGCAGGGATGCGGCCAGCGCGCTGCCGCGATCAAGCACCAGAAAATCCACCGCACCGGAGATGCCGGCGGCCGCCTGGAACAGGCCCGGACGCAGCGCCGAGTAGTACATCGCGCCATGTCCGCCCATCGACGGCCCCGCAACGGCGCGATGACCGTCACCGAGCACGCGCAGACGCTGTTCGATGTACGGCATCATCACATCGAGATGATAGGTTTCCCACTGGAACTCGCCGCTGTTCCAGTTCGTGTACCAGCCGGGATTGCCGCCGCCGCCATCCGGCATGACGGCAATGACATCGAGCCCCTCGGTCAGGGCCTGCGCGTCGCCCCGACGGGTCCATGAGGTGTAGTCGCCGGGCGCGTCGTGCAGCAGGTAGAGCAAGGGATAGCGCTTGCCCGAGGTCGTGTAATCCGCGGGCACCAGCACGCGTACGCGCGTATCCGTGACATGCACGTCTGCGGGTACGGGCACATCGATCTCGAAGCAGCGCGGCGCACTGCAGCTCGCGTCGTCGGTGAGAAACCGTGCGCCGGCGGGCAGCCCCGCCGCAGCTGCGGCGTCGCCGGAATCGCCATCGCTGCCGCCGCAACCGGCCGCCAGCAGCGAAACCAGGACCGCCACACTCATCCGCATCATCGTGTTCATCGGCCCCAGGCCTCCACTGCTTCCCATTGCCGCAGGTACGCTTCCGCCGAAGAGAACAACTCACGCAATGCGAGGTCGATCTCTTCGCGGCTCTTGTCGTCGGTGAAGCGCTGCATGTCGGCGATCTGGTCGGCGAACAAACCGTAGTGCGAAACGCCGCGGCCGTCGTACAGGTTGAAGCTGTGATCGCCGGTCACCTGCTGATCGAAGCGCACGCGACCGTCGACCGAGGTGAACGGATACAACGGCGTTGCCGGATCACCGCTGTTGCCCGGCAGGCTGGCGATGCCGTTGACGTCGGAGGCCATGCCGGTCGTGGCGACGTCACCGACACGGTTGCGGCTTGGGCGCTGCTCGACGCGGTTCAGCCTGTCGACCCATGCGCCGCGCGAGCTGCCGAAGCGCTTGATCGTGCCGCCGCCGGCGACGACGCGATCGAGCAGCTCCTCCGAGTACAGCCAGTCGTGACTGCTGGTGATGCCGGGGTAGTTGTTGTTTTCGGCAATCTCGAAGATCCGGTCGATCGCCGAAAGGCTGCTGTGATCGACTTCTATGATCATGCGCCGGCGCATCGTCTCCTCGACCAGGAACTGGCCCAGATCGGTGAGGCCGCGGATGTTGCACAGGCCGTGCTCCGACTGCGGCACGAGCGGCGGCACTGCCAGCGGCGAGCGGCTGGCCTGGCCGTTGACGTATTCGAGCTGGCGCAGCAGCTGGTCGACGATGCCGAGCGGGTTGGCATCGTCCGGCGATGCGGCGGAATCGCCGCCGTAGGTTTCCGGACAGGCCTCGAACTCAAGGGGATGGCCGGTCTCGGCCAGGTTGCCGACATACAACACCGTACCGATGCCGAAGCCTTCGTCCGGCACGACGCCACCGAAAGCGTTGTCGAACTTGTGGATCGGGAAGAGGTGGCGCACGCCGGCGGCGTACGCGGCGTCCATGCGCTGGATCAGTTCCTCGCGCGTGCATTCGGCCAGGCCGAGGAACTCGCCGCAGTTGAACAGCTTGGAGATCTCGATGCCGAACACCACCGCGAGCTTGCCGTCCGCAATCACCGCGCGCGCTTCGGCCGGACTGGTGACGATGCGGAACCAGCCCTTGCCCGGGCCACCGTACTGCGCATCGATGTAGTCCTGCATCTCATGCGCACGCTGCGCCTGCAGGCGCCAGTTCAACTCGAAGTCGCAGGCGTTCTCTTTCTGCGGGTTGAGCTGGCACAGCAGGTCGTTGCCGGTGAAGTGATTGACGAACACGCGCAGGCCGCTCAGATACGCACGCTCGACCCATTTGTAATAGGTCTGATGGTGCTGCAGCGAATTGTGGCGCGGCCAGAAGTTGAAGCTCGGCCAGCCCTTCGTTTCGTGCCCCGGATTGAATCCCGAAGTCACCGTCTCGACCACGCCAAGCACGCCCTGCGGGCCATGATTGACCGCGCAGTCGTCGAGCGCGCGATCGACGCCGAACTTGTGGAACGGATCGCCATAGTTCACGCGACCGCCGATGAACTCGTAAGCGGTGAGATGCGCGTGGCCGTCGACGTAGCCATAAACATCGTCGCGATCGAGCTTCGAGGCGTCCGGGCCCTGCGCAAACAGCGGCACGTCGAGCAGGCGCGTCGCCGGTCCGCGTGGGTCGATGATCTCCGCATTGGTGGTGACTTCCGGATAGGCATCGCAGGTCGCCTGCGCAATCAGCTCGAATTCGGTGCTCAGGCCCGTCGCCGCAGTCGACCGGGTCAGGCCCAGCGCACCTTCGGCCGCAGCAAGGCGCAATCCTGTGACTGCAGACGTCAACGTATATCGATTGCCTGAAGCATTGAGCAGATTCCACACCGCAAGATCGCTGGCCTCGTTGACCATCGCCAGGCTCGGCGCAACGTCGATGCCGCCGATCACGCCGCCGACTTCACCGACGCCTTCTCCAGTGTCGCGGATACCGCCCAGACCGGGCGCGAGCGGGTCGAGCACGAAGTCCGCCATGTCGCCGATACCGCTGACCAGATAGCCGACTTCGCCGATGAAGTTGCCGACCTCGTCCAGCAGTTCGCCAGCAGGATCGCTGATGCCGAGCAGGGACTTGTTGCCGCGTTCACCCTGCGCGCGGCTGTACGCCGACAGCAGCAGATACGAGCCCAGCGCGGTCGGCTTCATGTAGAACGCCGTTGCCTGTGCGGCGTTGTCGGTGACCTGGTAATCGTTCGCGTCGGCCGTGACGTAGCCAGCCTCGGACTTGAGCGCGTAACAGCCATTCGCAAATGAGTAGATGGTCTGCCCAGCAGCCACACCACCCGGCACCGGCGTTGACCCCACGCCGCCGCCCCCGCCACCCGTCGTGCCTGCGTCACCCACTGACG
>CAZDPA010000153.1:953-9316 GCA_964507195.1 uncultured Salinisphaerales bacterium | reverse complement strand
AACTTGGACATTCAACTGCAGAAATGTTTTTTTCTCGCCATTGAACACGTTGTCGATGATGCCGTCGCGCCTGCTCAGATAGCCGGTCAGGCGCCCGGCCAGTTCGCCGTCGATCAGGCTGTCGTTGATGCTGCCGCGCAACTGCCGCGCACCGCGGTCGCCGATGGTGACTTCGCCGCGGGTCTCGAAGCTGTCGGTCGGCGCGCTCGTGACGATGTTGACCGCACCGGCCGTCGTGTTCTTGCCGAACAGCGTGCCTTGCGGACCGCGCAGCACCTCGACACGGTCGAGGTCGATGAGATCGAACATCGACAGGCCCTGGCGGCCGAGATACACACCGTCGAGGAACAGGCCGACGCTGCTTTCGATGCCGTCGTTGGCCGACGACGAGCCGAGACCGCGAATCGTGTAGCTGGTCAGGCGCGCGTTCGGCATCGACACGATCAGGCCGGCGACGCGCTCCTGGATGTCCGTCGCGAGGGTCAGTCCTGCATTGCCAAGGGTCTCGCCATCGAGCACGGCAAGCGAGATCGGCACATCGACATTGCGTTCCTGGCGGCGGCGCGCGGTGACGACGACCTCTTCGAGCTGGGTTGCGGATTTCGCGGCCGGAGCCGGCGCAGGGGTGGAATCGGCAGCCAGGCTTTCGACCGGGATGGTCGTCTCCACCAACGCATCCTCGGCATTGGCGGCAGGCGCGCAAAGCGCCACGGCCAGACCCAGAACGCTGCCAAGACGCGTACGCCTGCCCGATAGGCCCCACCGTTGCTGCAAGAACATTCAGCTCCCCCGAGCTTGTACACACCGCATGGCCCTTATTCGGTGGCTGACGGCAGGGCCGTCGCCCGCGTTAGCGTGCTTTAAGGTGCCTGCGGAGTCTGCGCGATGTTGGGCACCGAGTAAAACCTTGCCGGCGATCCGCGAGCCCAGCGTACGAGGCCGAACGGTCAGTCGGCGGTCAGTATCGACGGGTCAGCATGCTGCAATCCGCCAAAACGGTCCCGCCCCTTCGGGGTGCCACGGGATTGGCGGCCATGCGGCGTTGCGACCTCCTCCTGGAACCATCGAATTTGATCGGTCGCGCCTTGCCTGGCCGCCAATCTCGTGGCATCTCAGCGATCGACATAGCGTTAACAGGCCCTGGGCTGTCTTCACCACGTTGAGATTAGGACATTACCGAATGCGCACACGCTATCTGACCGCACTGCTTGCGATGCTGTTCGCAGCCACCGCAGTGGCTACAGATCCGAAAGCCGCAAAGCTCAACTTTGAAAGCTATGTCATTCGTGGCAAGCAGTGCGACGGGCAGCCAATCACTCATTTCAGCTGCCTGCAGCTGCCGGCCGACAGCAAGAACAAGCGCAGTCGCCACTACGCCTTCATCACCGACCCCGGCAGCAACTACGCTTACGAAGTCCAGGACGATCCGGACAAGGGCAAGGTGCTGATGCTGCAACTCAAACCCTATGACGACGGCTGCGTCAGGCCGACTCCGGAGTGCAGCGCCCACAAGAAGGACAAGATCGAGTTCACCCCAGTCCACCCGGACAATGACAACAGCCCGGACGTGCGCGATGACAAGCCGTTTTTCCTGCACTTCGAGTTCAAACTCGACAAGAGCTACGAGGTCGGCAATCGCATGGTGCTGCACATGCAGGCGCGCCAGGAGATGCCGGGACATTCACCGATCTTTGCGATGCGGACCCGGCCGCTCAAAGACCGCAAGGCCAATCCGGCGACGGCACCGGTCGACCTGGAATTCGTCATCCGCGACGACAAGGGTGTCTATGCCAAGAAAGCCGGGGTCGGCAGAACCAGTCCCGGCGAAGTGATCCACACGCAGCGCGTGGAGCGCGGTCGGTGGTACACGATGACGCTGCGCATGCTGCCGGCCTACAACGGCAGCGGCAGGGCGGGCCTGATCTCCATGTGGCTCGATGGCGAACACCAGTTTAAATACAACGGCGACTGGGGCTACAAGCCGCTGGCCAAGCCGCGCACCGCCAGGATCGCGCTCGCGCTCGATGTCTATCGCGCGCCGTTCCAGACGACGACGCAGAAGATCTACTTCAACAACGTCAACTTCGCATCGAGTTACGAGGATGTCATCGTCAACGGGCACTGACCGCTGGCGCAGCCGCAGTGGCCGCGGCCAGATGCCGCGCGACGCGCCGGCCTGAAAATACGCAATCGGAATACGACAGCCCGCTGACATAGATGTTGGAGCAGATGCCGATCGCATTGCGTCCGGCGGCGTAAAGCCCATCGATCACGCCGCCTTGTTCGGCCCGTACCGCGCCGCTGGATTCGTCGACGCGCAGGCCGCCGACGGTCATCGTCACCATCGGCAGCAGCTTGCTGTCGATCGACGCATCGATCGCGTAGTACGGACCATTGCCGATCTGCGCCATCTCGTTCGGTCGCTTCTCGTAGGCATCGGCGGTTTCGCCGCGTGCCGCGCGGTTGTACTCGGCAACCGTCGCTTTCAGCGTTGCCGCGTCGAAGCCCACTTTCGCGGCCAGCTCATCGAGGCTCGCCGCCTTGGTCGCATTGAACATCAGGTTCAGGATCGCGACATCGCGCTGGAACGGCACGATCTTCGGATCCTTGGCCTGGGCATAGGCGTCAGCGCGCAGCTGGGCATCGAGGACGATCCAGGCCTTGCCGTCCTGCTTCTCGACGATCGCGTCGCCGAGCGACGCGCCGTACAGCGTTTCGTTGACGAAACGTGCGCCGCGGGCGTTGACCATCATGCCCTGTGCCCAGGCCTTGGGCGGATTGATGAAGCGCCAGGCGCTGATGCGTTCCATCAGGCCGAGCGCACCGCCGGCGCTGGCGCCGAGCACGATGCCGCTGCCCATGTCGCCGAGCGTGCCGTTCGGCAGACCGGCGCTGTACTTCGGTGCGTAGTGCTGGACCATCGCCGGATTCATGATGAAGCCGCCGGCCGACAGCAGCACGCCCTTGCGGGCGCGGATCCAGCGCGAGGTGCGCTGGGTGTTCTCGATTTTCTGGGCGCGGTTCAGGTACCAGCGACCGATCGCATAGGTCAGCCAGGCCAGCGGGAAGCTCGGTGGCAGCGCCGCGATCCACTTCGAAGCTTGGGCGATGCAGCGGCCGAAGCGCGCCGCCTCGGCGCTGTTCGCGGCGACCTGCAGCACGCGCACCCCCACCACGCGGCCCTGCGCATCGACCGCGAGCTGCCGGGCTTCGGCATATTTGTGGAAGCGCATGCCGCGCTTGAGTGCGGCATCGCGCAGCGGATCGTAGATCGCGCCGCCGAGGCCCCAGGCTTTCTTGCCGTTGGTGGAAAAGCCGCGGTGCCCGCGGGCTGCGGGCCTGGCGTGCTTCATGTACGGCGCCGCGAGCGAGCTGTCCGGGTGATAGAGGAAATAATCGAGCGGCGGGTAGGAGCTCTTTTCCTTCCAGACCTTGCTGTTGAACGGCGCGCCGTGCCTGATCAGCCAGTCGAGCGTTTCGACGCTCTCGCCGCAGAACTGGCGCAGCGTCGCGTCGGAGACCACATCGCCGACTTCGAGCTTGAGGTATTTGTACATTTCCTCCGGCGTGTCGGTCTCGCCGGCTTCGCGCTGGATCGAGGTGCCGCCACCGGCGTAGAACACGCCGCCGTTTGCGGCGCTGGAGCCGCCGCCGTCGTAGCGATCGAGCGCGAGCACGTCGAGGCCGTGTTCGACGCCTTCGAGTGCGGCGGCAACGCCGGCACCGCCGAGTCCGACGACGACCAGATCGGCCGACTCGGCGAAATCGAAGCGTTCGACATCGTCGATACGCAGCGGCGCCTCAACATGCAGCCCCCAGGCTTTCCAGTCGTTTGCGTTCAAGCTGCATTTTCCCCATGCGCAGCGCGCAGAACGGGCGCTGTGGCGGCAGCATCGGCCCTGTTTGCGGCTGCGTGCATCCCGCAAGCGGACGAGGGTTTTGCGTACTGAGACAAGGGCTCTTCACCCCAACGGATGAAGCTCCAAACCGCTCCCGTTCGGATAATGCCGCCATACCCATAAGACCCGGGCGGTTAGACCGATGAAGATTCAAGCGCTGGCCTACGTGGTCGCCGAATCCACCGATGTGAGCAAATGGCGGCACTACGGCGAGCAGGTGCTCGGTGCGGCAACGTCGGCTTCGGCGGACGGTGGACTGTACCTCAAGCTTGATGAGCGCCGGCAGCGTCTGGTCGTCGTTCCGGGTGCGACCGATCGTTACCTGGCCTCGGGCTGGGAAGTCGCCAGCAGCGCGGATTTCGATGCAACGGTCAGCGCGCTCAGGGCGGCCGGCGTTGCCGTTGTTGACGGCAGCGACGCCGAGCGCAAGTCACGCCTGTTCGATCGTCTCGCGGTGTTCAGCGATCCGGCCGGCAACCGCCACGAACTCGTGCAGGGCTACAACGGCGGCGAATCGCCGTTCACCTCACCGATCGGCGTCGCCGGCTTCAAGACCGGCAAGCAGGGCATGGGCCACACCGTGCTGCCTGCAGCGCCGGGTTTCGATGCGACGCTGAAGCTGTTCCAGGACGTGCTTGGCTTCGGCCTGTCCGACAAGTTCAACTTCCAGCCGGGCCCGGACGCGCCGGTGATGCGCATCTACTTTCTGCACGCCGGCGCTGGCCGCCACCACAGCATCGCGCTCGCCGAGATGCCGAATCCTTCCGGCTGCGTGCACATCATGATGGAGGTCAACACGATGACCGACGTCGGCCTTGCGCACGAGCGCCGGGTCAAGCACAACGTGAAGATGATGGCGACGCTGGGCGAGCACGAGAACGACCGCATGACCTCGTTCTACATGCTCACGCCGGGTAACTTCGCTCTCGAGTACGGCTGGGGTGGCATCACGGTGGATCCGGCGACCTGGCAGACCACCGAGACCAAGCAGGTCTCGATCTGGGGTCACGATTTCTCGGTCGGGTTCCAGTAAGCGCACATGAAGATCAACAAGGAAAAGACTGCCGCCGAGATCGTCGGCACGCTGAAGAGCGGCATGACCATCGGCATCGGTGGTTGGGGCCCGCGACGCAAGCCGATGGCGCTGGTTCGCGAGATCCTGCGCTCGAACCTCAAGGACCTGACCATCGTCGGCTACGGTGGCACGGACATGGGCATGCTGTGCGCCGCCGGCAAGGTCAGGAAGCTGATCTACGGCTTCGTCTCGCTCGACTTCATTCCGCTCGAGCCGTTCTTTCGGCTGGCGCGTGAAGCCGGGACGATCCAGGCGGTGGAGCTCGACGAAGGCCAGCTGCACTGGGGCCTGCGCGCGGCGGCGATGCGCCTGCCGTTCCTGCCTACCCGCATCGGTCTCGCGACCGATCAGCCGACCAAGGTCAATCCGGATCTGCGCACGGTGACGTCGCCGTATGCGGATGGAGAAGTCCTGCTCGCCATGCCGGCGATCAAGCTCGACGTCGCGCTGGTGCATGTGCACAAGTCCGACCGTCTCGGCAACACGCGCCTGTACGCGCCGGATCCGTTCTTCGACGAATGGTTCGTGCGTGCGGCCGATCGCGCCTATGTCAGCTGCGAGGAACTGGTCGACCGCATCGACTCCGACGAACAGGATGCCAGGTGGAATCCGTTCGAGCGCAACCTCGTCAAGGGCGTCGTCCTTGCACGCGGCGGCGCGCATCCGACTTCCAACGTCGCTATCCAGGGTATTGGCTACGGCTGGGACGCAACGCACATCAAGCGTTACTGCGCAGCGGCCGAGGAAGAAGGCGGCTGGGCCAAGTACGCCGAGGAGTTCCTCAACGGCGACGAAGCGGCCTACCAGCAGGCTGTGGGTGGCCTTGATGCCATCGTGAAATTGCCGCGCCAGGTTTTCTGATCATGACGACCAACACTGAATTCACCCTTGCCGAACTGCTGATCTGCGCTTGCGCCGATGTCTGGGAGCAGGAAGGCGAAGTGCTCGCGACCGGCATCGGCATCATCCCGCGCATTGCGCAGGGCCTGGCCAAGCTCACGCACAGCCCCTGCCTGATGATCACTGACGGCGAGGCCTATCTGGTCGAGGAGCCCGTCACCATCGGCGCGAAGAATCATGAAGGCCGCACGTATGGTGGCTGGATGCCGTACTCGCGCGTGTTCGACAACGTCTGGGGCGGCAAGCGCCACGCGCTGGTCGGTCCGGTGCAGGTCGATCGCTGGGGTCAGGCCAACATCTCCTGCATTGGCGAGTTTGCAAAACCGAAGCGCCAGATGCTCGGTCTGCGTGGCTTTCCGGGCAACAGCATCAACCACGTCAATTCCTTCTTCGTGCCGAACCACGGCACGCGCGTTTTCGTCGAGAAGGAAGTCGACCTGGTCTGTTCGGTCGGCTACCGCAAGGAGCGCTGGCCGGCCGGCGTCAAGAACGACTACATGGGCATTCACCAGATCGTCACTGATCTGTGCGTGATGGATTTCGGCGGGCCCGATCATGCGGTGCGCGTCGTCAGCCTGCATCCGGGCGTGACGTTCGAGCAGGTGCAGGCCGCGACGGGCTTCCCGCTGCTCAAGGCACCGGACATGGGCGAGACCGCGCATCCGACGCAGGAACAGCTGGCGATCATCCGCAAGCTCGATCCGAAGGACGCGCGCGGCAAGCAGATCAAGGATAACCCACCCGGGATTCGCGCCAAGGCATGAGCTCCACGGCCGACACTGTGCGCGCACCGGTCCTCGAAGGCTGGTTCACGCTCGACGAGAAAAAGCCGACGCTGCTCGGCAATCGCTGCGCGGCCTGCGGCACCTATTACTTCCCGCAGCTGAAGACCGGCTTCTGCCGCAATCCCGACTGCAATGGCGAGGCCTTCGAAGTCACGCCGCTGTCGCGCACCGGTACGTTGTGGTCGTTCACCAACACCGTGTATCAGCCGCCTGAACCCTATATCTCGAACGAGCCGTTCCAGCCTTTCGGCATTGCCGCGGTGGAGCTGGCGAAAGAGAAGATGACCGTGCTCGGCCAGCTTGCGACCGGCACTGATCTCAAGTCGCTGAAGGCCGGCATGACGATGGAGCTGATTCTCGAACCGCTCGACGACGGCAAGCTGACGTGGAAGTGGCGGGTTGCCCCCTCTCCCGGCCCTGCGGGCCACCCTCTCCCGCGAGGGGAGAGGGAAGATAAGCCCCTCCCCCCTCGCGGGGGAGGGGTTGGGGAGAGGGGGCGGTCATGAGCACCAACCGCGACATCGCGATCCTCGGCGTCGGCATGCACCCGTGGGGCAAGTGGGGCAGGAACTTCGTCGAGTACGGCGTCGTCGCGGCGCGTGCGGCGCTGGCGGACTCGGGTGTGAACTGGCGCGACGTCCAGTTCGTGTCCGGCGCCGCGACGATCCGCAACGGCTATCCGGGACAGGTCGCTGGCGCGACCTTTGCGCAGGCGCTCGGCTGGCAGGGCGCGCAGGTCAACACTTCGTACGCCGCCTGTGCCTCGGGCTCGCAGGCGCTCGCCGCCGCGCGCTCGAAGATCCTGTCGGGCGAATGCGAGGTCGCGCTGGTGATCGGCGCCGACACCACGCCCAAGGGTTTCCTCAAGCCGGCGCCGGGCGACCGTCCGGACGATCCGGACTGGGTGCGCTTTCGCCTCGGCATCACCAATCCGACTTACTTCGCGCTGTACGCGCGGCGCCGCATGGAAATGTACGGCGACACACAGGACGACTTCGCCCTGGTCAAGCTGAAGAACGCCGAGCACGGCGCCGCCAACCCCTACGCGCGCTACCGCAAGAAGTTCACCGCCGAAGACGTGCGCGCCTCGGCGATGGTCGCCGATCCGCTGCGCCTGATGGACATCTGCGCGACCTCCGACGGCGCCGCCGCGATCATCGTCTCCAGCCTCGACTACGCCCGCCGCATCGGCAAGGCCAACGCGCCTCGGGTCGCCGCAATCTCGACGGTGACGCCGAGCTTCGCCAGCGAAGTGATCGAGATGCCGGACCTCGCCACCGACTCCGCCGTCGCCTGCGAGCCGCAGCGCTTCCGCGCCGCGCTGCCGCGCAAGGCCTACGAGGAAGCCGGCCTCGGGCCCGAGGATATCAGCCTCGCCGAGGTTTACGATCTTTCGACCGCGCTGGAACTGGACTGGATCGAAGACCTGCAGCTCTGCGCGCGCGGCGACGGCGCCAGGCTGGTGCGCGAAGGCGTGACCAAAATCGGTGGCCGCCTGCCGGTAAACACTTCCGGCGGCCTCGCCTGCTTCGGCGAAGCGGTGCCGGCACAGGCGCTGGCGCAGGTCTGCGAACTCACCTGGCAGCTGCGCGGCCAGGCCGGCGAGCGCCAGGTAGCGAACGCGAAAGTCGGCATCACCGCGAACCAGGGCCTGTTCGGCCACGGCTCGTCGGTCATCGTCAAGCGCTGAAAGACATGAATGCG
>CAZDPA010000153.1:0-926 GCA_964507195.1 uncultured Salinisphaerales bacterium | reverse complement strand
ACGCCTGCAGAATCCAGCGACGAGGTCGTGTGCTACGACGTGCGCGAGGGCGTGGCGACGGTGACGATGAACCGTCCGCGTTACCACAACGCGCAGAACTCGAAGATGACCTACGCGCTCGACGCCGCTTTCCGGCGCGCGGTCGATGACGATGCAGTCAAGGTCATCGTGCTCGCAGGTGCAGGCAAGAATTTCTCGGCCGGCCACGACATCGGCACGCCGGAGCGCGACGCGCACCTGAGCTTCGATCGCGCGCATCTCTGGTACGACCACGTCGGCAAGACCGGCGGCGAATTCCAGTACGTGCGCGAGCAGGAGGTCTATCTCGGCATGTGCCGGCGCTGGCGCGACATTCCCAAGCCGACGATCGCGCGGGTGCAGGGCGCCTGCATCGCCGGCGGCCTGATGCTGGCCTGGGTCTGCGATCTCATCGTCGCCAGCGAAGATGCCTACTTCAGCGATCCGACGATGAAGATGGGCATCCCCGGCGTCGAATACTTTGCCCACGCCTACGAGCTGAACCCGCGCATCGCCAAGGAATTCCTCTTTCTCGGCGAGCCGATGAAAGCGCAGCGCGCCTACGAAATGGGCATGGTCAACCGCGTCGTGCCGCGCGAGCAGCTGACCGATACTGTCGAGGCGATGGCGGCGCGCATCGCGCAGCAGCCGCGGCTGGCGCTGGCCCTGGCCAAGCAGTCGCTCAACCACGTCGAAGACCTGCAGGGCAAGCGCACGGCGATGGACGCGGCGTTCGGCTGGCATCACTTCGCGCATGCGCACAACCAGCTCACCACCGGCCATATCCTCGGCGGCATCGATGCGAAGGCGATGGCGGAAAACAACAAGAAAAATCTGACATGAGCGCCTTGCAAACCCCTTTGACCGAGCTGCTCGGCTGCCGCTATCCCATCGTGCAGACGGCGATG
>CAZDPA010000152.1:0-9429 GCA_964507195.1 uncultured Salinisphaerales bacterium | reverse complement strand
AGATGCCGTTGACGATGTCCGGGCCGCCGTGGACGACGTTGAGCACGCCCTTCGGAATGCCGGCCTGCAGCGCCAGCTCGACGAGGCGCATCGTCACCATCGGATCCTGTTCCGAGGGCTTGAGCACGAAGGTGTTGCCGGTCGCAATCGCCATCGGAAACATCCACAGCGGAATCATCGCCGGGAAGTTGAACGGCGTGATGCCGGCGCAGACGCCGAGCGGCTGCAGAATCGTGTAGGTGTCGACGCTATTGGCGACGTTGGTCGCCAGCTCACCCATCTGCAGCGTACCGATGTTGGCCGCATGCTCGACGACTTCGAGACCGCGGAACACGTCACCTTCGGCATCCGGCAGGGTCTTGCCCTGCTCGGCGGTGAGGATCGCGGCGAGTTCCTTCATGTTCTCGCGGATCAGCTGCTGGTACTTCAGAAAGATGCGCGCCCGCGCGCCGATCGGCGTCTTGCGCCAGGTCTTGAACGCTTCCTTGGCCGCAGCAACTGCGGCGTCGAGTTCGTCGGCGGTCGCGAACGGCACACGCGCCAGCACTTCCTGGGTCGCCGGATTGACGACATCGCGCCAGTCCCTGGTCTTGGAGTCGATGAACTCGCCGTTGATCAGCAGCTTGACGGTCGGGACGGACTGGGTCTGAGTGGCCATGTTGAATTCCAAATTCGTGGGGGCGGGAGTGTCGCGCTTTTGTCGCTGCGCGGCCTCTGCCAATTGCATGAGAAAACCACCCGGGGCGACACCCCGGGCCGGGATTAACATTATTCGCATATTTTGCGGGATTTTCACCCCTCCCTTCGCTTATTCTTGCAAAGCAACCGTCGATTGATTGCAAATTCTGCTAATTCCATGCGCAAGGTTTTCATGGGGGTCCGCCTGCAACGGCTGCGCGAGGAGCGCGGCATCAGTCAGGTCGCGCTCGCCCGCACGCTCGGCATTTCGGCGAGCTACCTGAACCAGATCGAACGCAACCAGCGGCCGCTGACTTTGGCGATCCTGCTGCGCATCAATGAACAGCTCGGCGTCGACGTGCAGCCCTTCGCCGACGATGAAGCGGCGCAGATGATTGCCGAAGTCCGCGATGCGCTGGTCGAGACCGGCGCCGACACGGTGTCGATCGCCGAACTGCGCGCGCTGTCGACCAACATGCCAGGCATCGCGCGCGCCGTAGTCGAAATGCACCGGCGCAATCGCCTGCTGTCCGAGCGCGCCGACCTGCTGACCGCGCAGATGGGGGATGGCAATACGCAGATGCAGTCGTTCGCGCTGCCGCAGAACCACGACGAGGTGCGCGACTATCTGAATCGTCGCCATAACCACATCGCCGAACTCGATGCGGCGGCCGAGGCGATCTTCCGCGAAAGCGCGCTGAGCATCGGCGACGCCGCGCCGCAGCTCGCACGCCGCCTCGCCGAGCGCCATCGGGTGCGCGTCGTCGCCAGCGCCGACGGCGAGCTGGAGAAGGGCCGTTACGACCGCGCGACACGCACGCTGCTGTTGCCCGACCATCTGCGTCCCGGCCAGCAGGCCTTCCAGATGGCGGTGCAGCTGGCGATGCTGGAGATGCATGACGCGCTCGATACGCTGATTCGCGAAGGCGGCTTCGCCGGCGCCGAGTCACAGCGTCTCGCACGCATCGGCTTGGCCAATTACTTCGCCGGTGCGCTGGTCATGCCGTACGGCGAATTCCTGCAGGCCGCGGAAATAATGTCGTATGACATCGAGCGCCTCGCGAATCGGTTCGGTGTCGGTGCTGAAGCAGTCTGCCATCGGCTGTCGACACTGCAGCGCCCCGGATCACCGGGCCTGCCCTTCTTCTTCGTGCGCGTCGATCGCGCCGGCAATGTTTCGAAACGTCATTCAGCAACCGACTTCCATTTCTCGCGCATCGGTGGCACCTGTCCGCTATGGATCGTCTATGAGGCATTCAGCCAGCCGGATCGGGTGCTGACCCAGATCGCGAGCATGCCGGATGGTCGTACCTACTTCTGGATCGCGCGTCAGGTCGTCAGTGGCGCAGTCGGGTACGGTCGCCCGCAGAAAACCTTCGCGGTCGGTCTGGGTTGCGATCTGCGCCATGCGCATCGACTGGTCTATTCACGCGGCCTGGATCTGCAAGGCCCGGTGTCGGCGACACCGATCGGCGTCGGCTGCAAGGTCTGCGAACGCCAGCACTGCGCGCAGCGGGCGTCACCGTCATTGCTTGAAAGATAGAGGCAACGCCGCACGTGCATTCGGCGTTGCCCATACCAGACTACTCCGACATACCCTCAACCAGCTGCAGGCTCGCCGCGACGTTTTCGGCCAGCAGCGTCTGCTGCTCCGTATCCGTCTTCAGCAGATCGAAGTCGACGCCTTCGAACCAGGTCTCGTACCACGTTGCGATCGTGACCTGCAGTTCGCGGTTCGCCGAATCGAACGTCACCGGCTCCGCCAGCGGCAGGGTCACGCGCAGCGGCCGATCCAGGGTTCTGACCTGGATGCAGTGATGGTCGTGCACAGCCGCCGCTTCCTCGTCCGACATGCCAACCGTTGACGGGTAGTAGCATGGCGCGACATTGACGCCGACGCCGGTCATGGTCTCATCCAGCTCCGCACCATGCTTGGCAACCTTCGCAACGCCCGGCTGCAACTCGACGACGATGCCGCAATACCGGCCAGGCTCGGCACTCAGCGTGCCCAGATCGGTGACTAGGCCGGTCAGCGCATCGACCGGGCCTTCCGCCTCTTCACCGTGGTCGTCGCCATGCGCATAGGCCGCGGCAATCGGATTCAACGGCGCCATCAAACGCTTGAGCATCGGCGCCACCGAGGTTTCGCACAGCTGCAGCTCCACCGGCACCAGATTGATCCTGCCAAGCAGCAGCTCGACCTTCATGCCATCGGCGCGACGGAAGGTCACCGACTCCGTTTCGTTCTTCGCCGCAACGGCCGACGATCGCGCAACCGCCTGCACCTCGATGCGAATGCCCTCATCGCTGGATCCATCAGAGCAGGCACCGAGCATCAGGCCTGCACACACCGCCGTTACCGCCAGAAATGTCTTGTTCATGTTCATTCTTCAAAAGTCGTAAGTCATGCCGACGCGCAGCGCCGGGTCTTCGTCCTGTTCGCCATTGAGTTCTTCGATCAGCGGCAGCTGCGCACCGGCGTGGACCAGGAAGTCCTCGCCGATACGCAGGGCTGCGCCGGCAAAAACCATCGCCAGCGTTCCGCCGGAATCCGGATCGGCGACGCCGGAGAATCGATTGCGCTGGGACCAGCGCGCATCGACGCCGAGCTGCAGCGCGAAGGTCTGGGTCAGGCCGTATTGCGCGAGCGTCGAAGCCACCACAGCGTCGCCGCCTTCGAACTGCTGGTTGCCTTCGCCGTACTTGAACGCCGTGATCGTTGCCGTCGCAAACCAGGGGAAGCGGTAGTAGCCGTACCAGCCACCGAGACTCGGCACCGTCGCGCCCGCATCCGGCTGCACATCGATGTTGAGCAACTCGCCATCGGCCTCGACTTCTTCGGCCGTCGGCAGGCGCACGCCCGCACGAACGCCGGCGAGATGGCGGCCACTGACCGAACCGCTGCGATACAGGGTCCAGCGCGCGGTCAGGTCAATGTCGCCGAGACCTTCGGCTTCCTGTCGCGCCAGATTGCCGGCCTCGATTTCCTTGCGTACGAATGGCACCTGCAAGGCCAGCGTGATGTCATCGCTCAGGCTGTAGGCCAATCCCAGCGTCGTGCGTTGCTCGGTGGTTTCCTTCTCGCCGGCCCCGGCGCCTGCAGATTCCGATCGATAGACGTAGTCGACCGCTGTACGGAATCGCCCGCTATAGGCCTTCTCGGAACCCAACAGGGTGATGGTGTAGTCGCCGCACTTGCAGGTCGAACAAGCGAGTGCCGCGTTGGATGACCCCGCTGCGACCAACGCAGCAGTGACGGTCAGAGCCTTGCGGCTCGCCGATAAATGTTTCATGTGTGCTCCCAGGCTGCCCGCAGGCAGCAACGTCAAAGAGCCTCTCGCGAGGCTACGGCGTCAGACCGGGGAGAGCGGTGGACCGCGCGCCTGAAAGGCAAACGCAATCTGCGCGGGAACGAATGCCGGTTCGGCATAGCCCCGCTGGAGAGGCTGTTCGACCAGCAACAGAGGCAGCTGAGCCGCCGGCGCGCTGGCCAGGTGTCCGCCATGAACGGCGGTACACAGCTCGCAGGAAAGAGAATTGCTGGCCCGATGCGCGCGCTCAATATCCTGGAGCAGTTCCGGCGCCGAAACCGCGCGCAATTGCCGGATCAGCGCCGGAGAAACCTGGCCGCAGAATGCGTACAACAGCGGATCGCCGTTGCGCTTGGCCCAGGACCGCGCATGCGCCGCCGGCAATGCCAATTGCGCCAGCACGGCAAGAATGCCGAGCCAGACCGCAAATGGACTTCGACGCAAAGATCTCATGGCGGTGCAATTGTGCCATCGGTGCCGGACAAAAACAGTGCCGCGGCGGCCCTTGGCCTGGAGTTATGGCGTCTCAGGCGACGGCGTCATTCGATGTTCTGCACCTGCTCGCGCATCTGCTCGATGATCACTTTCAGATCCACCGCACAGCGGGTCATCTCGGCGTCCTGGGACTTGGAGGAGGTCGTGTTGGCTTCGCGGTTGAGCTCCTGCATCAGGAAGTCGAGTCGGCGGCCGACAGCATCGGCGCGGCTGAAGGCCTGGCGCACTTCCTTCACATGGCTCTCAAGACGAGACATCTCTTCTTCGATGTCGAGACGCTGTGAGGCCAGTGCCACTTCCTGCGCCAGCCGCTGAGGTTCGACTTCGACACCGAGGTCATTGCAGCGCGCCCGCATGCGCTCAAGCCACTGATCGCGGACAAAGGGATAGCGCTGGCGCAATTGGGTGACGAGCCCCAACATGCTGTCGCAGCGCTCAATCAGATACTGCGCGAGGCGCTCGCCCTCGCTGACCCGGAACGCGGTGAACTCATCCAGCGCTTCATCGAACAGGGTTCGCGCCTCCGCCAGCAGCGGGGCGAAATCGGCACGCTCTTCACGCACGACTCCCGGGAAGGTCAGCAGGCGAACCGGATCGGGCGCCGTAGTTGCACCGAACTCGGTGTTGAGCACATCAAGGGCATACCGCAGTTGCCGAATGCGGTTGAAGTCGAGCTCGATCTGGTCATTGGCAGCGACTTCGCGCTGATAACGCAAAGCACATTCGACCTTGCCGCGCGACAGCTTAGTCCCCGCCACGACCCGCAACTCGCCCTCGAGCACGCGGAATTCCTCCGGCACCTTGAACTGAATGTCCAAATAGCGGTGATTGACGGAGCGCATCTCCCAGCTGATGCGGCCAAACTCACCTGCGCGCTCGACGCGCGCATACCCGGTCATGCTTTTGATCATCGAAGTCCTCCAAGGAGCGGCATTGTAGCGGGCCGCCCTCCTCGCATTGCGCGAGAACCGGGGACTGCAGTCCCATTCGCCCAGAAAAAACGCGGCTACCCGACAAAGTCGTGTAGCCGCGGCGCGAATGTAATGCGTTTGCTGTCGTCTTTTCTAAAGCGGGCGGCTAGCGTCCGTCACCGGAATGCGTTGCTGCCGCCCGTGCGGTGGCAGCCCGCTTACTTCTTCGCCGCGGCCTTGGCCTTCTTGACGACCTTCTTGGCGGCTTTCTTTGCAGCTTTCTTCGCAGGCTTCTTGGCAGCCTTCTTGGCGACCTTCTTCACAGCCTTCTTCGCGACCTTCTTCACTGCCTTCTTGGCAGCCTTCTTCGCGGGTTTCTTAGCAGCCTTCTTCGCAGCCTTCTTAGCAGCCATTACACATCCTCCATACAGGACAGTCGCGGAAAACTCCGCGTGGTTTGGAAACACAACGTGCATTTCCATGGTGTGATGTTTTACCCACAATTAAAATTTAAATCAATGCCTTTGTCTTGACGCACAATATGGACTCCGTTAGGCGAGATCCGTCGTGCGTGCATTTTTGATTTCACTGCTGTGCATTTTTTCATGCATCGCGAATGCTGATGATGTGTTGTCTGCGGATGCAAAAAAACACGATTTCTCGAAGGTAAATCGTTTGAACTGGCGCATCGTCAAGACACTTCATCACGATAAAAATAGATTCACTCAAGGGCTGGTGATTCGCGATCATCGCTTGTTCGAAAGCACCGGTTTGTATGGCCGTTCGGCGCTGTTCGAGACCGACCTGAAAACCGGCGAGGAGCGGCAAATTGCGCAACTTTTACCGATTTTTTTCGGCGAGGGGCTGACTGTCTGGCGCGATCAACTGGTGATGCTGACATGGCGCGAAGGCATCGCACAGTACTTCGACTTGAATGGAAGAGCGATGATGCAGCGCCGCTTCAATGGCGAAGGATGGGGCATCACGAGTGATGATTCGCGCCTGATCATGAGCGATGGAACAGCCGCGCTGAGCATCCGCGATCCACAAACCTTCGCCGAACTTTCGCGGGTCGATGTTCGCGTTGCTGGCGCATCAATCGATCGATTGAATGAACTCGAATATGCGCGACGGAGTGTGTTCGCCAACATCTGGCAGACCGATCGGATCGTGCAGATCGATCCGAAGAACGGCAACGTCATCGCCTGGCTCGACCTCAGCGCACTCAAGCAGCGATTCAACAAGCCGGCGAACTGGAACGCAGCTGATCATGTGCTCAACGGCATTGCTTACGACAGCAAAACTGATCGCTTCTATGTCACCGGCAAATGCTGGCCGGCAATGTTCGTGTTGGAAGTGGATCCGCCGGAGACTCCGCCGGCAAAGCACTGAGCGCACCGCGGACGTTCGATGTCTGACCTATAGGTAACCATTCATACCGAATGTCCGGATTATTGATTACTCCAATTGACCGGTATGGGCGTGAAGCCTATAAATAGTGCTTGCTATTTTGCCAACCGAGTCAGGTAATGAACATTACTCACGAGCACCTGGAGCTGTACAACACCGTCAAAGCGTTCGTGAAGAACGAGCTTAATCCCCACGTTGCCGAATGGGAGGCCGCGGGAATCTGGCCAGCACATGAAGTGCTCAAGAAGATGGGCTCGCTCGGGCTGTTGGGAATTTCGAAGCCGGCCGAATATGGCGGCATGGGCCTCGACTATTCGTATCAGGTGATGTTTGCACAGGCGCTCGGCAACTGCACTTGCGGCGGTGTCCCAATGGGCATTGGTGTGCAGACCGACATGGCGACACCGGCGCTGGCGCGTTTCGGCTCCAAGGAACTGCGCACTGAGTATCTCGCGCCGGCGATCAGCGGTGACATGGTCGTGTCGATCGCTGTGTCGGAAGCCAGCGCCGGCTCCGATGTGGCAGGCCTGAAAACCTATGCGACCAAGGATGGTGACGATTACGTCATCAACGGCTCGAAGATGTGGATCACCAACGGCACACAATCCGACTGGGCCTGCACGCTGGTGAATACGTCGGAAGGCAAGCCGCACATGAACAAGTCGCTGATCATCGTGCCTATGGATGCCAAGGGCATCGATCGCAAGACAAAGCTCGACAAGCTCGGCATGCGCTCATCGGATACGGCAATGATCTTCTTCGATAACGTGCGCGTGCCGCGGCGCAATCTGATCGGCCAGGAAGGCATGGGCTTCATGTATCAGATGATGCAGTTCCAGGAAGAGCGTCTGTTTGGCGCCGCCTCGGGCATCGATGGCCTGCGGAACCTCATCGACGAGACTATCGAGTACACCAGCCAGCGCCAGGCCTTCGGCCAGTCCATCCTCGACAACCAGTACGTGCATTTCCGTATTGCCGAGATGCGTACCGAAGTCGAGTCACTCAAGGCTCTGGTCTATTACACGGCCCAGGAATACTTGAGCGGCAAGCACACGCCGGAACACGTCGCGATGCTCGCATCAATGTGCAAGCTGAAGATCGGTCGCGTCTCGCGCGAAGTCACCGACGGCCTGATGCAGTTCTGGGGCGGTCAAGGCTACATGTGGGAAAACAACATCGCCCGCGCGTATCGCGATACCCGTCTGGTATCGATCGGCGGCGGCGCCGACGAAATCATGCTTGGCATCATCTGCAAGGCAATGGGCATCCTGCCCAGCAAGAGGAAGTTGGAAGCACGGAAGGCCGCGGCACAATGACGTGAAGCTGTTGCGGGCTCGGTCAGACGCTGGGCCCGCAAAGTTCACTCACATTCAGCGCGCGATGTTCAGGGTTTTCGTTTCGCCGGCTTCAACCGTCACATCGTCCTCAGTGACGAATGCAAGATCGTCGCTGCGCACAGGATCTTCTTCATCCGCGTCACAGGTGAAGGCGAGTGTGTACGGCCCCGCCTCGAGAAAATCGACTGAGTAGCTCAGTCCGTCGCTCCGATTACCGAATACCGCCGCCGTGCTGATCGGCCCTCCGGTGTCATCGATATCGACAGGGATGATGTTGCTGCCCTTGTAGGCATATACCGCGGCAGCGCAGCCTTCAGGGACCAGCGCGGTAGCGATGGTTCCCTTGACCGTCCCGACTTCGTCATCCTGGACCAGGCGCACGCTCGGGTGCAGCTCGAAAACACCGTCGTCCCGTTCCCGCAAGGATTCACGCAGCTCTAGCTGCAAGGTCAGCACGGTGGTTTCACCGTCTTCAATCTCGAAATCAGCTGGCAACTCGAGCTTTGCCTGCTGATCATCTGGAATGAACAGCGCAAATTCATTGCTGCCGTCTTGAATGAATGAAAGACTGCTGCTCTCGTCGCTTTCAATCGTGATTTCAACCGACTCATAGCGACCGCTCTGAATGGTTTCGTCGGTAATTAACGGCGAGCCATCTCCGCGGGTGAACTCGAGCAAATCGATTTGCTCGGCCGGCGTGATATCGATGGTTTCGCGCCCATCTTCCTCTGAGACAAAAACGACTTTGCTGACTGCGACGATAACGCCGTCAAACTGTTCGACCGGGTCGGTGGCAGCAATCGAAAGGCTGACCTGGCCGCGACCCTCGAACAGCTCGCAGCCTGACAGAGCCAAGCTCGCCAGCAAGATGGGAAACAAATTTAGCCTGAACATCGCGTGCTCCATGGCTGATCGTCGGCTTCAGCCGATACTGGAAGCGCAGTATCATGCGGCGCCTCGTGAACGGCAATATTTGAGCGGGAAATCCCACAATCCCCTACAAATTTCAGGCAATAAAAAACCCCGAAGCATCAAGCTTCGGGGTTTCGTATTTAAGACCCTGGCAGTGTCCTACTTTCGCATAGCAGCTGCCACACTATCATCGGCGCTGAGTCGTTTCACTTCCGTGTTCGGGATGGGAACGGGTGGTTCCAACTCGCCATTGCCGCCAGGGAAACTGGCTGGTAACCCGTGCCATAGCTGGCGCGTGTCACCGAATTTGGTTTGTAGTTGAACACTTAAAGACAATTCAATGCCTGGATACTTAACGGCTCAAAAATGCTTGAG
>CAZDPA010000151.1:0-9583 GCA_964507195.1 uncultured Salinisphaerales bacterium | reverse complement strand
CACCGAATACCCGACCGAGGTTTCGCCGCTGGCGCGCCGCAGTGACGCGAACCCGGAAGTGACCGACCGTTTCGAGTTCTTCATCGGTGGCCGCGAAGTCGCCAACGGCTTCTCCGAGCTCAACGATGCCGACGACCAGGCCGCCCGCTTCAAGGCGCAGGTGCAGGCCAAGGATGCCGGCGACGACGAGGCCATGGTGTTCGACGCCGACTACATCCGCGCCCTGGAATACGGCTTGCAGCCGACCGCTGGCGTCGGCATCGGCATTGATCGTCTGGTGATGTTCCTGACCGATTCGCCGAGCATTCGCGACGTGCTGCTTTTCCCGTCGATGAGGCCGAAGCAGTGATTTCAGTTCGTGCTGACGGAAAAAGTGGCCTGGGGCCCCAGCCCCAGGCGTTCGCCGGGCAAGGATCGCCACTGGCGATCCTTGAAATCCCCGTCTCACTCCCGTCGATGAGGCCGGAAGCCTGATGCTCAGTGCAGGCGTCCGCACACGCCTGCTGCGCAGGTGCTCGACGTGAATGGCACCAAGTTGCTGCTGAATGCCGCGCAACAGCGCCGCTGGGTGCTGATCATGGGCACGATCGTCGCGATCGGCCCGATGTCGATCGACATGTACCTGCCCAGCCTGCCGACGCTGCAGACGCACTTCGGCGTCAGCGCGGCGGAGGTGCAGTTCACGCTCGCGGCCTATTTCGTGGGCCTCGCGCTTGGCCAGATCGCCTATGGGCCGATCGCCGACCGCTTCGGCCGCCGCTTGCCCCTGCTCATTGGTCTGGGGCTGTACAGCGTGTCGTCGCTGCTGTGCGCGCTGGCGCCCGGCATCGACTCGCTGATCGTCATGCGCTTCCTCCAGGCGATCGGTGGCTGTGCCGGCATGATCGTCACCCGCGCGATGGTGCGTGACCGGTTCGAGCCGCAGGACATGGCGCGCATCACGTCCCACCTTGTGCTCGTCATGGGCGTTGCGCCGATCCTCGCGCCGCTCGCCGGCGGACAGCTGCTGGCCTGGTCCGGCTGGCAGGCGATCTTCGTGGTGCTGGCGCTGTTCGGCGCAGGCTGTTTCGCGCTGAGCTGGTTCGGCTTGCCGGAAACCCTGGTCCAGCGCGGCGAGCCGCTGCAGTGGAGCCGCGTCGTGCACAGCTACGCGCGCCTGCTGTCGCATCGGCGTTTCATGGGCTACACACTCGCTGGCGGCGTTGCGACTGCAGGCATGTTTGCCTACATCTCGGGCTCGGCCTTCGTCTTCATCGAAGTCTTCGGCGTTTCACCGCAGCAGTTCGGCTGGTTCTTCGGCAGCAACGCGGCCGGCCTGATTGTCGCCTCGCAGTTCAATCGCTTCGCACTCGACCGTTATCGGGCGGAGCGCGTACTGCGCGCGGCGCTGACGTCGTATGCGGGTTTCGGTGTCGTCCTCGTGCTGTGCGCCGTGACCGGCTTCGGCGGCGTGTGGGGCATCGCCCTGCCGCTGTTCGCCTGCGTCTCCTGTCTTGGTTTCAGCTTTCCCAACGCAACCGCGGCGGCGATGGCGCCGTTCGGGGATCGCGCGGGCATGGCTTCGGCGATGATGGGTACACTGCAATTCAGCATCGCGGCAGTGACCGGTGCGCTGGTCGGTTATTTCCACAATGGCACTGCAGTGCCGATGGCCGTGGTCATCGCCGTCTGTGGCCTGCTGTCGGTCACCCTGCTGCGGGTTCTCGTGCGCAGTCCGCTGAACGAAGTCAGCGCTTAGAGCCTCTTCACTTCACGCATCAACACACTCCGTTCGTGTCGAGTGCCGCGCGTTAGCGCGGTGTATCGAGGGTGTCGCAAAAGCGACACCGCGCAGCCTCTCTGGATCCGGCTGCGGCATCTCGATACACCTGCTTTGCAGGCACTCGATGCGAACGGGGGGGTGTGTTTTCCTCGTCTCAACCCTCGACGAGCAGCTTGTCGACTTCAGCGAGATCAGCGCTGCTGAGGCGGCCAGCCACCGCCTTCAGACGCAGCACGTTGAGCAGGTAGTCATAGCGCGACTGGAAGAAATTGCGCTGGGCGACATAGAACTGCTGCTGCGCGTTGAGTACATCGACGGCGGTGCGCGTGCCGACTTCAAGCCCGGTTTCGCTGGCTTCGAGCGCCGTGGCGCTGGATTTGACCGCCTGGTTCAGGGCGTTGACCCTGGAGATGCTGGTGATGACCGCTTGATAGGCGTTGCGGGTATTGCGCTCGACTGCGCGTGCCTGTGCTTCGCGCTGTGAGTCGCGCTGTTCGCGCGTTGCGACCGCCTGGCGTACACGCGACTGCGTATAGCCACCGGAGAAGATCGGCAGGGTGACGCCGACAAAGGCAGCGGATGACTGCGTGTCCTGCGGGAAGCTGCCGGACTCGGAGGTATTGTCCTGGTAGTTCCCCTGTGCGCCCAGTGTCGGCAGATGCACCGCCTTCGCGACCTGGACTTCGCGGGCCGCGACGTCGAGGTTGAGCTGCGCAATCATCAGCGCCAGGTTGCCGTCCTTGGCGGCAGTCACCCAGTCCTCGGCGCTGTTCGGGTTCGGTGCCGGCAGCGGGATATCTTCGCGCAGCAGGGACAGGCGATCAGCTGGCGACTTGGTGATTTCGGCCAGGGCTTCGCGCGCGAACGACAGGGCCTGCTGGGCTTCGAGCTCGGTGGCGACGGTGAGGTCGTAGCGGGCCTGCGCCTCCTGCACGTCGGTGATCGCCGACAGTCCGACATCGAAGCGGCGCTTGGCCTGCTCAAGCTGACGCTCGACCGCTGCCTTCTCGGCCTGCGAGGAGCGCAGGGAATCGAGTGCGCCGAGCACGCCGAAATAGGCTTCGGCCGTGCGCACCATCAGGTTCTGCGATTCCGAGCGCAGTACCGCTTCGGCCAATGCGACCTGGCTGTCGGACTGCTGCAGCCGACGCCAGTTCTCGAGGCTGAAGATCGATTGATTGAGCGTCACCGACAGCGTTTCGTCGGTTCCGTAGTTGGCGATCTCACGCGACACATTGGTCACTTCGCCAGTGTCCGGATTGACCTCGGGCTGCTCGACCGAACCGGTCGTATCGACGTAGCCGTAGTTATAGCTCGCCTCCAGCTGCGGCAGCAGCGCGGCGCGCGCCTGCGGCTTGGCCTCGATCGCGGCATCGCGGCCGAACTGCGCGGCGCGGAAGGTGGCGTCGTTCTGGACGGCCAGATCGTACGCGCGCATCAACTCGTTGGCCTGGGCCAGGCCGGGCAGGGCCAGCACAGCCGGCAACAGACAGAAAGCAAAGCGCATGAGGTTCCTCGGTCCTATTTCTATTTGTTGGCGATCAGTAACGCGGCACCGAGGGGTCCACCGACACAGACCATGCGTCTATCCCCCCGGATACGTTAGAGACATCGGTAAAGCCATTGCGTTCAAGGAAGCGTGCTGCCATCTCCGAGCGCATCCCGTGATGACATAGGACGGCGATCGGGGCCTGAAGGTTTGAACTGCCGCCCAATTCCTCCAGACGCTGCGGCAACTCCTGTAGCGGGATATGCGTCAGCGGCGCGGTGATGCGGGCACATTCCAGCTCCTCGGCGCTGCGCACGTCCAGTAGATGGATGCTGCCCGAGGCGAGACGGTCGCGGAGTTCGGCCACTTCAATGATATGCATGCGGCGGAGTCTACCGGAGCCATGGCCTTGCTTGGATGCCCGGAATCCATGGATGTCCTGATTTCAACGCACGTAGAACGCGGTCTGGCCGATCAGCTGGCCGCTCTGGGTGACAACCCGCACGTCCCAGCGACCCAGCACCTCCTGCGGAAACGCCTGCTTGTGCGACCACGCGCGGTAACCGGCTTCGCGGCCGCCACTCACGTCGAGCGCGATGGCGTCGACCAGTTGGCCCTTGTGCAGCCAGTGGTGCACCACCTTTTCGCGGAGTCCGCGCGGCACATGGATGCTGCTCCAGGCGTAGAGGCCATCGGCACGCAGACGCTGTTCGTCGATGAGCTTGATTTCGTCTCCGGCGTTGCGTCCGGCGACGTCGACACTGCTGGTGATGCGCATATCGCTGACCCACAGGGTGGCCGGTGGAATTGCCACCCGCACCTGCCAGCCCAGCCAGGCCAGACCGACTGCGAGGCATAGCGCAAAGACTGCGCGCAGGGGGACGACGCGCGGCAAGGCCGCATGCCAGGCCGGCACACTCACCGCAGCAAGGCAGACCAGCGCCAGCCACAAACTTTCAGTTGTCGTCAGATGCCACAGCATCGGTGCGGCGGTGAGCACCGTAACGAAGCCGGCAACCGCATGAAACATCCATAGGACTGCGCGCTTCGGTGCGACGCTGCGGTAGTAGATCGGATCGACGATCGAGATCACCGCCAGCAGCGACATCAGCGCGGTGAACAGCAGTTGAGGTGACAGCCACGCCGTCGTCACAAAGAAGAAGGGCAGCGTGAAGAACAGGCACTCCTGATGCAGGGCCTGGGCGGCGTAGCCGAACAGTAGCGATGCCCCCGCTTTGCCGCGTCGCTCGGCCCAGGCCTTGAGCGGCGGCTCCAACAGGGCCAGCAGCCAGGACAACGGCAGCAGAAAGACCAGGGCCTGGGCAACGCGCTCCTGACGTTCAAACCAGAAGAAGCTGAGCAGACCGGCAGCGAAACTGGCGACGGCAACCAGATGACGCCAGCGTGCCCAGCGCGCCTGCCAGCGTAGTTTCTGTTCCTCGGAGACGGAGATCACGCGGGCCGCTTAATCCGGTGACTGCGGATAGACCAGCGCCGCCAGTTCGGTTCGGCTGTAGACCCCCAGCTTGCGGTAGACGCGATACAGATGATTGGCGACCGTGGAAGGCGCAACGCCGATCTGCTTGGCCGCCTGCTTGAACGACAGACCCTGCGCCACGCTGTTGACGACTTCGCGTTCGCGCGAGGTCAGGCGGTCGAGCGGGCCGGCGGGCCACAACGTCAGCAGCGACAGGTCGCCCAGCGGTTCACAGCGGATCATCAGATCCTGGAAGCTGATCGTCTGCCCGGCCTCGGGAATCGGCAGCGGGACCGCATGTGGTGCGCGCTTGGGAAAACGCTCGTCGAGCAGATCGAGGAAGCGCACGGTGGCTTCATGGAACGTGCCCTTGGCATCGACTACCGCGGCACCGGCACCGGGAGGGCGCTCAGCGTGGGTGCGGGTCAGGTGCAGGAAGAACGCATGTGACGCCGCATTGAACAGGTGGAAGGTCAGGCGCTTCTGCCGGGCATGGTCGGCTTCGGTAAAGCGGTCCTTGCGGTCCTTGCGATACAGCGTGACCAGCGAAGACAGGCCGGAACGACGGTCAATGTGGCCGGTCGACAGGATGCGCGTGATGCCGAACGGTTCGAACGCACGGCGATAGATTTCCGAGTTGAAGAACGCCTTGTCCGGCAAGACGCTGGCCATGTCCACCGGCGTATCGAGGTGCTGCAGGATGCGCGGCACGATCGGATTGATGTGCGTCGTCGATTCGAGGATCCGCGGAAACTCCGGCGGCAGGCCATTGACCGTGACCGTGTGGAATTTCAGATCCCATGCAACGCCGCTGCCCCAAAGTGCGCCGTCATGCGGGAGCGCCGTCTGGACCTGCGCGAGTGCCCACGCCCGATAGTCCGCTGGCGGCACCGAGAGCGCAGAGCGGTAGAGTCGGGCAATCAGGACGTCGACTGGATCGGTCGATTCGGTAGTTTCGCTGGTAGGAGATGGAGCCATGCCGGAGTTTGCTTGATGTGTTGTCCTTTTAAGCGCTTTTTACCGGCGACTCAAGTGAAGCGCAGCCGTTGTGCGATTGTCCCGAAGTCAATGCGCCGAGGCCATCATCCGCCGTTTTGGCCTGCGCAACAGGTCGGTGCCGGATCTGCAGCCGTCAACATCGGTGGTTGTGCGCTCCGATGTAGGCCGCCTCATTGCGGAAACGCGCCCTGAGTTAGAGCGGCATTTTCGCCTCGGGTCAGGCCGGCTCTCGACGGATCACTTCGCTGTGCGGCAGCGCATCGAGTCCGCAACCGCATCACCGCCGCCAGCGTCAGCAGGAGACTTGAGAGCCGCCCCAGCGCAGCGCCGCAGCGACGAGCGCGCGTGATGTCATGTCGCGGGCGCGCCTTCAGACCTTGAAGCCATGGGCGCGGGCAAGTGCGCCGAGTTCCGCCCATTCCAGATTGTGATGAGCCATTCGGATATCGGCGCTGCTGAGCTTGCCGAGGCCGAGACCGGGAAGCTGCGGCAGCGGATTGGGTAGGCCGGTGCTGCACTCCGTACCGAACGGACCCAGCGGCACGTCGAAGCCAGGTGCGTCGCTGCGCAGCGGATTGTCGAAGTCCAGCGCGTAGGCCATGTTCAGGGACCAGTCGCCGCGGGCACCGAGCGTGGGCATTCCGAAGCGCCAGCACAACATGTTGAGTACCGAGTTGATGTCGAACTGCAGCTTGCAAACCTGTTTCGGGGCGCGTGGGCCGATCAGCATGCAGGGTGTGCGGAAGCCGAGACGGCCGTCGTTCGGCAGGGCCGCCTCGCTGGCGGACACCGGCGCCTTGGGTGGCGCCACGTGATCATAGAAACCGCCCCATTCGTCGTAGACGACGACCATCAGTGTCCGCGACCACTGCGGCCCCTGGCGGATCGCATCGTAGACGCTGTTCATGAACGCCTGGCCGTTGCGGACGTCGGCCTGCGGGTGATCGTCGTTGCTGACGCCGTTCGGACTCTCGCCGAGGAAGCGTGGATCGACAATCGATACGTTCGGCAACAGGCCAAGCGCCGCATCGAGCAGGAACTCTGCGAAATGCGTGCTACGGGTCAGATACTTCGCGCCCCACAGCGCAGTCAACGGCAGATCGTTGAAGTAGTAGCGACCGCTGCGGCCAGCCTCGGCGAGACGGTCCCAGATCGTCGGCAGCTGGGAGATCGTGAAGTCGTTGCTGCGCCGATCGGTTTCGCCGGCATGCAGGTACATGCGGTTGGGAAAGGTCGACGCGAGGATGCCGTGAAAGTAGCGATCGCAGACCGTCCACTGATCGGCGACACCGGCGAAGAACGGCAGGTCTTCGCGGCGGAAGTAGCCGACCGGAAACTTGTCGCTGCCGACAACGGCGTCGCCGACCGTGCCCAGCCAGCCGTCCATGCGCCCGTCATTGAGATGGGTGCGTCCGCCGTCGTAGCCGTGATTCGGATCTTCCTTGCCGCAGGCCTGGTAGCCGTAGCCTTCTTCGGTCGCCAGTGCGAAGGTGTCGACCGGCGAGCCGGATTTGTCCGGAAAGCGCAGGCCAGCCTGGAGGCCGTCTGCACCGGGGACCCAGCCCAGCATGTGATCGAAAGAGCGGTTCTCCATCATCACGATGACAAAGTGATCGATGCCGCAATCCTCGGGTGCCGGCAAGACCTTGCCCGGTGGGCGCTGCGGCGCGGGGCCTGTAGAGCCGTCGTCACCGACGGATGATGAATCGCCGCAGGCGCTCAGTGCAGTGGCGATTGCAGGTGCCGCAGCCAGTCCGGCGAGCAGGCGACGACGGCCTGGATCGGCAATGCCATCCCCTTTTGATTTCTTCATCGATTTCCCCCGAAATCGCACATGACAGCGCTACTGATTGACGCAGGCGCAACCCTTGATGTCGCTGATGCCTGTCCGTCTTTCAGGCGGCAATACTTTATCCCGCTGGGTACGACCGTGATGTGACACTGACCAGTGCGATCCTCTACCAGCGGGAACTGGCACCGCCACCTCCGGAACTGCCGCCGCCCGAGGACGACGAGGAAGACGAAGAGGAGCGGCTCGAGGACGCACGACTCGCGTGATAGGCAGGCGTGTATTCGTAGGCGCCCGAAGTGCTCTGTTTCAGGTGTCCCTTCCGGATCAGCTCTTCCCTTTGCCGGGCGAGGTCTTGCAGGAACTGTCGATAGCTTTTCGGCGATGCGTATTTGCGCAGGGACCGGGAGATCACCAGATACATGATCAGCAGCACTGCAGCGATCGAGATGACGAATGCCACCGGGTAGATCGCGGACAGCACCAGCACAAAGCATCCCGGGTTGAGCGAGAAGAAGCACTGAAGGAAGAATTTTACGAAGCGCGACTTCCCGGATTTTCCGTCACCAGCGACCGCCTCGTCGTCCACCAGCAAGGCAGGCTCCAGCGCTCGCAGACGCTCGCGCCGTCCGGCGCCCCAGACCCTGCTGATTGGCCCGCCCAGCCAGACGCCGATCATGAACACGCCCCAGGCGATGAGCCCGTGCGTCCAGTCGGGCTCTGGTTCGGTTTTCGCTTCGCTCAACTCTCGGACAGCGGCAGGATCCTGGCCGACCACGCGCGACAGGAATGCGAACGCATCGACGATGGCACCTGCCGTGTCGCCCTCGCGCATCTTCGGCGCAAGGTGGGCATCAAGCGCATGCAGCGCCACGACGTCCGGGACGGCGCCCTCCAGACCGTAACCGACCTCGAAGCGCGACTCGCGGTCCTGTATCGCCAGGACCAGCAGCAGCCCGTTGTCGATGCCTTTCTGGCCAAGTTGCCATTTCTCGAACGCCTGAACTGCAACGTTCTCGATCGGCTCGCCGTCGAGGCTACCGACAATCAGGACTGCACCCCAGATCTGGCTCGTTTCGCGAATGCGCTGCAGTTCGTCGTTGACGGACTGCTTGGTGGACGCGTCAAGGGCGCCGCTGGTGTCGACGACGTTTGGTGTGAAATCCGGAATTTCCAGCGCCAGCGCCGAAAGTGGCGCGAGCAGCAGCGCAAGGATGGTGACGACCATCAGCCGCAGTGTGTGCATTACCGATCCCCCGGGGACGCATGTCGGCGCATCAGATGAGCAATCCGTGAGCGCAGACTGTCTCTCTAATATGCTCTGGCGACGGGCCTGACGATACCCGTCCGGAAGTCTCGCCCCCACTTTGCGATGCCTGCGCACCGCCCCCCACTTGAATCTGGCGGCGCTGTCCCCAAGAATTAGCAGCCTTTCATGGGGAGTGCTAACAATGACCGCGACCAAGCGGCCGGAGTGTTCCCCCTTGAAGATTTAAGTCATTGAATCCATTTGGAGAAGTTCGTATGAACCTGCGTCCCCTACATGATCGCGTGATCGTTAAGCGCCTCGAAGAGGAAAAGAAGTCGGCCGGCGGCATCATCATCCCGGACAACGCGTCGGAAAAGCCGTCGCGTGGCAAGGTCATCGCCGTTGGCGCTGGCAAGAAGGCTGACGACGGCAAGCTGATCCCGATGGATGTCAAGAAGGGCGACACCGTCCTCTTCGGCAAGTACTCGGGCTCGGAAGTGAAGGTCGATGGCGAAGACCTGCTCGTGATGCGTGAAGACGACATCATGGCGGTCTTCACCAAGTAAGCCGCGCGGAGCGCGATCCCCCGCTCCGGCAACGAAACAACCAGGATTCCCGCGTTCGCGGGAATGACGATTTAAAGAATTTAGTGAGGAATTGAAAAATGGCAGCCAAAGAAGTTCGTTTTGGTGATGACGCCCGCGCCCGCATGGTGGCCGGTGTCAACATTCTGGCCAATGCGGTCAAGGTCACCCTCGGTCCGAAAGGCCGCAACGTGGTGCTGGAAAAGTCGTTCGGCGCGCCGACCGTAACCAAGG
>CAZDPA010000150.1:0-9748 GCA_964507195.1 uncultured Salinisphaerales bacterium | reverse complement strand
TCGGCCACATCGGCATTCTCGGCGTCGACAAGAAAGGCGAGGAGTGGTACCAGGTCACGCTCGGCGGCAGCGCCGAAAACGACGCCAGCCTCGGCGATCGCACCGGCCCGTCGTTCAGCCGCGAGGAAATCGCCGGCGCCGTCGAGACGATCATCGCGGTCTATCTCGAACAGCGCAGCAACGACGAGGAAACCTTCCTCGCCTGCTACCGCCGCGTCGGCATGGCACCGTTCAAGTCACGCCTGTACAGCACCGAAACCGCTGAAGAGGTGGAGGCATGAGCACGCTGGAGCAGAACCCGGTCAAGGCCGACGGCGTTGCGGCTGCCTCGGCGATCCTGATTGTCGACGGCAAGGTCGTGCAGAACGACGTGCAGTGGATTGCCGATGAAGCGGAGCTGCCGGGCAGCGGCCGGATCAGCATCTCGCTGACGCGCTGGACCAAGGAAGCTGCGACTCTGGAGGCCAATACCGCGCTGGACGTCGGTGTACGGATCGCCAATACAATTGATCTCGCCGCAGCCTGGCCGCAACTCGCCAGCCGCAAGCGCATCGAACTCGAATTCCCTGCCTTCGGCGACGGCCGCGCCTACAGTCAAGCCCGCCTGCTGCGCGAGCGCTATGGGTTCAAGGGCGAGATTCGAGCACTGGGCGCTGCGGTCGTGCTCGATCAGGCGCGCGAACTCGTACGCTGCGGCGTCAATGCGTTTGCACTGCGCGATGATCAGAAGGCTGAAGGCTTTCTGGAGCAGCTGAAGAAAGCCGAGGCTACTTCCTGGTACCAGGCGCCGATCGGCGCAGCGCGTGCCGCCGGCTTCCTGCGCCGCGCCGGCTAAGCCGAGTAGTCCGGTTTTGCCGAAGGCAAAGCCGGGGGGAGCATCGCCAAGTAATTCCAGCGTCCCGGCTCCGCTGCGCGGAACCGGGCTACTCGGCTATTAATCCTCTATCTCAGACTCCCAGCCGTGCTTAGTCAGCCACCTCGCACCACCGAGATAAGACCGTAGCGCGGCCGGCATTTCGATCGAGCCGTCTTCCTGCTGGAAGTTCTCGAGGATCGCGACCAGCGTGCGTCCCACGGCAAGACCGCTGCCGTTGAGTGTGTGCACCAGCTCGATCTTCTTGGTCTGCGGATCGCGGTAGCGCGCCTGCATGCGCCGCGCCTGGAAATCCTCGCAGTTCGAGCACGAGGAAATTTCGCGATAGCGGTTCTGGCTCGGCAGCCAGACTTCGAGATCGTAGGTCTTCGCGGCGCCAGCACCCATGTCGCCGGTACACAGCGCGAGCACACGGTACGGCAGTTCGAGTTTCTGCAGGATCGTCTCGGCGTGACTCGTCAGCGCTTCCAGCGCCTCATAAGATTGCGATGGCTCGACGATGTGCACGAGCTCGACCTTCTCGAACTGATGCTGGCGGATCATGCCGCGCGTGTCCCGCCCGGCCGAACCGGCCTCGGCGCGGAAACACGGCGTATGCGAGACCCATTTCTTCGGCAGGTCTTCGGCGTTGAGGATTTCGTCGCGAACCATGTTCGTGACCGGCACTTCGGCGGTCGGGATCAGGCGCCAGTCCTGCTCGCCCTTGAGCGCGAACAGGTCTTCGCCGAATTTCGGCAGCTGGCCGGTACCGTGCAGGCTCGCGGCGTTGACGATGAAGGGCACATACAGCTCTTCGTAGCCATGCTGCTGGGTGTGCGTATCGAGCATGAACTGCGCAAGGGCTCGATGCAGGCGCGCAATCGCGCCACGCAGCACGGTGAAGCGTGCGCCGGTGATCTTGGCGGCGACGGCAGCATCCATCTGGCCCAGGGCTTCGCCCAGGTCGGTGTGATCGCGCGGCGCCGAGATGACGCGTGGCGTGCCCCAGCGGCGCAGCTCGACATTCTCGTCTTCGCTCTTGCCGACCGGCACCGAGCTGTGCGGCAGGTTCGGCGTGCTCAGCAGGAAGGCCGAGAGGTTTTCCTGCAGCGCCTCGAGTGCCTGCTTGCTGGCATCGAGTTCCTGACCGAGGCGCTCGACATCCGCCATCAGCGGCGCGGTGTCCTCGCCCCTGCCCTTGGCCATGCCGATGGCCTTGGAGCGGCTGTTGCGATCGGCCTGCAGCTTTTCGGTCTGGGTCTGCAGTGCCTTGCGCTGCGCTTCCAGCTGATTGAAGGCTGCAACATCCAGCACATAGCCACGCAGCGCGAGACGATCGGCAACGGCCTGGGGGTCGGCGCGCAGGAGTTTTGCGTCGAGCATCTTGAAGTTCTCTGAATCGTTCTGGAGTACGGCAGGGCGCGTATTGTAGGCCGGTCAGGCCGTGAAAATTTGCCGTCCGATCCAGAACCCCATCGCACAGGCACCGAGGCACAACACGACGTTGAGCAGCACGTTCCAGCCGGCAGCCGCTGCGCCGGTCTTTTCGAGGAGCTGCAGGGTATCGACCGAAAAAGCCGAGAAGGTCGTGAATGCGCCGAGAAAGCCAACGACCAGCAGGGAACGCAGCATGCCGTCGGCACCGCCGGTGCTGGCTTCGACCAGCCGGACATACAGCACACCGGCAACCAGGCTGCCGAGCACATTGACGATCAGCGTACCCAGCGGAAAGCCGGGGCCGAACATCGCAGCGCTCAACCGAACCACGCCGAAACGCGCCATCGCACCGAGCGCGCCGCCGCCCGCGATCACCAGCCATTGCATCATCTTTCAGCCCCCCTGCTTCTTGCCACTTGCAGCCGCGCGCCGTGCGCGCAACTGCGCCAGCTTCTCGCCGATCTGGATCTCAAGCCCGCGCTGCGTCGGCTCGTACAGACGCGTTCCCGTGAGGGTGTCCGGCAAAAATGCCTGCCCCGCAGCGTGGCCCTCGGCTTCATCGTGATCGTAGCGATAGCCCTGCGCGTAGCCGAGGTCCTTCATCAGCTTGGTCGGGGCGTTGCGAAGATGCATCGGCACTTCCAGCGTGCCGGTCTTCTCGACCAGCGCACGCGCCGTGTTGTAGGCGCTGTAGACCGCATTGCTCTTCGGCGCGCAGGCCAGATAGATCACCGCCTGCGCCAACGCCAGTTCACCTTCCGGACTGCCGAGACGCTGATAGCTGTCCCAGGCTTCGAGACACAGGGTCTGCGCGCGTGGATCGGCGAGACCGATGTCCTCGATCGCCATGCGCAGCACGCGGCGCGCGACGTAATGCGGATCACAGCCGCCATCGAGCATGCGCGCGAACCAGTACAGCGCGCCGTCCGGATCGCTGCCGCGTACCGACTTGTGCAGCGCTGAAATCTGGTCGTAGAAATTCTCGCCCTGCTTGTCGAAACGGCGCAGGCCGCGGCCGATCAGCTTTTCCAGCGTGCTGTCGTCGGTGTGCTGCTGCGCGCGCGCCAACTCGACCGCGGTCTCTAGCAGCACCAGCCCGCGGCGCGCATCGCCATCGGCGGCTTCGGCCATGCGCTGCAGCCAGCTCTGCGGCACAGCGTCCGCCGCCATGCCGAGACCGCGCTCGGCATCAGTCAGCGCACGCTGCAGCAAGACAAGGATGTCTTCTTCGCTCAGGATGCGCAGGACGAACACACGCACCCGCGACAGCAATGCGGAATTGAGCTCGAACGAAGGATTCTCGGTCGTCGCGCCAATCAGCGTGATCGTGCCGTCTTCGACATACGGCAGCAGCGCATCCTGCTGGCCCTTGTTGAAGCGATGGATTTCATCGATGAACAGCACCGTCGCCTGTGGCGTCAGTCCAGTCGCCGCCGCACGCGCATTGCTGACGGCTTCGCGGATGTCCTTGACGCCGGCGAGCACCGCCGAGAGCGTGACGAACTGTGCCTGCGTATGACCGGCAATCAGGCGCGCAATCGTGGTCTTGCCGACGCCGGGCGGGCCCCACAGCACCATCGACGGCACATTGCCGGCTTCAAACAGGGTGCGCAGCGGCGCACCGACCGCCAGCAGATGCGATTGCCCAGTCAGCTCATCAAGCGCACGCGGGCGCATGCGCTCGGCCAGCGGTGCCTGAGCGCCGACCATCGTCAGAGATTACTGCGGCTGCGCCGCATCAAAGTCGACCACTTCAACGCCCTTGGGCGGCGCGAACTGAAACACCGTATTGGCGATCTTGGCGTTGCGGCTCACCGCACTGAAACGGATGTCGCTGGTACCGCCGAGCGGATCATGCAGACGCATGCGTAGCGGCGTGCCATTGGCCTGCAACCACAGCTCGATCAGGCGGATGTCGGCATCCGCAGCCTTCGGTTCGAGCCGCAGCTTCTGTGCATCGCCGTCAACGCCGGCATCGGTCACGCTGAAGGTCTTCTCGATATCACCACCCTGCGCGAGCAAGGCCGCCGGCGTATCACGCAGGATCTGCGCCGCATCACGGACGATGACCTGCGCGAGATCCGGTTCGTAGTTCCAGATCTTCTGGCCATCGCTGAGCATCAGCTGCTCGTACGGCGTCTGGTAATGCCACTTGAAACGCCCCGGACGCGCGAGATCGAAACTGCCGGCGCGACGTGCAGTTTCACGTCCCTGCTCGTCGTACTGGACCTGCTCGAACTGCGCGGACAGCGTCTGCACATCGCCGACGAAGCGCTGCAGACGCGCCTGCGCTTCCGTCGCAGCGGCAGTGCCACTCAGCGTCAGCAGGGTCAGCGGCAACAACACGGACAGCACTTTGTGGATCATGGATGCAGGCATTGCTCGCGAAGGTGAGCGCAGTGTTGCAGTTGCGCCTGAGTCCACCATGAATCGACGCATTGTTTCAGAAGCTCTGAAAAACGTAGCGAGCGAAGGCAGGTTGGCCGCCGCCGGAGCGCAGGACGCGCAGTGTATGTAGGAATACATGAGCAGGCCGAGCACCGCCGGCGGCCAAGATGCCGAGCGCAGTAGCTTTGCAGAGCTTCTGCACTAGTCGCGGCCGCCTGGGGCCAAAATCTCGCGATTGCCACCGGGGCCGCTCGGACCGACGATGCCGCTGGATTCCATCTGCTCGACCATGCGCGCCGCGCGGTTGTAGCCGATCTTCAGACGGCGCTGTACCCACGAGACCGAGGCTTTGCGCGTTTCCAGCACCATCGCGACGGCTTGGTCGTAGAGCGGATCAGCTTCGACGTCTTCGCCCCCTTCGCCACCGCCGTTTGCCGGTGCCTCGTCGGCGCAGATGTCCTCGATGTATCGCGGTGGTGCCACCTGCTTGAGATAAGCAACAACCTTGTGGACTTCATGGTCATCGACGAACGCGCCATGCACGCGATCAAGACGGTTGGCGCCAATTGGCCGGAACAGACCGTCGCCGTTTCCAAGCAGGGTTTCCGCACCCATCTCGTCGAGAATCGTCCGCGAGTCGATGCGCGACGCGACCTGGAAGGCCAGGCGCGACGGAATGTTGGCCTTGATCAGTCCGGTGATGACATCGACGCTGGGGCGCTGCGTCGCGACGATCAGGTGCACACCGGCGGCACGCGCCTTCTGCGCGAGGCGCGCAATCAGTTCCTCGACCTTCTTGCCGACGACCATCATCATGTCGGCCAGCTCGTCGATGATGACGACAATATGCGGCAGCGGCTCCAGGGTTTCCGGCACCGACACCGGCGCATCGAGATCGAACAGATCCTGTGCCTTCTTCCGGGTCGGATCGATCAGCGGCACGCCTGACGCCGCGGCTTCTTCGATCTTGCGATTGAGGCCGGCGAGATTGCGCACGCCGAGCACCGACATCAGCTTGTAGCGGCGCTCCATCTCGGCCACGCACCAGCGCAGCGCGTTGGCGGCATCCTTCATGTCGGTGACGACCGGCGTCAGCAGATGCGGAATCTTGTCGTAGACCGACAGCTCCAGCATCTTGGGGTCGATCATGATCAGGCGCAGCTCGGCCGGGGTGGCCTTGAACAGCATGGACAGGATCATGGCGTTGACGCCCACCGACTTGCCCGAACCCGTCGTACCGGCAACCAGCAGGTGCGGCATCTTCGCGAGGTCGAACGACAGCGGATTGCCGGCGATGTCCTTGCCCAGCGCCATCGTCAACGGCGATTCGGCGTTGCGGTAGGCGCTGGAATCGAGGATCTCGCGCAGCATCACCATCTCGCGCTTCTGGTTGGGAATCTCCAGGCCGATGACGGATTTGCCTTCGATGACTTCGATCACGCGCACGCTGGCGACGGACAGCGACCGCGCCAGGTCACGCGACAGGTTGGTGATCTGCGAGCCCTTGACGCCCGGCGCCGGCTGCAGCTCGAAGCGGGTGATCACCGGACCCGGCGTCGCGGCAACGACCCTGGCCGAGATGTTGAAGGATTCGAGATGCTTCTCGACATCGCGCGACAGCGATTCGAGTTCTTCCGGGGTGTACTGGCGTCCGCTCGGGCGCGGCAGGTCGAGCATCGCGACCGGCGGAATCGGATCGCCCTCGAACGCCGGCACGGCTTCGCCGGTATCGCGCTTGGCGCGTGATTTCTTCGGCGCAGGTACGGTCGCGGCGTCCGGCCGGGACCCGGGTAGCAGCTCCAGCTGATCTTCTTCGCTGCCGAGCACCGGCTCGACCTTGCGCCTGCTGCGTCGAGGAACCCCGCCGCGGATCGCGTCTTCTGCTGCGAGGCGCGCGGAGATCAGCGGCTGCAGGAACGGATCCCTGCGTTCCTGAGCTTTGTCTTCTTCGCCGTCGCTGGCGTCCGCAGTTTCATACTCCGGCTTGTCGAGCGACTCGCGCGTGCGCGCGACCAGCGTGACCACGCCGTTGCCGATCCAGTCCATGACCTGGATCCACGAGAAGGTCAGCGCCAGCGGCGCGGACGCGATCGCCAGCGTCAGCAGCACCAGACTGGCACCGAAGCCACTCAGCACCCCGACGAGCAGCTGTGCCAGCGACAGGCCGGCAATGCCGCCGCTGCCCTGTGGCGCCCAGTCCGGAGACGCGCCTATATGCAACGCGGCCAGTGCCGCGAGTGCAGCCAGCAGCACCAGCCAGGCGGCAATCCGCACGCCGCGCGGGATGCCTTCTTCGTCAGGCTCGGGGTTGTGGAAGATGCGCAGGCCGATCAGCAGCACTGCCCAGGGCAGCAGGAAGGCGACGTAGCCGCACAGCGACAGCAGTACATCGGCAATCCATGCGCCGACCGCGCCGGCCAGATTGCGCACCCCGGCACCGGTCCCCGAAGAAGACCAACCCGGGTCGTCCGGGTTGAAACTGACCAGGGTCACCAGCAGGAAGAGCGCCAGACCGAGGCAGGCCAGCATCGCGGCCTCGCGAGGCAGGCGTTCGAGCCAGCTGGGACCTGCGGCGGCGTCTGTGGCGTGAGATTTGCTTCTGAGCATGCCGGGATGTGAATTTGTGACGTTGCAGTATACCGGACGCCAGCAGCCGGGCCGGCAAACCGCATCCACAAATATCTCTTGAATTCGCGCCGCAAACCTTCATATTTGAGGTACAGGCCAGACTGGAGCGGCCGCTATACCGAACATGAACACTCAGACACGACATTTTGTCATCACACCCGAAGGCGGCATCCGCGAGTTCAGCGCGGAGGAAGCGGCGCTGATCGCAGCGGGCGCCGAACCGGTGCCGGAATTTGCCGGCCGCGACCTGCGCTATCTGCAGCTGACGGTCCAGCCGCTCAATGCGGATGGCGAACTCAAGGTGCAGACCGCCGGCGCGCGCATCCATTTCGACGGCAGCGGCCGCCTGACTGAAGCCGGTCCGCCGGGCGAAGTCGAGCCGATCACGCGCTTCGAGCATGATGCAGTCGTTCAGTGGGTGCTGCGCGACGTGCCTGCAGTTGCACCGGTATTTCATTAAGCAACCGATACACCAGCTGTCGTAAGCTGTACTGGCTTGGTTTGCTTGCGAAAGCCCATGGATAGCCCGATACGACTGCACTGGCTGGACCCGCGTGATCCGCATCAGGCGTTTCCGCCGACGCATCTGGCCATGCGCGAACCCAATGGCCTGCTCGCCATCGGCGGCGACCTCTCGATGCCACGCCTGCTGCGCGCCTACGCGCAGGGCATCTTCCCCTGGTACAACCCGGATGAGCCGATCCTCTGGTGGTGTCCGAATCCGCGCGCCATCCTCAGCCCTTCGGCCCTGCATGTCTCGCGCTCGCTGCAACGCGCGATCACACGTGCCGACTATGCGATCACGCTGAACCGTTGCTTTGCCGAAGTGCTGACCGCCTGCGCCGCACCGCGAAGTCGCGAACGCGGCACCTGGCTCGGGCCGGACATGCGCCGCGCCTATGAGTTGCTGCATGAGTACGGGCATGCCCACAGCATCGAGGTCTGGCGCCGTCGCGAGTTGATCGGCGGCCTCTACGGCGTCAGCATCGGCGCCGCATTCTTCGGCGAATCGATGTTCTCACGCGCCGACAATGCATCGAAGATCGCGATGGTCTGGCTGTGCCGGCAGTTGCAGGCCTGGGAGTTCGATATGCTGGACTGCCAGGTCAGCTCCCCACACCTGGGCAGCCTGGGAGCGGTGGAGATTCCGCGCGACGAATTTCTCCGGCGGCTGGCGGTTGCAAGCCATCCGTCGCGCGAACGCGACCATTGGACGCTGGATATCGAACACCCCAACTCCGCCGAACACTTGCCGCCATGACCGCTTCCGTCAACGAGGTTGCCCCGGTACGGCTCTACCTGAGCCCGGAGCACGCCTGCGGCTACCTGCCTGGGCGCGCGGCGCGCAGCGCCTTTGTCGACCCGGAGTGGGTACTCAACCCGCCGCGCTATCAGCGCCTGCTCGAACTGGGCTTCCGCCGCAGCGGCGGCCATGTCTATCGCCCGCATTGCCAGGCCTGCCAGCGCTGCATTCCGGCGCGCCTGCCGGTGGCGCAGTTCCAGCCCAACCGCGCGCAGCGCCGCTGTCTCGCTCGCAACGCCGATCTCACGCTGAGCATCGAATCCGAACTGCAGGACGAGCACTACGCGCTGTACCGCAGCTATCTGCAGCAGCGTCACGCCAGCGGCGGCATGGACCCGCAGGACCGCGGCGCGTTTCACAGCTTCCTTGAATGCCCGTGGGCAACGGCTCGCTACTGGTGCTTCCGCCATCAGGGCCGTCTCGTCAGCGTCGCCATCGTCGATCATCTGCCGCTGTCGCTGTCTGCGGTTTACACCTTCTTCGACCCTACCGAGACCGCGCGCAGCCTCGGCACGCTGGCGGTGCTCAAACAGGTCGAGCAGGCCCAGACCCTCGGCCTCGCCCACGTCTACCTGGGCTATTGGGTACCCGAAAGCCCGAAAATGGCCTACAAAGCGCGTTTCGCCCCGCTCGAAACCTTTGACGGTGAAGGCTGGGGCCTCGCGCCCAAGCCGCTGCCCTGAGCCCTGACGCCTAGGTAAAGCAGCGCAAAACCCCACCCCGACCGGGGCCGGTGACGCTCGCAGATCGCGCTGGCGGTTGAAACATTTGGTTCGCACTCCAATAATGCACGCCTCTTTTCAGGCGGCGAGGCGTATGGCGAAGGAAGATCACATTGAGATGAACGGCGTGGTGGCGGAAACGCTGCCCAACACAACCTTTCGTGTAAAGCTGGAAAACGGGCACATTGTCGTCGCCCATATCTCCGGCCGGATGCGCAAGCACTACATCCGCATTCTCACAGGCGACAAGGTTACGGTTCAGCTCACGCCCTACGATCTGACCAAGGGCCGCATCACCTTCCGCGACAAGTGAACTCAGGCACAGCCTGAGTTCATCCCCGTGGAAACGGGGATCCAGGGGCCGCGAAAGCGGCCTTTGTTATTTCCGCAGCGTGAACTTATCCCCGTGAAGACGGG
>CAZDPA010000149.1:0-9812 GCA_964507195.1 uncultured Salinisphaerales bacterium | reverse complement strand
CATCAGCACGAAGCGCGCGGCGTTCCAGATCTTGTTGCAGAAATTGCGATAGCCGGCGGCGCGGCTGGCATCGAAACGGATGTCGCGGCCGGTCGAAGCCAGTGCCAGGAACGTGAAACGCAGCGCGTCGACGCCCACAGCCTCGATGCCGTTGGGGAACTGGCGCCGTGTCGCTGCTTCGATCTTCGCCGCGAGCTGCGGCTGCATCAGGCCGGTCGTGCGCTTGTTGAGCAACTCGTCGAGGCTGATGCCGTCGACCAGATCCAGCGGATCGAGGACGTTGCCCTTCGACTTCGACATCTTGTTGCCTTCCGAATCGCGCACCAGACCAGTGATGTAGACCTCGCGGAAAGGCACCTCGCCCATGAAGTGCAGGCCCATCATCGCCATGCGGGCGACCCAGAAGAAGATGAGGTCGAAGCCGGTGACCAGCACCGAGGTCGGATACCAGCGCGCAAGGTCAGAGGTCTGTTGCGGCCAGCCCAGCGTCGAGAACGGCCACAGCGCGGATGAGAACCAGGTGTCGAAGGTGTCGTCGTCCTGCGTGAGCTGCGCGTTGGTCGGCAGCTTGGCGGCGTACTGCGCGCGCACTTCGGCTTCGGTGCGGCCGACGTAGTGATTGCCCTCGGCGTCGTACCAGGCCGGAATGCGATGGCCCCACCAGAGATTGCGCGAGATGCACCAGTCCTGGATGTTGCCGAGCCACTGGTTGTAGGTGTTGATCCAGCCTTCCGGCACAAAGCGCATGCGGCCGTCCTGCGCGGCCGCCAGCGCCTTGGCGGCGAGCTGCTTCATGTCGACGAACCACTGGTCTGTCAGGTACGGCTCGATCGCGACGCCGGTGCGATCGCCGCGCGGCACCATCAGCGTGTGATCGGCGATCTTGTCGACCAGGCCGAGGGCCTGCAGATCGGCGACGACGCGCGTGCGCGCATCGAAGCGGTCGAGCCCGCGATAGGCGACCGGCGCCTCGTCATTGATGTGCGCCGTCGGCGTGAAGACGTTGATGATCGGCAAGGAGTGACGCTGACCGACGGCGTAATCGTTGAAGTCATGCGCCGGCGTGATCTTGACGACCCCGGTGCCGAACTCGCGATCGACATAGGTATCGCCGATGACCGGGATCTCGCGATCGCACAGCGGCAGCTTCACCGTTTTTCCGATGAGATGCTGGTAGCGCTCGTCTTCCGGATGCACGGCAACGGCCGTATCGCCGAGCATGGTTTCCGGACGCGTCGTCGCGACGACCAAGTACTTGCTGCCGTCGGTGAGCGTGCCTGCGGTCAGCGGATAGCGGAAGTGCCAGAGCTTGCCGGCTTCTTCCTTGCTCTCGACTTCGAGATCCGAGATTGCGGTCAGCAGCACCGGATCCCAGTTGACGAGGCGCTTGCCGCGATAGATCAGGCCCTGCTCATGGAGCTTGACGAACTCTTCGGTGACCGCCGCTGACAGGCCTTCGTCCATCGTGAAGCGCTCGCGCGTCCAGTCCACGGAGCTGCCCATGCGGCGCATCTGGTGGGTGATCGTGCCGCCGGAGTATTCCTTCCACTCCCAGACTTTCTCGAGAAAAGCTTCACGGCCAAGGTCGGTGCGGCGGATGCCCTGCGCCGCGAGCTGGCGTTCGACGACCATCTGCGTCGCGATGCCGGCATGATCGGTGCCGGGCAGCCACAGCGTGTCGTCGCCGAGCATGCGGTGATAACGCGTCAGCGCGTCCATCACGGCGTGCTGGAAGGCGTGGCCCATGTGCAGTGTGCCGGTGACATTCGGCGGCGGAATCATGATGCTGTACGGTGGCATCTCCGCTTGCGCGGCGCCGCGCAGCTTCGCCACCGTTTCCGGCGTGTAGTAGCCGCTTTTCTCCCAGGTTTCACACCAGCGGGATTCGATGCTCTTGGGGTCGTAAGTCTTGTCCATCGTTCTAGGCTTAGGCTGCAGTCACATAGAGCCGCGCGGCATGGTGCCGTTGGCAAAGATTTGGAGGGTTGCTGTACTCAAGGCACGCTTACCTGGTGCGCTGGCTCCAGCCGCCGGTGTCTGTCTGTTCGAAAGTGTTCAGCTCGTAGCCGCGGTCGCGATAGAACTTGAAGCGCTCGCGCGAGGCCTTGCGCTGGTCGACGCTGCCGCCGACGATTTCGAGCACGCGATCGAAGCGGCTGAAGAAGTCGGGAATGTCCGCATCGAGATTGATCAGCACGCCGTGATGGCTGTCCGGCGGGGCCAAAGCGCCGATCAGTACCGGCGGCAGCGGCGCTTCGAGTGACTGGCCGAGGTAGCGCTCGTGCGCAATGAAGCTGTTCTGCCGAAAGCTCCACAACGCACCGTCAATGTCGGTCGCGCGGGTTCCATTGGTCGTACGCACATAGATCATCATCCCGGCTGACGCTGCCTTGTCGCAGAGCTTGCACGCAGCCATCACGGTGCCGTTGTCGGCACCATCGCCCGCACTGCTCTCCGGCAGGATGTAGAAATCGATGCGCGTCATCGCCAGCGTCTTACTCTTCGATCTTCTTGGCCGCGAGATTCAGCAGGTACTGAACCAGCATCGGTACCGGGCGGCCACTCGCCTTGGGCCCGGTCCAGGCCGTGCCGGCGATGTCCAGATGCGCCCACTTCATGCGCTTGGTGAAGCGGTGCAGGAAGCTCGCGCCGATGATCGCGCCGGCCTCGCGGCCCTTGCGGGTGGCGATGTTCGGCACGTCGGCGAATTCGCTGTGCAGCTGCTCGTCGTACTCTGGCCACAGCGGCAATTCCCAGGCGCGGTCACCGATCTGCTCGCCGGCGGAGAGCAGGGCGCGCCCGAGTGCCGGGGTGTTGGTGAACAGCCCGGTTGCAACGCTGCCGAGTGCAACGACGCAGGCACCAGTGAGCGTCGCCATGTCGATGCACAGCGCAGGGTCATAGGTCTTCTCGGCGTAGGTCAGCGCATCGCAGAGAATCAGGCGGCCTTCGGCGTCGGTGTTCAGCACTTCGATCGTGATGCCGGCCATGCTGGTGACGATGTCGCCCGGCTTCACGGCCTGGCCATCGGGCAGGTTCTCCGAGGCGGGTACGATGCCGACGACGTTCAGCGGCAGCTTGAGTTCCGCGATTGCGGTCATCGTACCGAACACGGCAGCGCCGCCACACATGTCGAACTTCATCTCCTCCATGCCGGCAGACGGCTTGATCGAGATGCCACCGGCGTCGAAAGTCAGGCCCTTGCCGACGAGAACGACCGGCTTTTCGCCCTTCGGTCCCTTGAGGTATTCGATGACGATCAGCTTGGGTGGCTGGCGCGAGCCGCGCGACACCGACAGCAGCGCGCCCATGCCCAGCGCCTCCATGTCAGCCTCTTCGAGGATCCTGGTCTTGAGTGCAGACTTGGCACCGCCCAGCGCCTTCGCACGCTCGGCGAGGTAGGTCGGCGTGCAAAGGTTGCCTGGCAAATTGCCGAGATTCTTGGCGAGGCTGACGCCATGGCTGATCGCCAGTGCTTCAGCGAGGCCACGTTCGCCTTCCGGCAGATCCGAGCGGCGCGGCACGTCGAAGGTGTAGCGCTCGAGCTTGTAGCTCGGCAGATCGGCCCGCGCCTGTTCGCCGCGGCAGTCGTCAAAGCGGTAATAGGTGTCTTCGGCGGCGAGAATCGCCTGCGCGATGTTCCAGTGGTAATCGCGGCCCTTGACGCTGAGATGGGTCAGGTAGGATGCAGCATCGATCGCGCCGGTCGCACGCAACGCGCGCGACGACGCAGCAATGGCCTTGCGAAACGCGGTTTCACCAAAGCTGCGCTCCTTGCCGAGGCCGACCAGCATGACGCGATCGGCAAAGGTGCCGGGGACATTGTGGAGGACAACCGTGGTGCCGAGCTTGCCGTCCATGTCGCCGCGGCGCATGACGCTGCCGATGGCGCCATCGCTGACGCTGTCGATCGTGGCGGCGGCTTCAGACGGCGTGCGACGCTCGAAGATGCCGACGACGATACAGGCAACGCGCTGCTTCTCAGGGTTGCCGCTCTTGACGAAGTATTCCATAACAGTCTCATTCCAGATGGCTTTCCGCTGGCGGGGCGGAATGTTCAATTTGTGCGGGCATCCAGCGCGGTGATTGTCCGGGGAGCACACCGCGAGAATGGGTGCGCTGCTGGTCCTGCGGGCAGGCGCGCATTCTATCAGTATGCGGGTGCAGGACTGGCTTGGCCGGAGGCGATTGTCTGCGCTGAAGATTGCTGTTCAGCGGCATGCAATCGCGTCGCCTTCAGCCCGCAGAAGGCATAATTCACCGATGACCGGCCATCGCTCCGCATGAAGCAGACCATCCTCGACCGCTATCTGCTGCGCGAGGCGGCGGTGTCGTGGGTCGCCGTGACCTTCGTCCTGCTGGCAATCATGCTGTCGACGCGCTTTGCGCGCTTCCTTGCCCAGGCGGCGGCGGGCGAGTTGCCCAAGGAGCTGCTGTTCCAGATTGCTGCGCTGTCGAGCCTGCAGTACCTCGTGATCCTGGTGCCGGTGTCGATGATGCTGGCGATCATGCTCTCGCTCGGGCGGCTGTACCGCGACAGCGAGATTGCCGCGATGATGGGCTGCGGCGTCGGCCTGGGCGCGATGTACCGGCCTTTTATTGTCCTCGGCGTCGCCTTGGCCGTGTTCACTGCGGCATTGTCCTTCCAGCTCGGACCCTGGGCCGGGCGCACCGCCGACTATCTGGTCAAGAACGCGGCGCGCATGATCCAGTTCAATCCCTTCGAGGAAGGCCGCTTCAACTCGGTGATGGGCGGGCGGGCGGTGTTCTATACCGGCAGCATGAGTGCCGACGGCAATCGGCTCGGAGAAGTCATCGCCCAGGTCGAAGAGGACGCGGGCATCAGTTTCGTCACTGCCCAGCGCGGCGAGCAGCGCGGCGATCCGGTCAGCGGCGAGCGTACGGTCAGCCTGCAGAACGGCGTGCGCTATCGCGGCCAGCCCGGTGATGCGGCCTACGATGTCATGCGCTTCGACACCCTGACGACGCGGGTTTCGCCGCCTGCGTTCATGTACATCAGCGCCAAGCGCAAGCTCAAGGCGACGTCGCAACTGCTTGCGTCCGATGAACTTGCGGATCGCGCCGAACTGGCCTGGCGCGCGTCGGCGCCGATCTCGGTGCTGATCCTGACCCTGCTCGCGGTGCCGCTCGCGCACATTGCGCCGCGCAAGGGTCGCTACGGCAAGGTCGTCGTCGGTATTGGCGCCTATCTGCTGTATTCGCAGTTGCTCGGGCTCGGCCAGGCCTGGATCGCCAAGGGCAGGATCGCACCGGAAATCGGCCTGTGGTGGGTGCATGTGCTGATGCTGATGTGGGCCGCCTGGCTGATCGGCCGGCGCCTCAATGTCTGGCAGCGGTGGCGCGCATGAATCTGATCACCCGCTACCTGGTGCGTGTCATCCTCGGCTTCACCGCTGTCGCCGGCATCGCGCTCGTCGCGATCTATACGTTCATCAGTTTCGTCGCCGAGATCGACGAAGTCGGGCAGGGCGGTTTCGGCATGCTGCAGCTGATGCTGTACACCCTGATGATGGTGCCGGCCGGGCTCTACACGCTGATGCCGATCATCGCCTTGCTGGGCACGCTGATGGGGCTCGGTGCGCTGGCGGCGCAGAACGAGATCAATGCGATGCGCGCTTCGGGCGTCACCCTGCTGCGCCTCGGCGGCGCGACGCTGGTGGCCGGTGCGCTGCTCGGCGTTCTGGCGCTGGTGCTCGGCGACTGGCTCGCACCCAAGGGCACGCTGGCGGCGCGGGCGTTCAAGACCGAGTCGCGCTACGCCGCGGACGGCGGCGTCACGGCCAAGCCGGTCTGGCTGCGCAACGGCCCGAACATCCTGCATATCCGCGCGCTGCGCGCCGAGGATGACATCGCCAATGTCGACATCTATACGCTGCGCGCCGACCTGAGCGTCGAGCAGGCGATGAACGTGGCCCGCGCCCGCTATATCGATGGCCGCTGGGCACTCGAAGGCGTGGCGATCAGCCATTTCAACCCAGACGGCATCAGGTCCGAGCGCATCGACAGGATGGACTGGCAGGGCACGCTGTCGCCCGAGGTGCTGCGCCTGTTCGTGCTCGAAGCGAACAGCCTGTCGATGCCGGGCCTGCTGAGCCTGATCGACTACATGGACGACAACGGCCTCGACGCGCGCGAGTACCGCCTGTCGTTGTGGCGCAAGCTGATGGCACCGCTGACAGTGATGGTGATGATGCTGTTCGCCGTGCCTTTCGTACTGGGTTCCCAGCGCAGCGGCGGCGCCGGCCAACGCCTGCTGATCGGCATTCTCGTTGGCCTGGTGTTTTATGTGGTCAACGAAGTCGGTGCGAGCATGGGCCAGCTCTATGCCTGGCCGCCGGCCCTGGCCGCAGGGATGCCGACGGCACTTTTGGCTGCGATTGCAGTCACAAGACTGAAGCGCGCGCGGTAGCGGGGTTTCAGCGCATCCGCTGCGCTGCAGACGCCGTACTATTGGCTATCTATCGAAGGGCTCAACAGGCGCCGGGAGGCAAGGATGAAAACCATGACAAAGCTGTCGCCGGTCCGGTTGTGCAAGTTGTGGGCAATTGCTGGTGCCATTCCGGTATTGGCCGCCTGCGCGACGACCACGCCGTACCAGCCGCGTGAAGGCAGCCGCGGCTATGGCTACAGCGAGCAGATGCTTGAGTCCAATCGCTACCGCGTGAATTACACGGGCAACAGCTCGACGCCGCGCGAGACCGTCGAGAACTATCTGCTGTATCGCGCGGCTGAACTGACGCTGCAGCACGGCTACAGCTATTTCAAGATGGTCCAGCAGGATACCGACCGCAATACCGAGTACCGCCACAGCTTCAGCGGCGGCTACGGCGGTTTCTACGGCGGTTATTACCGCTGGGGTCCGGCGCTGGGGCTCGGCGCGACGACCAGCACTGCCGAAACCCAGTACGAGGCGCAGGCGATGATCCTGATGTTCAAGGGTGACAAGCCGGCCGAAGATGCAGGCGCGTTCGACGCCAACGAGGTCAGCAGGAACCTGCAGCCGCTGATCGTCCGGCCGGCGCCGAAATGACCCCGAGCTACTTCGCGGCCGCGGGCAGCAGGATCATCCGCGTGCGGCTGAGGTAGTCCTGCGGCGCACGGTGCTGCGGGTCGCGCCACATCAGCAGCAGCGCCAGCAGGCTGAGACTGCCGGCGACGATGCTGACGACGGCCGCCTGCGGATGCGATGAAACCTGCGGCAGTTGCGCGAATGCCGGGGTCAGAACGATGCCCCAGCAGACGAGGGTCAGCGCGTATCTCACGCCAGCGTCGATCCAGCGCAGTGGTGCGCCACTGGCGCTGACCACCTGCAGGCGCCATACGCGCATGCCGAGCGTCTGGCCGCCATGGGTCCAGAACCAGCCGAAAAACGCGAGGCCGACCAGGAAGACGTAGGCGCGCAGCGCCGCCAGATCTCGACTGGCACCGAGCTGATCGCGGATGACGATGTCGATCAGCAGTGCGACCATCCAGATGCCGATCAGCAACAGGCCGTCGTAGCAGGCTGCAATCAGACGGCGCAGCAGCGGAGCAGGCGTCATCCGGCCTCGGTTCCGAGCTGCTTGCAGGTCGCCTGATATTCGCTGATCAGTCGCGCGCAGAGTTCGCCGGCTGAAGGAATGTCGGCGATCTGCGTCGTGCCCTGGCCAGCGGACCAGATGTCCTTCCAGGCCTTGGCGTCGCTCAGCTCTTCGCCGAGGTCGATCTCGGTCTTGGGCTTGAGATTGTCCGGGTCGAGACCCGCTGCAACGATCGACGGGCGCAGGAAGTTGGCAGGGATGCCGCTGATCGCTGCCGTGTACTGGATGTCCGCTGCGCTGGAGCTGAGCAACATGTTCTTGTAGCGCTGCGGCGCATTGCCTTCCTGGGTCGCGATGAAGCGCGTGCCGATGTAGCCGAAGTCGGCGCCCAGCGCACGGGCCGCGGCGATTTCACGGCCGGTGGAAATGCAGCCGGACAGCGCGATGTAGCCACTGAAGACCTTGCGGATCTCGGCAACCAGCGCGAACGGACTGATCGTGCCGGCATGACCGCCGGCACCGGCGGCAACCGGGATCAGGCCATCGACGCCGGCCTTCGCTGCCTTCTCGGCATGACGACTGCCCACCACATCATGAAACACCAGGCCACCGTAGCTGTGTACGGCGTCGACGAGTTCCGTCACTGCGCCGAGCGAGGTAATCACCAGCGGTACCTTGTGCTTGACGACCTGTTCGAGGTCGGCCTGCAGGCGCGGATTGGTCTTGTGCACGATGAGGTTGACGCCGAACGGTGCGTCCTCCGGCGTCAGCATGCCCTGCAGTTGCTCCAGCCATTCGACAAAGCCGGCCGTCGAGCGCTGGTTGAGCGCCGGGAACGTGCCAACGATGCCGCCACGGCAGCAGGCGGCAACGAGGTTCGGATTGGATACGAGGAACATCGGTGCCGCGATCGCAGGAATGCGAACGCGACCACGCCAGCTGTCTGGGAGTCTCATCGGTTGTGGTGCCTTTGGTGTATGGGGAAGCGGACTCAGCGCGTAGAGACTCGACTCATTTCGGTGCCATGCGGATCGCACCATCAAGGCGGATCGTTTCACCGTTGAGCATCGCGTTCTCGACGATGGCCTGCGCCATGTGGGCGAACTCTGACGGCTGACCCAGACGCGGAGGGAACGGCACCTGCTGACCCAGCGAGTCCTGCGCTTCCTGAGGCAGGCCCTGCATCATCGGCGTCAGGAACAGACCCGGTGCAATCGTCATGACGCGGATGCCGGACCGCGCGAACTCACGGGCGAGCGGCAGGGTCATGCCGACGACGCCGGCCTTGGACGCGGCATAGGCCGGCTGGCCGATCTGGCCGTCGAACGCGGCTACCGACGCGGTGTTGATGATCACGCCCCGCTCACCACCGGCGAGCGGCGCCTGAGCCTGCATCGCAGCGGCAGCGATGCGGATCATGTTGAAGCTGCCGACGAGGTTGATCTTGATCACCTTCTCGAAGGCTTCCAGCGCGAGCGGGCCATCCTTGCCGACTGCCTTGGCCGGTACGCCGACGCCGGCGCAGTTGATCACGCCGGTGATTTTGCCGAAGGTTTCGGTCGCCGCAGCCACCGCAGTGCGGGCATCGGCATCCTGGCTGACGTCGCAACGCACGAAGCGCGCGCTGGCGCCGAGTTCCTTGGCGAGTGCTTCGCCACGCTCGGCGTTCATGTCCGCGATGACTACCTTGGCGCCGGCGCTGACAAAACGCCGCACCGTGGCTTCGCCGAGGCCCGAGGCACCGCCGGTCACGATCGCGACCAGATCTTTCATTTCCACGAATCAGACTCCTTCTGCTGTTGGGGAGGGATGACGTGCAGCTTCATCATGCAGGGCAGGGATTATAGGGAGCTGACGCAGATGGCACGAGGGTAATGACAGTTGTTTCTATCCGCCAAGGAAACTGGTAGATAATGACGACGCAATAGCAGCTGTTCGGTATTTATCATTACCGCAACCGCTTGATTGCGCCGCCATTCATTCCACACGCAAGGTTCCGCAGCTTACTGCTGCTGTGCCGTCATCAGGATTGCCCATGCAACGCAAGGCGTTTGAGCCGGAAATGGACTTGTTTCGCGATGCCGCGCGCAAGTTTTTTCAGCAGGAGATTCGTCCGCATCGTGAACGCTGGCGCGAGGCGGGCATCATCGATCGCGGGGCATACAGGAAGGCCGGTGACGCAGGCCTGCTGTGCATCTGGGCCGATGAGGCCTACGGCGGTCTTGGCCTGAAGGACTTCCCCTACGAGCAGATCCTCATCGAGGAAAAAGC
>CAZDPA010000148.1:0-9826 GCA_964507195.1 uncultured Salinisphaerales bacterium | reverse complement strand
TCGGTTCTGCGGTTACTTGTGTGTTCACGTCAGCTCTCAACGGTGGGGAGGAAAGCCGGATTTTCGCCGGGCACGTCCCCTCGCGTATCTCTTCTGTCGAGCAATTTACTTACTTGTAAGTTGAAAATCAACTTGCATGAAAGTAGAATCCGCAGTCAGCAGTTCGAGGCCTGATGGAGGTGCGGCGCCGTCGTGCGGTGCTTCACCGGTCAGGCCATCAGCGCAAATGAGGACGAGGAAACCCCTGATGACTCTGGAATTCTGGGTGCTGGAAATCCTGCGGCTCACCGTGGCCTTCGGCCTCGGTGGCCTGGTGATCTGGTTCTGGTACTGGCTGATGGATTCGATCGGGACGTTCTGAGCGCCAAGGCCAAACGGGATACCCATCAATGTCGGTCGGCGCAGGCCATGCCCTGGCAATCGAGCGCAGCTGCGCAGTCATCGCTTCGGCGTTTTCCGACGGCGGCTGCGAGCAACTGCGCCTGCAGACCGGCGAGCGCCGCAGCTTCGCGATGAATGCGACGCGCACCGTGCTGAGCGTGCCGTATCCGGAGTTCGCACCGGACTGGACGTTGCGGACCTGGGCAGCCGGCATCGCGCTGCAATGCTCGCCGTCGAAGGCACGCATCGCGCGCTTCGTGCTCTCCGCGCTGTCGGCGCATCAGGCTGCGGCGCTGTCCATCGTCGAAGGCGGGGTCGCGCTCGGCTGGATCGCAGAGCGCTGGCCCGGCCTGGTCGCAGAAGTGCGACGCTTTCTGCCTCAGCTTGAAATGCTCGATGCCACGCTCAAAGGCGAAGCGATCCTCGAGCGCGCGATGGCGCTCGCGCGCTCGACGCAAGCGCTCGACGCGCATCCGCTGCTTGGCCAGTTGCCGCGCGGCTTGCCGCCGAAGGGCGGTTTGCTCGATGCGATCCGCCGTGCGCAGGGCCGCATGTCCTGGTCATCGAAGCACTATCTGTCGCCCTGGCTCGACACGATTCCGGTCGGTGGCGAGAGCAACATCAAGAGTTCGCGGCTGCCGCCGCCGAGCCGGCCCGAAGACGAAGAGCCCGAGATCAGCGCCGCTCAGCGCGCCGGCATTCCATATCCCGAGTGGAATCAGTGGACGCAGAAGTTCCTGCCGGATCACGTTGCCGTGCTCGAACGCAAACATCCGCTCAGCGACAAGCCGGCGCGGCCGGTCGCCGCCGATCTGCGGCGCTGGTTCGAGGAGCACACCCATCGTGTGATGCAGCGCCGCCTCGAGGATGGCTCGGATCTCGACATCGACCAGTACATCGAACATCACGTCGATCGCCTGACCGGCAAGGCTTCGGAAGCACGTGTGTTCCGCGATCTGCAGCCGGGCTTCCGCGACGTCACGACTGCGCTGCTGCTGGACGGCAGCGCATCGTTGGGTGCCGCCAAAGGCCGCGTCTTCAAGCTCGAACTCGATTGCGCCGACGCGCTGTGCCGCGCGATGACAATGGCGCGTGAGCGCCACGGGCTGTTCGTCTTCAACGGCAAGACGCGCCATCGCGTCGACGTGACCTGCCTGAAGGATTTCGCCGATCGCCAGGCCGTGCTGCCCAGCGATCTCGGCCTCGCAACCGGTGGCTACACGCGTCTCGGCGCACCGCTGCGCCATCTGACGAGCCGCCTGCTCGATCAGCCTTCGGAGCGGCGCCTGCTGATCGTCATCGGCGATGGCCTGATCTCCGATGAGGGCTACGAGGGCCGCTACGCCTGGGCGGATTCTGCGCACGCGGTCGAAGAGGCCGACGCAGCCGGTGTATCGATCTACTACGTCGGGGTCGGCCAGGCCAGGGTCGATCCGCTGCCGGATGTGTTCGGTCCGCGCCGCTCGACGCGCATCCGCCGGATCGAGGAACTGCCGCGCGTGCTCGCACAGGTTCATCGCGAACTGGTCGCCGCATGACGGATAACAACGAGGAGCGTATGGCGGATTCCCAAGAGAACCACTACTACCAGAGCAGCGGCAAGGAAGTGGCGCTGTTCAAGCAGGCAGCGCTGCAGAGAGTCCCGGTGATGCTGACCGGGCCGACCGGTTGCGGCAAGACGCGCTTCGTCGAACACATGGGCGGCATGCTCGATCGACCGGTGGTGACGATCAGCTGTCACGACGACCTGACGAGTTCCGATCTGGTCGGTCGCTTCATGGTCACCGGCGGTGATGTTGTCTGGAACGACGGCCCGCTGACACGCGCGGTGAAGCACGGCGCGATCTGCTACATGGATGAGGTCGTCGAAGCGCGCCACGACTCGCTCGCCGTGCTGCACTCGCTGACCGACCACCGCCGCGCGCTGTATCTCGACCGCGCCGGCGAAGTCGTCGTTGCGCCGGACAGCTTCATGCTGGTCTGCTCGTACAACCCGGCGTATCGCAGCTCCCTGAAGGAACTGAAGCCCTCGTTCCGCCAGCGCTTCGTCACGGTCGCGATGAACTACCTGCCGCCCGAGCGCGAGGCCGAGGTGCTGGTCGCGGAAGCGGGCATCGATCTCGTGATCGCCAAACGGCTCGTCGCCTGCGCAATGGGCATCCGCAACGCCGACGACGTCTTCCACTTCGAGCCGCCGTCGACCCGCGTGCTCGTCACCGCGGCGAAGCTCGTCGCGTCCGGCGCCAGTGAACTGGAAGCCGCAGAAGCCTGCATCCTCGCGCCGCTGAGCAATGACGGTGCGATCACCGACGGACTGCGCGAGCTCGCCGCCGCAAGCCTGCTCGGCACGCCAGCCAACAACACAGGAGGCCAACGATGAGCGACAGAATCGTCACGGACCGGGATCGCCGCCGCAAGAAGGCGCTGATCGTTTTCCAGGTGCTGCTGTACAGCTACCTGATCGGCCTGTTCCTGCTGCAACTCCACATGTACTCGGTCCGGGACTGGTGAGCACCCATGGCTAGCAAATCATTGCAGGGCGCAGGATCGTTCGGTGCCTACGACGCGCATCAGGAACAGAGTTCGGAGGCGCAGCGGCGCGCTGACAAGTGGATGATTCCCGGCACGCTGCTGATGGGTACCGGCATCCTCGGCATCCTCGGCCTGCCGATGTTCATGCGCGGCCTGATGCTGCAGGTACAGGCGGCGAAGCAGGGGCTATCAGTGCGCCCGGTCATCGTCACGCTGATCGGCTATCTCGTCATCATCGATTCGACGCTGAACAGTCTCGGCTGGATGATGGATCTGGTCGCGCATCACACGCTGATCAATCGCATCATCACCGCCGGCTGGGGCGCAGTGTTCGATGGCGGCTACTTCTGGCACTACAACGAGATATGGGTCGGCGGCACGGGTGCGCCTGGAGAGAAGGCCTGGCAGATCTCGCTGATCCTCGTCGTGTTCTGCGGGCGTCTTGCCGCCGCAATCGGCCTGCTGCAGATGAAGCGCTGGGGCCAGCAGTGGCTGATCGTGTTCTGCTGGATGGGGCTGATTGTCTGGATCGGCTACAACCTCAACATGACGTTCTACGCGGATGTCCGCTACGCGAACATCACGTTCCCGGTCTGGGGCTGGTGGATCTACGACATCTTCTACATCACGCCATTCCTCGCGTTGCCGTATCTGCATACGGTCAACCGCGAAATCTTTTCCGAAGATTGATCGGCTCGGGAGAACAAGATCATGGACAAGTCAGTAGAAGAGAAATTGCCACTCGGCACGACAGCCCATTACGCGAATATGCACAAATGGCTGCAGCGCGGCCTGTTCGTCTGCCTGACCGTGCTGGTGATCGAGGCTTCGTTCACCTTGCCGGGTCTGCTGATCTGGTTCGGCTGGCCGACGCTGTCGGTCGTCGAGGTGTGCCATGAGCTGATGAAGGTGCGCTATTCGAGCGACACCGCTGAGTGCAAGGTGCCGCACCCGCTGTTCGATCCATCGGAAGGCGTGGTGTTCAAGGAATCCGCGCAGGACGCCTGGGGCATTCAGCCGCGGCCGCTGTACAAGCGGATCGGCTATCGCGATCTGGTCAAGTTCCGCGACGATCGTGTGGCGCGATACGCAACAGGCGAAGCAGCGGCTAAGCAGGCGCCCGCTGAAACAGCTGGGGAAATCCCGGCGGCAGCACCGCCGCCAGACGACCAGCCCGAATAGCTGTCGCCAGACCGAGGAACAATTCATGAGTGGTGCCGACAAGGCCAACAAAGTGCAGCAACCTGCGCACGTTCCCGACGCATTGGTCTACGAGTTCGACTATAACGCAGACCCCGAGTACTGCAGAGATCCGCATGTGCGCGCCGCCGACCTGGTGAAGCGTGCGCCGCCGATCTTCTGGACGCCGTTCAACGGCGGCCACTGGATGCTGCAGTCGCATGCCGCGGTCGGCGAAGCGCTGCGCGATTTCGGCACGTTCTCCAGCGAACACTTCGCGCCCGAGGCCTTCAACGCGATGATGGCCGAACTGCCGGAGGAGGAACGCATTCCGGCACCGGTGCCGATCTGCATCGATCCGCCGATGCACGGCAAGCTGCGCCAGCCGCTGTTCGCCACGTTCTCGCCGAAGGCGGTCGCGGCGATGGAGGGCAAGGTCCGCGCGCTCGCCGAACGCCTCATCGACGCGATCGTTCAGAAGGGTCATTGCGAGTTCCAGAGCGAAGTCGCCGACGTCTATCCGGTCGAGATCTTCCTCGCGATGTTCGGCCTGCCTCTCGAAAAGGAACGCGAGTACCGCGATCTCGCGAAATCGCATCTGAGCTCGATCACGCCAGATCTTTCCGAAAACATGCTGATGATGCAGAGCATCGCCTCGGTGATGCGCGAAACCATCGTCGCGCGCCGCAAAGATCGGCGCGACGACATCATCAGTCTGCTGTGGGCACTTGAGATCGAAGGCGAGCCGATGACGCTCGACCTGATGCTCAGCTACTGCGTCATCCTGTTCATCGCCGGCCTCGATACGGTCGTCAATGCGCTCGGCTTCGGCGTCCGTCATCTCGCTTCCGATCCCGAACTGCAGAAGGAACTGCGCGCGCGCCCGGAACTGATTCCCAAGGCTTCGGAGGAACTGTTGCGTCGCTACTCGTTCGTCGCACCGATCCGGATCCTCAAGCGCGACAGGGAATTCTCCGGCGTGCGGATGAAGGAAGGCGAGCGCGTGATGATGTTCCTGCCGGGTGCCAGCGTCGACGCCAGCGTCTATCCGGATCCGCTGAAGTTCGACCTGCATCGCGAGAACCAGCCGCACATGGCCTTCGGTTCCGGCCCGCATTTCTGTCTCGGCATGCATCTGGCGCGCCTCGAGCTGCGCGTGATGTACGAGACGATGCTGAAGAAGCTGCCGGAGTTCCGGCTCGACCCCGATCTGGCGCCGACCTACCACGGCAGCATCATCGCGGGGCCGACGAGCATTCATCTGCTCTGGGGCTCCGCTGTTGCCAGGTCGGCAGCGGCAGCGAAGCAGCCAGCGCCGGCGCCGCCGATTGCGGATCGTGCGTCGACCGGCAGCATCGCTCCGGCAGCAACGGTAAACCGCAGCACCGACACCGCGCCACCGGCGTCGATCGAAGGCATCTGGACCGTCACGATCTATGGCCCGACCGGTCCGCAGGAAACGACGCTGGAACTCAGCATCGTCAACGGCATTCTCGGCGGCACGCAGTCGGCGCTCGGCCAGGTGGAGAAGGTCGACGAGATCGTCTACGACCGCCGCTCCGGCAAGGTCGCCTGGGTCAACAAGATCAGCAAGCCGCTGCCGCTGAAGCTCAAGTTCGAAGGCAGCGTCGAAGGCGGCGCGATGAACGGCAAGGTGAAGGCGTCGATCATGGGTTCGTTCCCTTTCACCGGCATCAGGCACTGAGGTACAGCGATGGGTGCAGCGATCATGCTCGGCACACTGTTCGGCCTGATCGCGCTGATCTTCGGCCTGGTATGGCGCTTCGATCCGCAGGCAGGCGGGCCGGCCGCGAAGCGGAGCAGCGGTGATGTCTGAGCTGGCGCCGCTGCTGAAGGCGTCGATCGGCTTTGCGTATATCGGCGCGGTCGTCTTCGTCGTTGCGGGTCTTTATCTGAGCTATCGCCGTGGCCGTCCGCACGCGCTACTGCTGCTGTGCATCTCGGCGATCTCGTTCTCCTGGATCGAGGCGCCGTACGACTGGGCGATGTATGCCCAGTTTCCGCCGGCGATCCCGCGCATGCCGTCTTGGTGGCCGCTGAACATGACCTGGGGCGGCTTGCCCGCGTCGGTGCCGCCCGGCTACATCGCGTACTTCGTGTTGCCGGCGGCGATCGGCGTTTCGCTCGGACGCTGGCTGATCGCGACATTCCATTGGCGCGCGCCATTCACGCTGCTGATCGTCGGCCTCATCGTCGGGTTCCTGTGGGCGCTGGGGTTCAACGCCTTTCTCGGCGCCAAGCTCGGCGTCTTCTACTACGGCCGCGTGATCGAAGGCCTCGCGCTGAGCGAGGGCACGAAGCATCAGTACCCGCTTTACGACGCCCTCGCAATGGGCGTGCAGATGATGGTCTTCACCTATCTGCTCGGCAGGACCGATGCGCTCGGCCGTTCCCTGATCGACCTGTGGGCGGACTCAAAGACAAAAAGCCGCATGCGGTCATCCCTGTTGTCGATCGCCGCCGCGATCGTGATCGGTCACGCCGTCTATCTCTCGGTATTCGCGCCGCACCTCGCGACGAAGCTGCTGGGACTGGTGACCGTCGGGCCGACCGAGCAGCTGTTCGAAGGCATTCCGAACCAGCCGTTCTAGGCGTCTTCGGCACGGGGTGTGTGCGGCAAAGAAAGGTGGTGGGCCCTCCGGGACTTGAACCCGGAACCTACGGATTATGAGTCCGCTGCTCTAACCGATTGAGCTAAAGGCCCTTGCTGGGATTGCCCGCGATGCGGGGTGCGCAGTGTAATCGAAGCGGGCGCGAGTTCTGGGTCTGCGCGGCCTCGGTCTGGCTCTTGTCGCGCCGCAGCATGGCGGCTGGCGGGTGCGAACCCATGCCCAACCCTTCGGCCGGGAAGCTGGCGCTAGAATGCAGCTTCGGTCGGGGTCCGCATGACGGGCCCATAGCGATCTGTTCGGCGCCTATGAAGACGGTCAAAGCCAGATTTATTGCGTTCGCTGTCCTGGGGCACTTCGCCATTCTGGTGGCGGGGTTATGGCTGTTGTCGTCGTTGCACAACGAGTCGCGGGTCGAGTCGGACATGCGCGGCGGCAGCAATCGCATTTCGATGTCGATGTCGGTGGCTGCGGCCACTTCGAATGCGCTGACACAGCTCCATGCGGCAGCGGAGGATCTCGCCGCAGGCGGTGATCCGCAGCCGGCGCTGCGCGGGGTACGTCAGGAGCTCGACGGCGCGCTCAACCAGCTGCAGTTCCTGCCGGACGGCGAGGGTGATCAGGCACGCACGCTGCGCACGCTGCTGAACGAGGGTGCAGGCCCGATCAAGGCGCTGTTGGGCGAACCGGTGACGCCCGAGAACATGGCCGTGCTCCTCGCGCAGGTCGGCGAACTGGATCGGCAGACCGAGCGCGCAGTGGCGACGCTGGTCCAGCAGGCCAATGAACGCAATCTGCAGACCTCGTTCTCGGCGATTGCGCATTTCCGTGCGCATCAGCGCAATTTCCTGGCGATGCTGTCTGGGCTGTTGCTGCTGAATCTGTTCAGCACGGTCTACGTCTATCGGCGCATGGTGACGCCGCTGTCGGCGGTGTCCGGCAGTCTGAACGCGGTGTCTGCGGGGCGGCTGCCGAGCCGACCATTGCCGGATACCGGCGATGAGTTCGGCGAGATCGTCCGCGCCATCCACAAGATCCGCGCGCAGGCTGAGCATATCCGTCAGCTTGCGTTTGAAGATCCAGGTACCGGCTTGCCCAGCCGCAATGCATTGGACGCGGAGCTGCGCGAGGTGCGCCGGCAGCGGCCTATCGACGGCACGCACGGCCTGATTCTGATCAGCGTCGACACCTACGACAATCTGCGCAGCGGCTTCGGTCTGCGCGTGGCCGAGCGCGTGATGCGCATGGCGGCCACCCGCCTGCAGGCGCTGGACCATCTTCCGCAGATGCTGTTCCGCCTTGATGCCCTGACCATCGGCGTGCTGGTTGACCGCGGTGTTTCCGAAGCGGTTGCGCGCGCCGACATCAAGCGCATCACGGCCGAGGCGTTCTCGCGCCTGAATCAGCCGGTGGAGGTGGAAGACCATCGCTACCGGCTCAGCCTGTCGGCTGGCGCGGCGATTTTCCCGGACGACGCGCGCGACGCCGAGGAATACATCAACGTCGCCTTCGAGGCCCTGCGCAATGCGCGGGCGGAAGGCTCGGGGCATCTGCGCTTCGGCGAGCGCGGATTGACGCATCGATTGCGCAAGCATCTGGCCCTGGCCGAGCAGATCGGCATGGGCCTGCGCCAGGGCCAGTTCGTGCCGTACTTCCAGCCGGTGGTCGACGCCGAGCGCGGCAAGGTCGTCGGTGCCGAGGTGCTGGTGCGCTGGCGCCAGCCCGATGGTCGCCTGATCATGCCGGCCGAGTTCATGCGCATTGCCGAAAGTTCGGACACGATTCGCGAGATGACCCGCACGGTGCTGACGCAGGCCTGCACGGTGATCCAGAACTGGGCCGACAACGGCTATACCGTGGCCGTGTCGTTCAACGTGTCGGCGGCCATGCTGTCTCCGGAGCTGTTGGTGATCTGCCGCGAAGCGCTGGCCAGCAGTGGCCTGCCGGCCGGGCAGCTGATCGCCGAGATCACCGAAACGGCGCTGATCAACAATCTGGAAACCGCGACCGAAGTCATCGAAGCCTTGCGGGCGACCGGCATCCGGATTTCCCTGGACGATTTTGGTACCGGCTACTCGTCGCTGAGCCATCTGCTGCGATTCCCGATCGACGGCATCAAGATCGACCCGGTGATCACGCGCGCGTCGGCGACCCAGTCGCGGGCGGCGGATATCGTCCGAGCGATCGCCCAGGTCGCTGCGCGCGGGGGCCTGTACCTGGTCGCCGAGGGTGCAGAAACCGAAGACGACATGCGGCGGCTGCGCGATCTCGGCTGTGCCATCCAGCAGGGCTATCACTACAGTCGCGCCATGCCCGAAGAGCAGTTCATTGCCTGGGTACGCCACTTCGAAAGTCAGGCCGCTGCTGCGTAGCGCGTCACAGTTGCAGGGGGTGCGCGGGCTTTCGGGCATGAATCGTGGACGCTGGGACACAGTTTGCCCGGCAGGTGCTGGCTACCATGCCTGCATCGAATGAGGGCGCTGCAATGATGAAGTGGATGATGCATGTGCGGGGGCTGCTGGATCGCAGCCGTGCGCTGGACTTTCTGGCGCCGCTGCTGTTGCGCGCGTATCTGGTGCCGGTGTTCTGGATGGCCGGCATGAGCAAGTTCAACCATTTTGACTCGACGGTCGAGTGGTTCGGCAATCCGGACTGGGGTCTGGGCCTGCCGTTTCCGGCCCTACTGGCGTTTCTTGCGGCGGCGACCGAGCTGGCCGGTGCGGTGCTGCTGGCATTGGGCTTGGGCGTACGGCTGATCGCTGTGCCGCTGATGGCGACGATGATTGTCGCGATCTTCACCGTGCACCTCGAACATGGCTGGCTGGCGATTGCAGAATTTGCGGGTCCATTCGCGACCGATCGAACCATGATGGCCATCGAGCGTCTGAATGAGGCCAAGGAGATCCTGCGCGAGCATGGCGACTATGCGCACCTGACCGAGCACGGCAGCCTGGTGATCCTCAACAACGGCGTCGAGTTCGCCGTGACTTACCTGATCATGCTGTTATCCCTGTTCTTTACCGGCGCTGGCCGCTATTTTTCGGTCGACTACTGGATCCAAAAGCGTCTGCAGCCCGTATAGGAAGCTGTATCAGCTGTATTTC
>CAZDPA010000147.1:0-9847 GCA_964507195.1 uncultured Salinisphaerales bacterium | reverse complement strand
ACGGCACTCGACACGAACGGAGTTGATTTGATCGCCACGGAGAACCGCTCTTGCACCGAAACTGCCAAAGGCGCGACAGTGCGCACGTCCCCGCACACAGACCGAACCCATGCGCATCCTCCACACCATGCTTCGCGTCGGCGATCTCGATCGCTCGATCGCGTTCTACACCGAAGTGCTCGGCATGAAGCTGCTGAGCCGCAAGGATTATCCGTCCGGCGAGTTCACGCTGGCGTTTCTTGGCTATGGCAACGGCAACGCAGATGGCGGCGCCGAGATCGAACTCACCTACAACTACGGCGTCGCGAAATACGAGCTGGGCACCGCGTTCGGCCATATCGCCCTTGCGGTCGACAACGCCTACGCCGCCTGCGAGCGCGTCAAGGCGCAGGGCGGCAAGGTCACACGCGAGGCCGGGCCGATGAAGCACGGCACGACGGTGATCGCGTTCGTCGAAGATCCCGACGGCTACAAGATCGAGTTCATCGAGCGCAAGGCGACCTAGTCTTTCTCGATCGGATACCAAAAAGCCCGTTCGTGTCGAGTGCCGGGGAAGCCGGTGTATCGAGACGCCACTGCCGGCCTCTGCGGCATCCCTCGATACACCGCGCGAGCGCGGCACTCGATGCGAACAGGGTTTTAACCGCGGAACTGCTGCGGAATCGTCAGCTCGTAAGTCACGCCGGTGCCGGTGTTGCCAACCGGCAAATTCGGCCCGCGCTGTGAACTGAAGTAGAGCCTGCTGCCGTCCGGCGAGAACGCCGGGCCGGCGAGCTCGGAACCGCCCAGCGTGACCTGCACCAGCACCTTCGACGGCCGGTTCGGCACGACAATCATCAGGCGCATGGCGGCACCGTCTTCCGCGACCACCACGTCTCCTGCCGGCGAGACGACCACGTTGTCGACATCATCGAAACCCGGATCGATCGACGCGTTGTCGAACACCGACTCGATCAGGCCGTTGTCGATGTCGTAGGCAAGCACTCGGTTGTCGCCCTTGCAGGCAAAGAACACAAACGCACGCGTCGCCCGGCTGCCGCCCGGTGGCGTGCTGCGCAAAGCAGGCGGCACGTCGTAGATCCAGATGCCTTCGCCGCCCTTGAACACCGTGCCCGGCACCGGCGTGCCCGCATTGGCGAGGCTGGTACGCACGCCGCTCTGTGCGGATTCCGGGCTGACCACATCCACCCACTCCGTGCGATGCAGCGTGCGGATCAGCGCATCCTCCGCCGGATAGCCGCCGTTCTCGTAGCCGACGACATTGAGCACCTGCAGGCGTCCGCTCTGCATGCGCAGGCGTTCGCCATCGACATCGCTGGCATCCGCGACGAAGCGATACAGGCGGCCGTCACCCGCATCTTCGGTCAGGAACACCGTGCGCGTGTGCAGATCAACGGCGGCGGCTTCGTGATTGAAGATGCCCAGCGCCGGCTTGGCGACCGCGTCGTCGGGCGAGCCGAAGGGATTGCATTCGAAGACCCCGCCGTCGCCGGTTTCCTCGCAGGACAACCAGGTCTGCCACGGCGTCGCGCCGCCGGCGCAGTTTCTGCGCGTGCCGTCGAGAATCCGGTAGGCATCGGACAGCGTGCCATCTGCCGAAAAGCGCAGGGCGCCGACACCGCCAGGCGTCGATTCGCTGTTCGACACATACACCCAGCCGCCATCGTCGGCGGCATAACAAGCACCGCCATCCGGCGCGGTATGCCAGTTGTAGCCGGTCAGGCCGAGCGGATCGAACACACCGGTCAGCGGATTTGTCAGGTGTTTGGCCACCGCGCGCACGGTGAAGCCTTCAGGCGCGAGTATGCCGTCCACGCCGGTATCGACCAGCGGGCCGATGTCCGCCAGCGGCCCCGGCGCAATCGCGAACTCTGCGCTGCCGCCGCCCGCGCCACCACCGTCCGGACCCAGTGAGCTCGACTGCGCGCAGGCGCCCAGCCAGGCCGGCACGCTGGCCGAACCAGCGGTCAGGAAGACGTAACGCAGAAAGTCGCGGCGGCTGGTGCCGGTGCAGTGTGGCTGAGGCATGAAGGTTCTCTGGCTGGCGGGGCTGGCTGTCATGGCGGGCAGCAAAACCCGCAAGAGCGGGAATGCTAGATTGCGGATATGAAGCAGATGTGACGATCACCGCAGAGGTGCGGTACGGCATGGAAGAACCTCAGCGCCAGTTTCGCCTTGCATACCAGCAACGCATCAGCCGCTACTACAACGGCTGGCTGCATGGATTGTGGATCTTCGGCTTCGGCTTCGCCTACATCGCCTGGAGCCTGAGTCATCTGTTCGGCGCGCAGTGGGCATGGCTCAGCGTCATACCGGCATACCTGTTTTCCAACGTCGGCGAATGGTGGCTGCACCGCCATGTGCTGCACAAACGCGTCCCTGGCCTGCGCGCGCTGTGGCAACGCCACACGGTCGAGCATCACCACTACTTCTCACCAGACCACATGACGGTCGACTCGCACCGCGAGTACCGCATCATGTTCTTCCCGCCCTACGCCGTCTTCGGCATCGCGCTGATCCATCTCGGCCTCGGCGCAGTATGGGCCCTGATCTTCGGCCCCAACGCCGGCTGGCTGTGGATGGCCGGCGGCATGCTGCACTATCTCAGCTACGAAGTGCTGCACACCGCTGCACATCTGCATGAATCGCCCTTGCTTGCCCGCCTGCCAGTCATCAACACCATGCGCCGCAACCACTGGGTGCATCACCATCAGAACCTGATGACGGACCGCAATCTCAACCTCACGATTCCGTTTGCGGATTGGCTGTTCAAGACCAGCGATCTTGATCGCGGGTTGTGGGGAATTGTGACGAATGGGTATCGGATGGATCGGGTGAAGCCGAGTGTGCTGGAGCGATTGGGCGTGGCAGAGTTTGGTCAGGCAGAGTCGGGGGAGCGCAATGAAACGCGAGGCACTTGATTCGCGGCGATGCCAAGGCTGGCTATCGGCGTTGTACGTCAATCCGTCGAAACTGCTTTCCGGGCCATACGTCAAAGTGATGTCTAGTTCGTGTTGGGAGCTAAAGGAAGAGGGCAAATGTCTGATGTTGAGAAAATAGGTTGGGGTGCTTTTTTTGCAGTCGCAATTTACGTTGCGGGGCAACTGCTATCAAAGTTCCTCATTGAGCCAGTCCACGAACTTCGGAAAGCTGTTGGTGAGGTGCGCTTCGTACTTGCGTTCCACGCGCCAGCAATTCATACACCCATCGGACGCACGCCCGGAAAGTCGGACGCCGCGCACGATGCTTTGATGAGAAGCTCCAGCGAGCTAATCTCTAAGCTGCATGCAATACCGGCTTATGAGGTTACTCGTCACCTAGCCTTCGGAGCCCTTCCTCCTGCCAGGTTTGTCGAAGAAGCGGCAGTACAACTGCGAGGGTTATCAACCTATGTGCACGATACGGATCAGGAAGCTCACAAATCGCTCGAGGTAATTGCGAAGCGTGTTGAAGCCATAATGCGGAAGCTTCGGCTACGTCCATTGGAGGGTGAGTAGTGGCGCCCAACCAACGCTTACTACCGACGTCCCACTCGCGACGCTCGCGGGCCGCGACTGAAGCTGGGCGTTCGACATCATGAACAAACGCGTGCATGACCTTATTGTTTCTGAGGCGCGGCTTGCTCATGCAACTCATTGGCGTATGAGCGGAGATGAGGGGACTGGAGACAAACTAGCGAAGCTGGTAACAGATAAATGGCAAGCTGCAGTGCGCAAGCTTCAGCCATCCCGGCTTCTAGTTGAATACAAGGTCGCCCCTCATCTCCGAGAACGAATAGACGTCGTTGACCGTAGAGCCGGCATCTCGTACGAAATGAAGGCCTCTCCCAATAATGTGCACATGGAGTTCTACAGAGATATCTTTAAGACGCTCATGGCGCGTGACAACGGACTGCCGAATCTAAACAGGTTCGTCTTCCTCACTCCGAGACTAGGCGCGAAGAAATTATCTAGCGGACTGGGCCATGCGGTCGCAGAACATGGCAAGTCGTTCGGCCTTTCCATCGAGGTAGTGAGCTTGTCTTGTGATGCCTAATCGCTTCCACCCGAGGATGCCGCTTCGCGGCGCCCTGAGGCGCTAGGTGCTACTGATATGTCATCGCGTACAAAGGTTCCAGATTCGACCCAAGCGGAGGTGCTTGTTCAGTCTCGTCGTCGATGCTGCGTGTGTTTTGGGCTTTCCCGAGACTCCGCGGTCAAGAAGGGACAGATTGCTCACCTTGACGGGAATCGTGACAACAACGCCGCTAAGAATTTGGCGTTTCTTTGCTTCGATCATCACGATGAATTTGATTCACGTACCAGCCAAAGTAAAGGCCTCCAGAGGGCCGAGATAGAAACCTATCGAGAAGAGCTCTACTACACGTTCGGAAGTTGGAGCGCTCAGCTCCATCGAGACGAGTTGCTAAACTTTCTCGCTTTTTATGCGGCCGACTATGACGCCATGGTAAAGGCCGCAGTCAAAGCGGGGCAATCTGTCGTCTTCTATGGGGACGAGCTTGCTTTTGATGTGCTTGTCACAGATCAAGTGGATTACTGCGATGGAGATCTATACGTTCCGCACATCGCAGTACTTGAACTCTTTGCCGCATGGGGGTGGCTCACGTTCTCCTACGAAGAGCGAGATGTAGATAATGACGAGCCACGAGTGTTCATCAATGCGGATCGGAAGCCAATCTGTGATGAGATTGCGAAACGCCTTCTGAACAGCCTCGAGTCCAAAAAAGATGTTCATCAGCGCCTCCTTCATACTGCCAGGTACCGCGGGTGGCCACGTCCGGGGGCAACACCTAGCAGTTCGTCCGATCCGTCACCGCCTTGCGGTGTGGCTTAAATCAGGCATCAGCCACATGGAAGACCACCACGCAATCGAACACCTGCTGTACCGCTACGCCGAGCTGATCGACGCTGGCGATTTCGCCGCGATTGGCCAGCTGTTCTCTCGTGGCCAGATCGTTGCGGCTGGCAGCGTCATGCAAGGCGCGCACGCGGTGCAGGCGATGTACGAGAGCTTTACGCGCCGCTATGACTGCGGAACTCCGCGCACGCAGCACGTGATGAGCAATCTCTGCATCGATATCGACGAAGACCTGCGAGCCGCAAGTGCGCGGCTGCGCTTTACGGTGTTCCAGGCGCTGGAGGACTTTCCGCTGCAGGCGATCATCGCCGGTCGCTACCACGACCGTTTCGCGCGCGACGCGGCGGGCTGGCATTTCGTCGAGCGGCGCATGCATACGGAACTGATCGGCGATCTCAGCCGCCACCTGCTGCTGCCGTTGCCGAAAAGCAGCGCATGAAATAGCGGATATGCTCGATCGACCGTGATACGGTCGTTGAGTCGCCTTGGCCTTTGCAGGAAACGGAGAACAGGAATGAACGAGCCACTCGACCCTTCCCACATCATGCAGACCGCCACTGCATTCTGGGCTTCGAAGGTCTTGCTGACTGCGGTGGAGCTCGACTTGTTCACGACACTCGGCGACGGCCAGCAGTCCGCTGACCAGCTCGGCAAGGCGCTCGGCCTGCACCCTCGTGGCACATTTGATTTCTTCGATGCGCTGGTGGCATTGAAATTCCTCGACCGTGACGGTGACGGGCCTGAGGGCAAATACAGGAACACGCCGCAGACCGCGGCGTTCTTGAACAAGAAGAGCCCGACCTACATCGGCGGCCTGCCACAGATGCTGAACTCCCGACTGTTCGGATACTGGAATCACCTCGGGACGGCGTTGAAGACCGGGCAGCCGCAGAACGAAGTGAAGCACGGCGGCAAGTCCATCTTCGAGGCGCTATACGCAAACGAGGAATCGCTGGGTGAGTTCCTCGATGCGATGACCGGCTTCCAGGCGGCGAACTTCGCAATGCTGGCGCAGAAGTTCGATTTCCCGAAATACAAAACTCTGAGCGATGTCGGTGGGGCCCTGGCGCTGCTGTCCAGAATTGTCGCGACACATCATCAGCACCTGTCCTGCACCAGCTTTGATCTGCCTCCGGTCGCGCCGCTCGCAGGCAAGGAGATCAAGGCAGCCGGCATGGAAAGCCGGATCAAGCCGATCTCAGGCGATTTCTTCAAGGACGATCTGCCCAGGGCGGACGTCGTTACCATGGGCAACATCCTGCATGACTGGAATCTTGAGAACAAAAAGATCCTGATCAGGAAGGCCTACGACGCTCTGCCGGCGGGCGGCGCCTTCATCGCCATCGAGAACGTGATCGACGATGCCAGGCGCGAGAACGCGTTTGGCCTGCTGATGTCGTTGAACATGCTGATCGAGTTCGGCGATGCCTTCGACTACACCTACGCCGATTTCCAGGGCTGGTGCCGCGAAGCGGGGTTCCAGCGCTTCGAGATGATTGCGCTTGCCGGACCCACCAGTGCGGTGGTCGCTTACAAGTAGAAACCAACGCTGCACAGGAGACGCATGCAAACCCTTGCCCTTGTCCTGCGATTGTCGGCACCGGTCTTCTTCATGGTCGGTGCACTGCATCTGACGCTGGGCCTCGGCGCCGATGTGCTGCTGGGCGCCAAGCTGCCTGCCGAAGTCATTGCCGATCCGGTACTGGACAGCCAGAACCGCTTCTTCGGCGTGATCTTCATGCTGTATGGCGTGTTGTTCCTGCTCTGCGCGAGCGATATTCCCAAGTACGCGACGGTGCTGCGTTGTCTGCTCTGGGTGTTCTTTGCGGCCGGGTTGGCCCGGCTCGTGTCCGTTGCGGTTCACGGTGTTCCGTCGCTGCAGGTTGTGGGCTTGCTGATTAGCGAACTGGTGCTGCCACCGGTCCTGGTCTGGTGGTTGGGGAACGTATTGAAGAGCAGTCGGGACAATACGTACTGAGTTGGGTCCGCTCTGGCCTCTCGATGCACCGCGCTGTGCGCGGCACTCGAGACGAACGGGGTTTGGGTGGGTACTCGACGGCCCTACAACACCCCGTTCGCATCGAGTGCCTGCGAAGCCGGTGTATCGAGACCTGTCCCGAGTGCCGCGCTCGCGCGGTGTATCGAGGGGTGCCGCGACATCGCTCGGACTTCACGCGGCCAGCATCCCCCGCGCGATGATGAAGTCGATCACTGTCTGCACGCCGTCGCCGGCCTTCAGATTGGTCATCACGAATGGCAGCTTGCCGCGCATGCGCGTGGCGTCGTGGGCCATGACGTCGAGATTCGCGCCGACGTAGGGCGCCAGATCCGTCTTGTTGATGACGAGCAGATCGGCCTTGGTGATGCCCGGTCCGCCCTTGCGTGGGATCTTCTCGCCGCCGGCGACGTCGATGACGTAGATCGTCAGGTCGGACAGCTCGGGGCTGAAGGTGGCGGCGAGGTTGTCGCCGCCGGACTCGATTAAGATCAGTTCCAGATCGGGAAAGCGCCGGCTCATGCGGTCGACGGCTTCAAGATTGATCGAGGCGTCTTCGCGGATGGCGGTGTGCGGGCAGCCGCCGGTCTCCACGCCCATGATGCGTTCCGGCGCGAGCGCGCCGGCGGCGACCAGCAGGCGTTCGTCTTCCCTGGTGTAGATGTCGTTGGTGACGACCGCGAGGCGGTGATGATCGCGCATGCGCTTGCACAGGACTTCAACCAGCGTGGTCTTGCCGGAGCCGACCGGGCCGCCGATGCCGACGCGCAAGGGGCCGCCCGTGATGTTGATTTCCGCCATGAATCAGCTCCTGAACAATCTTGAGTATTGGGTTTCGTGCTGGCTGCTGAGCAGGCCGAGCATCGGCGCCTGCGTCGAAAGTTCTTCATCGCGCATCGCGAACGCCTGCTCGACCAGGCCGGCGATCTGCGGCCGGATGGCGATCAGCAGCTTCTGTCCGGACACCTGCCCGAGCGGCACCGCCTTGAGCGCAGTCATGACCTGGTTTTCCAGCCAGCTATAGAGATAGCCGTACAGCGCCAGCCGTGGCGGGATTGCCCACAGCGCGCTCGCGCAGGCGTGTGCGGCCGGAAAGCACAGATCGCCGGCAGGAGGGATTTGTTCTGCGTCGGTGGCCTGCAACAGCTGGCGCAGCGAGTAGCCCATCTGCAAGGTCTCGGCGCGCAGCTCGCGCGTTTCGCGGCTGGCGATGAATTCGCTGTTCCAGCGCTCGTAGCGAATCCTGTCCTGCGCATCCCAGGCTGCGCGCAGACGGCACCACACCGGCGCTTCATAGCGGCCGAGCACGAGCTTCAGCGACGCCGCGATCCAGACCTGCGCCGATGCGGCATCGCTGACGAAGCCCTTGTCGATGGCCGACTCCAGCGCCTGTGAATAGCTGTATGCGCCGACCGGCAAGGCGGGACTGCTGAGCTGCAGCAGTGCGCCCAGCGACGCGAGATCTTCCGCAGGCACAGACGCTGCGACGGGTTCCCGCCTGGAGCGCGGTGCGCGGTTCACCGGTGGAACTGCAGCGTCGACAGATCGGGCACCTGCGCATGCGCCTGCTGCGACAGCAATTCGCCGAGCGAGCCGGCGCTGTCGTCGTGATCATGGCGGTGTCCGCCGCCGTACGCACCTGCCTCGGGCTCGAACGCGGTGGCACAGTCGGTGACGACCATGCCGATGCCGAGCAGCATGTCGCGCAGGACCGGATCGGGTTCGAGCAGCAGCTCGCCCGGTGACAGTGCGAGCGGAACATGGCGATTGCCGAGGTGATAGGCCGCGCGCAGCAGCGCGAAGGCCGGATCGCCGGCGTCAGCGTGTGCAGTCACCCGATACAGCGGCTCGGTCGCCGCGCGCACGCGGATCACTTCGCCGGTTTCGCCGAGCAGGCCATCACCGCCGCGCAGTTGTGTGCCGCGTGGCAGGAACAGGCCGACGTCCGTGCCGTCTTCGAGCACCGCGCGCAGACGGCTGCGCGAGCGTTCGGCGTAGCTGAGCACGATCACGCGCAGGTCCGTGCCATCGGCCGGCGGCGGGATTCGCGCGGTCAGTTTGAGCAGCGTGCTCACGGCGCACCCCTCACCCTGGCCCTCTCCCCGCTCGCGGGGAGAGGGAACTGCGACATGAGCATTGGCTGAAAGCTATTCATCAGAACAGGAAGTAGCGCTGCGCCATCGGCAGCTCGATCGCCGGCTCGCAGTACAGCGACTGACCATCGGCGATCACTTCGTAGGTTTCCGGATCGACCGAGATCTCCGGCTGGTAGCTGTTGTGGATCATGTCGGCCTTGGTCACCGAGCGGCAGCCGCGCACGGCGACGAGCGGCTTGTGCAGGCCGTAGCGCTCGCCGATGCCGGCATCGAGCGAGACCTGCGACACGAAGCTCAGCGAGTTGTGCGTCACGGCGCTGCCGTGCGCGCCGAACATCGGCCGGTAGTGCACCGGCTGCGGCGTCGGGATCGATGCATTCGGATCGCCCATTGCCGCGCTGACGATCATGCCGCCCTTGATGATCAGGAACGGCTTGACGCCGAAGAACGCCGGCTTCCACAGCACGAGGTCTGCCCACTTGCCCGGCTCGACCGAGCCGATCTCGTGCGCCATGCCGTGGGTCAGCGCCGGATTGATCGTGTACTTGGCGACGTAGCGCTTGATGCGCGCATTGTCGTTGCGCGCGCTGTCGCCAGTGAGCGCGCCGCGCTGCAGCTTCATCTTGTGCGCGGTCTGCCAGGTGCGGATGACGACTTCGCCGACGCGACCCATCGCCTGCGAGTCCGACGAGATCATCGAGAACGCGCCGAGGTCATGCAGGATGTCTTCGGCGGCGATCGTCTCCTTGCGGATGCGCGACTCGGCGAACGCGACGTCCTCGGCGATCGACGCATCGAGGTGATGGCAGACCATCAGCATGTCGAGATGCTCGTCGAGCGTGTTGACGGTGTAGGGCCGCGTCGGATTGGTCGACGACGGCAGCACGTTCGGCAGGCC